>CAYPZO010000094.1:0-6523 GCA_964415135.1 uncultured Desulfurococcales archaeon | reverse complement strand
AAGTAATACTACTATGTGTTAGGATTGAACCAAGGCATGAATACCGGAAATGAAAGTTACCGGAAATAGGGGGGTGGGGGTGTTATTGGTTTGGAATTCGCCTAAGTATAATCTATATGTAACTAAACTACAGATTTATTTTACTCAACGCTTCTTCAGGTGTAAGAATCTTTTTACTTAACTCTCTTAGCGTTATATCATTATGTTCCTTTATTCTTTTTCTAAGCTCTATAAAATCGCTATCACCACTAATTACGTATACCTCCTGGTTATGTTTTAGAATAGTGACAGCAACTTGAATGTACTTTAAATCATCTTTATCAAAATCATTAATCACTATAGGGGCTTTTGGCTTATGTTCAATTTTCCCTCTTTTTACAAGTTCTAGAAATATTTTCTTAACTATATTATCCTTAAGATGCTTTTTATACTCTTCCAATATTTCATTATCATAATCAATAATCAGTCTAAATCTACATTTCCGCGCTTTTCTCGCTATTCCGGCAAGCAACATCAAAGAATCATAGTTTTTTCCTTCTTGTGCTGCTTTCCATACCCAAGTATCAATTACCAGATACATTTTCCCCCCTTATTCGCGATCCTATAGCTTCAAGAATAGAATACGCCTCTTCTAAATCATCTTCAAAGAAGCCCTTTGGCCATGACTTTATTCTTCCATATTCATCTATCTTAACAGGTATTATTTTTGTTCCATCTTTGGATGGTTCAAAGGCATATATAGCAACTTTATCGTTTGATATTTTACCCTCAGCTATCCTGCGTTGAAGTCTAAGAACAATGTGTTCACTATGTGTTTCTATGATAAGTTGCTTTCCTTCGTTTGCCATTTCAATGAAGAAGTCAGCTAATGCTGCTTGTAATCTTGGATGTAAATGTATTTCGGGCTGCTCTATTAGGAATATAGAATTCTTCTTAGCATATATTCCTTCGACTAAGATTGGTAATAATTGTGATGCGCCAAAACCTATGTCTGCTAAGTTAACTTCTATGCCAAGATTGGGGTCAAATACGGTTAATGCATATATTCCTTCAGCAATGGATTTGAGCCTAATATCGGCAGCTATATCCATTTTTCGTAACCAGTGTTTGAGTTTTTCGAATTTTTCTCTTTGGCGTTTAAAATCAAAGTATATAACTTCTACGGTATGCTCTCCTCTTAAACCCACATCTCTAGGATATTCGCCTGAAGCTATGTAGTATCTTTGTGGATATTCTCTTAAAGGACCTATATAATAAGTTCTCCCTACTAAGAGTTCTTCAAAGGCAATGGAGAATCTTCTGAAAGTTCGTAATAGTTCTCTAATATTTCTTCGTTCCTCCTCACTTAATTCTGATAATAAATCGCTTAATCCAGACAGTACAGGTGAGGGTATATATAGAAAGTTTCTTCTAAACCCCCAGGTTAATCTCTTAAAATCACGAAATGACATTTCCTTAATTAAATTATTATATTTGATTCTAACTTTCTCTTCTTTAAGGATATTTATACTGCTATGTCTCTCTGGAACTGAAAATTCAATAGCCTCAATAGTTAATTGTCCCTCCTTATACCCTATTTTAAACTTCATTAATGCTTCTTGGGGAATATCTTCATATATTGATGCTCTTCTAAAAAAGTTTAACATTAATGATATCTCTATAGACCTATTAATATCATGTTGAAAAATAATGTCTTTATAAGAACCTAAATTTACGTATTTACCTCTAATTACCAGTGGTGTAAGTATATTTCTACTTTCCAATGTTTGTTTTAGTAATAATAGTGCTTGAAGTAAGGCCGATTTTCCACTACTATTGGGACCCACCAAGAGTGTTATAGGCTTTAGATTAAGAGGTCCAGTATCTCTTAGTGATTTAAAATTCTTAATAGAGATTGCGGAGATTACAGGTTTCAAGGATTCACCTATGAATAGAATACTATCCGATAATTTATAAATTTGTTAAGGGAATGGTACATTCCATGAATCTCAATAACTAATATGTTAGATGATTGTAATACTCATATTAAAGACTATCTTTAGTACTACTCAATACTCTTTATGAATGCTTCATGATTAGCGGAAGTAGGGGTGTAGGGGGGTCTTTATGGGTGTTAGGGGCAGTAAGTGTTTTATACTCTCTCTTCTCTCTTCCTTCTTGGAGGTTCAGGGAGGTTTTTAGGGTTTGGTAGTTGTTAGAAATGCCCAGGTATTAACTCATGATTATATCCCTCCACGTCTTCCTCATCGTGAGAAGGAGTATAGTGAGCTTATCAAGGAGTTTAAGCTTATGAAGCATGGCTTCCCTCCACCACATTTAGCTATCCTAGGACCTACGGGTTCCGGGAAGACTGTCACCGTTCGTAAAGCTCTTGTAGATACAGGTATAGACCACGTATACCTAATAGCCGAATCGACAGCCTATGGTACGCTGGTTGCTCTTGGAGAAATGGTATTAGGGAAACGTAAATGGGGCTTAAGCTTTGCCCCCCTATGGAATGAAATAGACTCAAAATTACCAAAGCCATGTATAATAGTACTCGATGAAGCAGAAAAATTCATGACACGTGATGAGAAAAGCGACCACCTACTATACTACTTATCTAGGAGACCTCAAACAGGACTCATACTCATAAGCAATAGGTTAAACCTACTAGACTATATCAGAGATAGTCGCGTTAAATCAAGCTATAAGCCAAGAACAATACTCTTTACACCATATAATGCAGACGAAATATACTCAATAATTCTTGAGAGGACTAAGGAAGCTATAGGAGAAGACTATGAAAGCTATGTAGATGAAGCAGCATTAAAATACATAGCAGCACTAGCAGCACAAAAAGGAGGCGATGCAAGGTATGCAATTGATCTCCTAAGAGAGGGCCTTAAACAAGCAATATTAGAGGATTCTCCAAAGCTAATAGTTGAGCATATAGATAAAGCTAGAACGCTTGTAGAAGTATCGTACGTTGAATCATCGCTGAGAATGCTTAGTCGAGCACATAAACTCCTACTCCTAGCAATACTTAAAGGAGCTAAACGTGTTGGAGAAGCATACTCAAAATTCAACGAGTTAGCACCAAGCTATGGACTAAAGCAACTAAGCGAAAGAAGGCTAAGAGACGTTCTTGGTGACCTAGAACTCATGGGCTTTATCAGGGTTAAGCGAATGGGAAGACAATGGATAATAACAATAAGCTCATGGATACCAACAGAAGCAAAAACAATACTAGAAAAAGACCTAAAACTAGCACAAATATGAGAGCATAATTATAACTGAAAGCATTTTAATAGAAACATCTCTTCCTCAATTAATCTCTATCTGCTAAACTCATTCCTAGTTCATATTTTCAAGCTCTATCCTATAGCTTCAATATAATTCCTTTACCAATTGTGAACTCATCAAGGCTTGTTCAAGATTAAAATTTAAAAGCAGATTCAAGAAAGAGAATAAAGACTGGGGACTAGTCCCCACAGGATGGGAGTATGGCTCGAAGTACCTTGGTATTGAAGGGATCGTGGAATGATGTGTGTAGAAGAGTTCATGAGAGAGCTAAGGAAATGATTACAAAGTATGGGATAAAGCCTACACTAAGAGCTCTATTCTATTGGGCTGCAGACAGCGAAGGGTTAATTGTACATTCACAAAATGCATACAAGAAGTTATCTGAAAAATATGCTCGATACAGGGAAAGAACGGGGGAAATAGACGTATTGTCTGATAGGACTAGGGAATATAAGCGATATTATAGCTATACTGCAGAGGACATGGAGGAATGGGTGCTATGGCACTTAGAATACATAGTTGATAAGCTAGAAAACTCCATATGGAAACTACCACGCTGGTATAACCAATCACATTATGTTGCATTATGGATTGAAAAGGAAACAATAACGCTTGTAGATTTAATTGCCCAGGAATATGAAGTAGATGCATTTCCATCGAGGGGTTTTTCATCAGTCACTAAACTTAATGAGGCAGCAAAGGTACTTAAGACCATGATGTTAGCTGATAAGAAACCAGTAATTCTAGTACTAACAGACTTTGACCCCTCTGGGATCTTTATTGAAAGAGACTATAAGGTAAAAGTACAAAAGTATGGAGCATCGGCAGAGTTTATCCGAATTGCTATGTATCCCGAGCAAATCAATAAATATGGTCTACCAGCTATACCACCTGATGATGATCGAGCAGAGCGCGTTAGAAGGGATTCACGTTATAGGAAGTGGTTAAAGTATTGCGATGAACATGGTGTAAAGCCTTTAGTAGTAGAGCTTGATGCCTTTGCGGGTACTAGACCCCGAGAGTTCCGCGAATTAATTGTTAGCTGGATAGAGAAGTTTTATGATAAGTCCAAGGAAGCAGAGAAAAAGAAGCTAGAGGAGGAAAGAAGAAAGAAAGCACTAGAACTAAAGCAGAAAATAATATCTATAACTAATGAACTACAAAGTAATAAGGTCAAGTCTTGAAAAAGAGTTTAAGGAAGAGGGCATGTTAGAACCTGGAGAGAGGCATTAATCGCTTTACCTGTTTCACGATCATAAATTTCATCTTTTGTCCTAGGTAAACGCATTATGAAATCCACATTAAACCCCCCTAAACTCATATACACTCTATATATGCTACCTTATTACTCACTCATGTATTCCTTATAAAAACTACCTTTTCTGAAATAAAACTTTTATGTAGTTCTCATTTCAATTCATTAAGCACCTATCTATAGGCTTATTTGTAGTAAAATTTATATATCTGTAAGCCTACAGATAAATAACGGGGCAAGAATATGTCCAAGAACCTTAGGTCTAGGTTTAGGTTTGCCTGGAGTGTTGAGGCTTATAATCCTAGAGAAGCTGTAGTTAAAGCTATTTGGAAAATTCTTGGTAAGCCCATAAATGTTAAGGTTAAGAGAATTAGTCCTGTAAGATACCTTGCAGAAATAGGTAATGTGGAAGTTATTGCAACGGTATCACAAGCTCCAAGAACACCTACACCATGGCCTTGGACAACAACTATGAATAAATACATAGTAACATTCATTGAAGCAAGAGAGAAGTAGACATTAACTATCTGTAAGCTTTTTTGTAGAAACACTTTTCTAGAACCCTACTACTCGTATTCACTAGGAAATGTAAGGGGAGTTTCTCGTGCCTGTTGCGTTTAGACCTAAGGGTGTTGGAAGATATTGTATTCTAGCAATACCTTTAGATATAGCTCGAGCTCACTCATGGCTAAAACCAGGACTAACATTCAAGGTAGAAAAGAAACCACCAACAATAACCCTAACCCTAGACCCAAGCTCAAATGAAGCAAAAATAGTAAGAACAGGAAACATCCTAAGACTATGGATTAGAGATATTGACGAAGGAGTCTATGATATAGAGGTCAAGGATAACACTATAACATTAACTAAGATTGAGGAGGGCTTCATAGTTCAGGCAACGAAGTCTCGTGGAGACTCAGTACGAACAACAATACCAGCAGCAATAGCAAGACAACTAGGAATAAAAGACGGAGATAAATTCAAGGTAAAAGTAATAGCAAACCGCATCATCTTCGAACCACTAAACCTAAAAGACAACATAGAACTAATACCAATACCAAAAGAACTAAAAGAAAAATTATTAGAATTAATTAGTGCATTAAAGTAATGAGTTATGAGATTATAGACCCGTATCACGGATTGTGCGCTCGGCCTTGAAGCACGTAGGACTTTCTATTCTACCTAAATAAACCTAAGTACCATAATAAAGTTAGAATAAGCGATACAAATGATATGATCAAAGCTCTTCTGGTATATTGTAGTTCTTTTTGTACGCTCTTTAGGCTATTAAACATTGTGACGTATTCTACTACGTGATTTATAGCTTTCTCTAAGTCTCTAAGAACAAGGTTTAAATAATTAAGAGCCTTATCAAGACCTAGACAGCTATGGAAGTACCTCAATATCGCGTCACGATTATCGATCTTTTCAATTACTACTTGTGCTACTATACTATAACATCTATCTAGGTTTTCTGATGGTATTCCAGATAACATATCAGCATATAAATCTATAGTCGATCCTTTACCCTTAAGAAATCTATACACGGTTTCAAGGTCTCTAAGAGCCTTATTTAAATCATCAATCAACATGTATAATCCCTTTAATTGGTGTTCGAGTGCATCTAGAAATTCTTTGACTCTTATATGGACTTCAATAATTCTCTAGATGCTATAAGTGGTCCTACATCAATTGCAAGGGTAATTCCCCTGGATAACGCTTCATGTCCTTTAAAACACCCTTCGCTAAGTCTTATATCCAAGGACTCAGGTTCATATAGGTACCAAATACATAGTTTTTCAATAGTACTAACCTTGTCTCTATGTATCCTTATCGTAGCTACGGATGTTAGATCTATTAAATATTGTGCACTAGGGGGTTCGCTTACTGGAGCTCTTCACTTATTTATTGGTGTCTCATGTGAGGGTTGTTTGTCCTAGGTGTGGTAGGGTTGGTTCTTTGAATCCTAAGTGTATTAAGGGT
>CAYPZO010000093.1:0-6587 GCA_964415135.1 uncultured Desulfurococcales archaeon | reverse complement strand
TTGATGTAGAGTTTGATAAACTGTTAAAAGCTAAAGATTTATGCAGGGATTGCATCATTGACTTCATATGTGGCGATATTTCATGTTTACCCATAAGGTCTTCATCAGTACATGGTATTGTATCTATATTAGTTCTTCATGAGGTGGAAGAGTCTAAGATAAATGATATTATCCGTGAAGTTTGGAGGGTTCTAGTTGATGGAGCTTCATTTCTTGTAATTGATAAAGTTTTGGAGGAGTACAGAAATCCTGCAGAGGAGCTGGTTTTCTTAACTGAGTTAGCTTACCATAAAGCTATTGAGTATGTTTATGGAGCAAAGTTGTGGGGGTTAAGGAAAGTAGAAGAATTAGTCGAAAGAATTGTAAGTAGAGGGTTTAATGTAAAGTTCTTTGATAAGATTATACTAGGGAAATGGATTAACAGTAATGAATTTCTTAAGCAGTGGGGAAAGAAAACCTTAGAGCTTCTCAAGAAAATATCTGGTGAAGATAAGAGAAGAGAAATCCAGGAGCTGGTCAATAAGATTAGGAACATCGCTAAAGAATACGGATATGAACCTGTAAGAGCTGTAACTATAATATTTGAAAAACAATGACCGTTACAGTGCTTTAAACTTCTCAAACCAGTCTTCATATACTCTAAGCATCTTTTCATCTATACTAGGCTTTCTCTTCTTGAGCACCTCTAGGAAGTCTTGCTTTGATACAGGTCTTGGGTTACCTACTCCTCCTTTCTCAAAGAATTCTCTTACAGTTCTCATGTATGCTGCTTGAACTATATCTTTAATATCGCTTGAGCTATACCCCTCAGTTCTTCTTGCAAGTTCTTCTAAGTCTACATCAGAAGCTAATCTTATTTTACTAGTATATAGTTTGAACAATTCTAGTCTTGCCTTGAAGTCCGGTGGAGGAATGTATATTCTCTTTTGGAATCTACGAATAAATGCTTCATCGAGTTTCCAGGGCTTATTTGTAGCGCCAATAACATATACGTGGTATGTGAACGACTTATCTTGTAAACCATCCATTTCCTTAAGGAACTGGTTTCTAACTCTAACTTCACCACCAACTTCACCAGTAAAGACGCCGAGCAATGCATCTATTTCATCAATGAATATTATTACTGGTTTACCCTCTTTAGCTAGTTCTCTAGCTTTCTTAAAGAGCCTAGCAACATTTTTCTCGGCTTCACCAAGCCATTTACTCATAATCGAGGCAGCATCAACATAGAAGAAAACTCCTTCAACCTCATTAGCTACAGCCGCGGCAAGCATGGTTTTTCCACATCCTGGTGGTCCAAATAAAAGTATACCTCTAGGCCATCCTAGGGGAAATAAATCGGGTCTCTTAATAGGATATATTATTGCCTCCTTTATTGCCTGCTTTGCTTCCTCTAAATCAGCTATATCATTAAATGTAACATTAGGTTTTTGTTCTAACATAAACTCATCTATACCATATTCCTCTTCATCAACACTACTGCCTTGTACAGCTATTTTTCTTGTAGCTATTTCTTCAAGGTACTTAGCTCTCCTTAAGTATTCTTTAATCATTCTCCTATAAACATGCTTAAACGGGGTTTCCGGATGTATAGCTAATAGTTTTGCAAGGGTTTCTGCAGCTCTCTTATAGAATCTTACTGCTTCATGGTAATCACCGCTTTGATCTGCAGCAACAGCTTTAACAGCGTATTTTCTCGCTAATTCCTCAAGATATGCAGCTGACATATTCTACCACACTCTACCATTGTATTCATGAACTATGGTAAGAGTTAAAAGATTCTAGACACTTAACTAAGATAGCTCATTATACTGTATTATAAACATAAAAATAGGTTATACTTTAATTTTGATCTTACCCTTTCTCTTAAGGGATTCTAGGGCTTTAAGCACATCTTCCTTATTCACACCGTAGATTCTTGCACAATCACTTATGTCTAAGTAGCCCCTATGAGTCCTTATGTAATCTAGTATTTTTTCTTCAAGTTCATTTAGTGTTATTTTCTTAACGTTTCTTACTCTTGGTGCAGCTTGTTTTAGTATGAGTTCTTCTAGGGTTTTTGCTTTCCTGGTAATGAATATTGGTTTTTCTACGTCTTTTGGTGGTTCAGGGAATGATTCTCTTAGCTTCTTTTCAGCTGCTATAGCTGATTGCTCTAATATCTCTTCTACCTCTTTATTCATGCCGGTAAAGTCCATAGTTCTAGCTGGTATTGTTCCTGATAACGCTATGACTTCATTCATTAGTGATAAGCTTTCATCAATTCTAACGGATATGTCGGGTATTAATGCCGCAATGTAATCCTTGACTATAGTTAATAGCTTAAGAGCAGGTGCTAACGTTAATCCTGCTTCTTCGAATGTTTCAACAGTTTCTAGTCTTAGTATTACTCTTTCTAGCGCTAAGCTTACTGTTAATAATGTCTTAGCCATTTTCCTAATTTCAGCTATCTCGGCAGCATACATAGCCGCTCTCGTAGAGTCATTATTTAAATGAGCTCTAATGGCTTTACTGAATAATTCTTCATTCCTTTTCTTAAGTCTTTCAAGAACTTCCTCGAGTTTTTCCTTTATTAATTGTAAGTTTAATCTAATTTCACTTATTTTAACAGCTAATACTCCTGACTTCTTAGTTTTTCTCCTAAATATACCGCTAAATATGGCTCCAAGTCTTCCTAGTATCCCTGTTGTGCTGCTAGTTGCTATAGACATAGCAATCACCTTAGCTATCGATGGCTCCTATTTATCCTCCAACTACCTGAACTACTATGGGCTCGGCACGCTCAGTAGGGGTTTCAACCTTCTTTTCTTCATGTTTACGAGTAGGTACAACTGCTTCTTTTCTAATTTCAATTGGCTCTGCTTCTAACTTCTTAATTCTTTCAAGAACTCTCTTAATGTCATCCTTTTCCTCAATAGCTTTTTCCCTAGCATTTCTTAGAGGCTCAAATGCTGCTTTAAATGACCTTTCTCCTACTTCTCCAGCGATATATGATATTCTTAGGGCTGTTAATGCTTTCTCGAGATGTAGAATCATTGCTTCTAGTGATGCCATGCGCTTATTTAGCATTTCCTTAACTTCTCTTGACTTTTCATGTAGTCTGCTTAAGTCTATTTCCAGTTTCTTCTTAAATTCATCATAGGCGTGTCTAGGTACTTCTCCCTTACTATAAAGTTCTTCTAATGCAAGAGCTCTCTTCCTAGCTCTTTCTAACTGTCTTATTAATTCTAGTGCCTCTGCTTTCCATTCAGGGAGAAGCACTACTCCATCCTTAGTTATTTCAATTCTAGATACAGGTACAGTCTCGAATGAGTCTTCCTTGAACTCTATTTCTACTTGAGATACTATACCACTTACATCGCTATAAAAGCTTACTATTCTACCGACAATTCTACCATAAGGGTCCCTGACTTTTTGCCCTAAATACTTTTCAAAAGTATCTACAGTTATTATCATACTATCACCTCCTACTGTTATGGAAGCTAACGTTATTCTCGTGTTTTTAAGAGTTAGCACTACATGAGATTACCTAGATAACTAATTGGGAATGGAAAGTTGTTGGGTTTCTAATTGCTAGAAAATGGGAGTTTTTGTGAAGTGATTTCAGCAGCCCAGCTTTCTTCATTTATCTGCGCTTTTAACCTTCATCATCTAGCTTGGCTTCCCTGGTAGTATTTTCCAGCCAGGATATTTAGCTTCGCTACCAAGTCTTTCCTCGATCCTTAATAGTTCATTGTATTTAGCTGTTCTTTCACCTCTAGCTGGAGCACCTGTCTTAATGAGACCTGTATTAAATGCTACGGCTAGATGAGCTATTGTAGCATCTTCGGTTTCACCGCTTCTGTGGCTTATAATGGCTCTATAGTTTACTCTTCTAGCTTCATTGATGACTTCTATTGCTTCTGTAAGTGTACCTATTTGATTAACTTTTACTAATATGGCATTACATGACTTATACTCGATACCTTTCCTTAGCCTCTCTATATTTGTTACAAATAGGTCATCACCTACAATTAATATCTTATTCTTGGTCTTTTCTAGTAATTTTGCAAATGACTGAAAGTCATCCTCCATGAATGGATCTTCAATGCTCACGATGGGGTACTCGTTTATGAACTCGATGTAGTAGTCTAGGAGTTCTTGAGGTTTGAGATTCATGCCATCAATTCTATATGTTCTCGTTTTATCGCTATATAGCTGTGAAGCTGCAACATCTAGAGCTAAAGCTACGTCACTTCCAGGATCATAGCCTGCCCTCTTGATAGCCCCAATTAATGCATTCAACGCCTCTCGGGTATTGCTCATAGGTGGGGCAAATCCTCCTTCATCGCCAATATTTATTGCTTGAAAACCATACCTTTCCTTAAGGAATTGCTTAAGTTCGTGATAGACTTCTACCGCTATTCTAAGTGCTTCACTAAAGCTATCAGCATTAAGAGGCACTATCATAAATTCCTGGACATCAAGTTTATTACCAGCATGAACTCCTCCATTAATGAAGTTCATTAATGGAACTGGCATAGTTTTTGCATTTAGTCCTCCAAGATATTCGTAAAGCCACATCCCATAAGTTGATGCAGCCGCTTTAGCTACTGCAAGTGAGGTTGCTAATATAGCATTTGCTCCAAGTTTTGATTTATTTTTAGTACCATCTAGTTCTATCATCTTATAATCAATATCTCTTTGCCTTCTACAATCCATGCCTTTGATAGCAGGTGCTATGATGTTATTTACGTTCCATACTGCCTTACTAACACCTTTACCGTGAAATCTCTTACCTCCATCTCTAAGCTCTAAGGCCTCATATTTACCCTTCGAAGCACCCGCCGGAGCAGTAGCTCTACCAAAGCCTCCACGTGTAAATACATCAACCTCTACTGTAGGATTTCCTCTAGAATCTATGATTTGCCTTCCCTTAACATTGGTTATCTCGAAGAGTTCCTCAATTAACATAGACACTCTAGCCCCCTTCATCATCATTAGAGATGTGGAATATTAAAAATTACTAATTTACCTACCTATATGACAAGTGATTAAAGATTTTAAAACATTAGTGAAAAGCATTAACCAGTAGGCTAAGGTGCTGTAAATGAGGATATTAATTATTGGAGCAGGATACGTAGGAAGAATACTTGCAAAGGAGCTAGCAGTTCGAGGTAATGAAGTAATAGTTGTAGATAAAGACCCAAAGAAATGCGATATAATAGCTAAAGAGGCAGATGTACTAGCCATAGCACGTGACGCAACCGATCCAAGCTTATACGAGGAAATAGATTTAAGGAAAATAGATGCGGTCATAGCCGTTACTGATAGAGATGAAGTAAATATGTTCGTTTCACTACTAGCAAAGATCTATGCCGTACCTTATAGAATAGCTAGAGTAAGAGATGAAAGAGTAGCCTCACTTATGGAGAGCGATGGAATAGCTCAACCAGTAAATGAAGCATCAACTATAGCTAAGCTTATTCAGGGATTACTTGAAGGTAAGTTCGCATCAACATTCTTGGTACCCGTGTTTAGCGGAAACTACGTATTAATATCACTAACTATAAGTGAACTTGATAAAAGTAATGCAAGGAGTATCAACGATATAGACTACCCCAAGGACTACGCAAAGATAATAGCAGTATTTGATGGGAAAAACGTATTAGATCCCGATGAAGTAACTGTTTTAAAGGCAGGTTATGAAGTCATAGCCCTAGTACGTAGGGATAAGGTAGAGGAGTTTATTAGTGCATTTAGATAAGTAAGTCAAATAGCACATAGCACGTAAAGGTTAAAGCAATGAACCAAAATATTTGGGATTGGTTTCAAGAAGTATATAAGTATTGGCAACAAGTAACTGCAAACCCTATTACAAGAACCCTCGTAAGCATACTCATTACACTACTCGTAGCATACATTACAATTAAGGTAATAGACCATATCCTAGGTAAAGCGGTAAGGAAGGAGCGCATAAGCAAGAATATTGCTAGAAAGATAAGGACACCAATAGTTTCACTAGTCTACATTCTCACCTTACTTGCCATAATAAACGTATTAGCTAGTATACCAACACTAACATACATAATAACGTTAATGATAGCATTAATGATAGCCATAGCCTCCTGGGACATATTAACAAATACAATAGCATATTACATAATATTATTTAGTAGATATCTCATACCAGACTCCATAGTCGAAATCGACTTAGGAAAGAACATCGTAATAGGTAGGGTCAGAGAATTAACATTGACAAACGTCATAATAGATACTCCTGAAGGAGAAGTTGTTAAAATACCCAATAGAACAATAATTTCAAGAGGAGTAAGAGTTCTACCTGCTCACGTAAAAATTAAGTTCACATTAACATTCAAAAACATAACACCAATGCATATGGGTAAGGTTGAGGAGAGAATAAGAGAAATCATTAGAAAGCATAAACACTTATTCTTTGGTATAGAGCCTGAACTAAAGCTTCTATCAGCATCGCCAAACTCTATCGTATACGAGTTATCACTAACAATACCTACAGTAAGCAGTGGTAGAAGAATGGAAATAGCTTCAGATGCAGTTAAAATACTAATATTCGAACTAGGAGAATA
>CAYPZO010000092.1:0-6622 GCA_964415135.1 uncultured Desulfurococcales archaeon | reverse complement strand
AACGCTATAGCTTCTTCAACACTCATATTACCTTTAAGCTTAGGGTATGGTAGTAGTATTTTAGAGTCCTTGACTATGAATCCCTCCTTGTTTCCCATTATTATGGTTACTGTAGTTGTAGTTATGTTTAGTGTAGGTGTTGGTGTAGTGGTTTGTGTTTGTAGAAGCTTTAGAGCTACAGGGAGAGCAATTACAACTAATGCGATAGTGAATGCTAGTGCTATTATTGTTAGAGTTATTTTCTCGGAGGACTCCATAATTTATCCTCACCGTAAATGCTCTCACTTAGAGCCTTTAAACATTAAGTACTAGGTGTATTGGGTTAAGATAATTTTTAAAGCATATGTTTTTATAATCCTATGCTTAGTGGTTTACAGGGAAAGTCAAGAGGGAGTGTGTGATAAAATGCCCGTATGGCATTACTCGGTGAAGGTAGTAGATGAGGAACGTACTGCTAAGGCTATGATATGGGATGTTCCTGTATCTCCTAAGATAATGTATGAGGTATGTAGAGCTATTAGGGGTATGATGCTTCAAGAAGCTAAAGAATATCTTAAGAGGGTTATTGAGTTAAAGGAACCTGTACCCTTCTTTAGGTATAAGGGTAAGCAAGCCCATAGGAGGGGGCTTGCTGATAAGTGGAAGTGGCCTATAGGTAGATACCCCGTAAAGGCCGCAAAGTACCTATTAAAGCTATTAGAGAATGTTGAAAATAATGCCGAGAATAAGGGCTTAGATACATCAAGGCTTAGAATAATCCATATTGCTTCACATAAAGGTCCTATACTTAAGAGATGGATGCCTAGAGCTTTTGGTAGAGCTACTCCTAAGTTTAGGAGGTTAAGCCATATAGAAGTTATTGTTCAGGAGGTTAAGTAGGTGGGATTATGGTTAATATTAAGAAGTATTTTATAGAACATTCCTTGAAGAGAGTTGCAGTTGATGAGTTTTTAGCTAAAATGTTCTATAGGGCTGGTTATGCTGGTGTTGATATTCAGAGAACACCTCTTGGTACGAGAGTTATTATTTATGCTGAAAGACCAGCGGTTATCATTGGCAAGAGAGGCTCTATGATTAAAAAACTAGCTCAAATACTTGAAAAATACTTTGGCTTAGAAAATACACAAATAACTGTTACTAACGTAGAGAACCCCGAACTAAATGCTAGGGTTATGGCATTTAGACTAGCAACAGCTCTTGAAAGAGGATTCCACTTTAGAAGAGCGGCATTCGTAGCATTAAGAAGAATTATGGAGGCAGGGGCACTAGGTGCCGAGATTGTTATTAGTGGTAAGCTTACGAGTGAAAGAGCTAGATACGAGAAGATCAGAGCTGGTAAAGTGTTTAAGGTTGGAGATCAAGTTTCATACATGGTTGATAGAGCTGTAGCACATGCACTCCTCAAGCCAGGTATTTATGGCGTTGAAGTAACTATAGTTAAACCAGTGCCTACAGCCGACTACGTAAAGATAAAGGAGCAGCCACCAGAGGAAATTACATCTAAATCAAAGGAGGGTGAAGAAGCTTGAGCTTAAAACCAGATGATATAAGGAAGATGAGTCCTGAAGAGCGTAAAGAGAAACTTGAAGAGCTTAGAATGGAGTTAGTAAAGCTTAGGCTACAAGCTGAAATGGGAACACTAGATAATCCTGGTAGAATTAGAGCTATTAGAAGAACCATTGCAAGAATTCTAACTATAATGAAAGAGGAAGAGTTAAAGAAACAGGGAAAGCTTAAGAGATGAAACATACCCCTAAGAACATATTTTATCACGAACTCATCGGCTTACACGTTAAGATAGTTAAACATTATGATGAAACCCTTATAGGCGTTGAAGGAAGAGTAGTTGATGAAACGAAGAATCTCCTCATTATAGCATCAAAGGGTAGGTTAAAGAAGGTTTTTAAGAAAGGTGGAGTCTTCTTATTCACGTTACCAGATGGTAGTATAGTGGAAGTTGAAGGAGAAAAAATATTAGCTAGACCTGAGGATAGGGTGAAACTGATTAGAAAGAGGAGATAGGGTATGGGTAAAAAGGGAGCTGAAGTAAAGAATGTAGGTATTCCAGGTATTGAGCCACCACAAAGGAAGTGTAACGACCCTAAATGTCCATGGCATGGAAATGTTAGAGTACGTGGTATAATACTCGAAGGAGTTGTTGTAAGTGATAAGATGCACAGAACAGTTGTTGTTAGAAGAGACTACCTCTACTATGATAAGAAGTATAGGAGGTACGAAAGGAGGCACAGTAAGATTCACGCTCATAATCCCCCATGCATTAACGCTAAGGTAGGAGACGTAGTAATAATAGGTGAAACGAGACCATTAGCTAAAACTGTTTCATTTGTAGTATTAGCAGTTAAGGGTAGAGTAGAAGAGGTGAAGAAGTAATGGTTAAGAGGGAAAGAGGAGCAGCATTTCCTCGAAGAAGGATTAACACAGGATTACAGGTTGGCTCATATGTTAAAGTAGCTGATAATAGTGGTGCAAAGGAAGTATTAATCATTGGGGTTCCGGGCTACAAGGGTAGGTTGAGAAGAATACCACCAGCTGGAGTAGGAGATATGGTTGTTGTATCCGTTAAGAAGGGTACACCTGAAATGCGAAGACAAATACTTAGAGCAGTCATAATCAGGCAGAGAAGACCTTATAGAAGACCCGATGGAACATGGGTAGCGTTCGAGGATAATGCTGTAGTAATAGTAGCACCTGATGGAACGCCAAAAGGCTCAGAAATTCATGGACCTGTAGCAAAGGAAGCAGCTGAAAGATGGCCTCGTATAGCTGCATTAGCAACAATGATAGTTTAAGGTGATTTAATTATGAATTGGATAAAATCTTCTCATCCAAGTAAGCAACGTAAAGCATTCTTTAACGCTCCTCTACATAAGAGGCAAAAGTTTATGACAGCAATGCTTTCACCAGAGCTTAGGGAAAAGTATGGCATTAAACGCTTGCCTGTACGTAAAAATGATGTAGTTAGAATTCTTAGAGGTAACTGGGCAGGTCATGAGGGAAAAGTTGTAGAAGTAGACCTCAAGCACATGAGGATACATGTTGAAGGAGTAACAATTAAGAGAGCTGATGGAACACCCAGATACTACCCCATACATCCATCAAAGGTTATGATAGTTAAGCTAGACCTATCAGATCCGAAGCGAAAAGAGATAATTGAGAGGAAGAGAAAAGCTAGAGAAGAGTTTTTAAAGAAACTTGAAGAATCTAGGGAAAGACAAGTAGAGGAGAAAGAAGGTAAGGGAGAGTAGCCATGGCACGAATGGGAAGTAAAAGGCATTTAAAGACACATGCAGCACCTGTATGGTGGACTATACCAGTTAAGGAGAGGGTATGGACAGTAAAGCCTAAACCAGGTCCTCATCCTATTGAGCGTGCTATCCCATTACTCATTCTAGTAAGAGATGTATTGGGATATGCTAAGACAGCTAGGGAAGCCAGAAAGATTATTGCTGAAGGAAAGATAAAAGTTGACGGTAAAGTAAGAAGAGACTACAAGTTCCCTGTCGGATTAATGGATGTAATTGAAATTGTACCTACCGGTGAAACTTATAGACTTATACCATATCCAGTGAAGTTCTTAACTCTTCACCCAATACCAAGAGAAGAAGCCTCATTTAAGCTATGTAGAATAGAGAACAAGACAACTGTTAAGGGAGGTCATATACAGTTAAACTTACACGACGGTAGAAACCACTTAATTAAAGTTAAAGATCCCACAAACCCCGTTGAGGACGTATACAAGACCTTAGGAACGGTTAAGCTATCCATACCCAACCAAGAAATATTAGGCTATGTACCTCTTGAATCAGGCGTAATAGCCATTATAATTGATGGAAGAAACGTAGGAAGAGTAGGAAAAGTAATCGACATAGTTAAAGGCATGGGTAGACGTAGAACAATAGTAACACTAGAGGACGCTAAAGGAGAAAAATTCCAGACAATACTAGACTACGTATTCGTCATAGGCAAGGAGGAACCATTAATAAGCTTACCTGAGGGTGCATGGAAGTGAGCAGCGTATTACCAAAAGAAGTAGTTGAAGAAATCATTAAGAGATGGGAAAAACAACCTATGCTTAAGCCTAGAATAGCTAAAGTAACAGTCAATATTGGTGTTGGCTCTTCAGGTGAAAGACTTCAAAAAGCCTTTAAAGTACTAGAAATGCTTACTGAACAAAAACCCGTACCAAGAAGGGCTAAGAGGACTATAAGAGAATTTGGAATTAGAAGAGGAGAAAACATCGCAGTCATGGTTACCTTAAGGAAGGAGAAGGCAATAAAGTTCCTAAAGAAAGCACTAGAAGCCGTTGGATGGAGGATAAGTGCTAAAAGCTTCGATGAATACGGGAACGTTGCTTTTGGAATTAAGGAGCACATCTCTATTCCAGGAGTTAAGTACGATCCAGAAATAGGTATATATGGTATGGATGTTGCAATAACGTTAGAAAGACCAGGATCTAGGGTTTTAAGGAGGAGGAGGTGTAAGAAAAAACATATACCTAAAAGACATAGGGTTAGTAGAGAGGAAGCAATGGTATTCCTAGAAAAGGAGCTTGGAGTAAGAATAGTACCATGAGGTGAAAGGTCATGGGAAAGTTCAGACCTCCAAAGCATAAAACGTTTGGTAAAGGATCAAGAAAGTGCAGAAGATGCGGATCGCGTGACGCGGTTATTCAAAAGTATGGATTAATGTTATGTAGACAGTGTTTTAGAGAAATTGCTCCTAGTTTAGGTTTTAAGAAGTATAATTAGTTCTTGAGGTGAACGTTATGGTTATGTTAGATACGCTAGCAAACGCCATGGCGACAATCTATAACTGTGAAATGAGAGGTAAGCGAGAAGCCATAATAATGCCAGCCTCCAAGCTAATAATATCAGTATTAAGGGTTATGCAACGCGAAGGATACGTTGGCGAATTTGAATATATAGACGATGGAAGATGGGGTAAAATCAAGGTACAATTACTTGGTAGGATAAATAAGTGTGGAGTAATTAAGCCACGCTTCCCAGTAAAATATAAAGACTTAGAACGGATGCCTCATTGGCTTAGAAAATACCTACCATCAAGAGATATAGGCATATTAATAATATCAACATCGCAAGGAGTTATGACACATAGAGAAGCTTTAGCCAAGAGAATAGGTGGAGTTCTATTAGCATACGTATACTAATTACGGAGGTGAACAATTATGGCTAAAGTTGTTCACGTTGAGGAAGAAGTAGAGATTCCTCAAGGAGTGGTCGTAAAAATTGAAGGATTAAAAGTAACAGTGAAGGGGCCCAAAGGAGAGATAACCAAAGACTTTTCGCATGCTAGAGGAGTAATAATAAGAAAGGAGGATAACAAGGTAATTATAGAAACATACTTCGCTGACCGAAAGAAAAAAGCATTAGTTCCCACAATAGCCGCTCATATCGAAAACATGATAACGGGGGTTACAAAAGGTTATAGATACAAGTTAAAGATAGTTTACTCACACTTCCCCATATCAGTTAAGGTATCTGGAGATAAAGTCATAATCGAGAACTTTCTTGGCGAAAAAGCTCCTAGAATAGCTAAAATAGTTAAAGGGGCAAGAGTTAGAGTTGAAAAAGACGACGTAATAGTTGAAGGCATAGACATAGAAGTCGTAGGTCAAACGGCTGCCAACATTGAAAGAGCAACTAGAATTAAAGGTTATGATAGACGTGTCTTCCTAGATGGCATATACATTTATGAAAGAGGTGTTATGGAGTGAAGCCCGCATTAGATTCAATAAAACAGAGATTACTAAGATTAAAGCTATCTATGAAGAGGAAGAAGCCTGAATTCCTAAGGCACCTCTGGTGGAAGTTCCCGAAGTTCATTAACCAGTACGCATGGAGGAAGCCTAAAGGACTAGATAATAAGATGAGATTGAAACTAAAGGGCTATCCCCCAGTTGTTAGCGTAGGCTATAGGACGCCTAAAGCAGTTAGAGGCTTACACCCTTCAGGATTTAAACCGGTAGTAGTGCATAACGTAAAGGAACTTGAATCCCTTGACCCCTCAATTCATATAGTTTATATAGCTAGTAACATAGGTTTTCGTAAACGCGTACAGATACTAGAAAAAGCAAAAAGCATGGGCTTTAGAATAGCAAATGAGGTGTAAGGTATGGATTTAAGCATTCAGAAGAGACTTGCAGCAGAAATACTTGGTGTAGGAGTAAGTAGAATTTGGGTTGACCCTGAAAGAATCGAGGATGTTCAAGCGGCAACTACTAAGGATGATATTAGGAAGCTCATTAAAGATGGAGTAATAGGGGTAAAGCCTGTTAGAGGCATTAGCCGTAGTAGATGGAAGATAAGACATGAACAGAGAAAGAAGGGTAGGAGGAGAGGTCATGGCAAGAGAAAGGGAGCGAAAACAGCAAGGCTGTCCAAGAAAGAAGCATGGATGCATAGAATAAGGAAGATTAGAAGATACCTAAGGTATCTAAGAGACAAGGGGATAATCGACAGAAGGACTTATAGAAGGCTATATATGTTAGCTAAGGGAGGCATGTTTAAGAGCTTATCAAGCCTCCAAATGTACATGAAGGAACATGGAATAATAAAGTAACTAAGGTGATACATTATGGCTA
>CAYPZO010000091.1:4792-6654 GCA_964415135.1 uncultured Desulfurococcales archaeon | reverse complement strand
ACTTTAGGTGTTGGTGAGTCTATCCATACAAAATTTATTCTTTCGTCTATTCTCTCGTCGAGTACTGGCAGTTTTGTTATTTCTTCTGGGGGGTTATCTTTCCATGTATAGTATTTCCCTAGGAGACCATGTACTTTACCTGCTCTTACTCTAATCAGTACAAAGTCCTTCAAGGACATATATCATTACCTCGTATTCCTTAACCTAATGTTTTCCTAGAATTAGTGCTTGAGGTTATATATGGTTTTAAGGAATGCGGCTCATAGACTTCTAGCCATTAAATATGCATCTTCCCCGTCATGATAGTATCCTGGTATAACCCTAACAATTGAAAATCCTAGTTTTCTGTATAGGTTTATTGCCGGCATATTACTAACTCTTACTTCTAGGTATACTTCATGTGCTCCATATTTTTCCTTTAGTATTTTCATGGCGTTCTCCATTAATGCTTTGCCTATACCTTTTCTTCTATATTCTTGTAGAACAGCTATGCTTATTACATGTCCTTTCTTTATTATTCCCTTTCTCGTAAATCCCCATCCTAGTTCCACGCGGCACATTATATATCCTACAATTTTTCCATCAACTTCTGCTACGAGGAATGCTTCATTCCATCTACGTAGGTGTTCTTCCCAGAAGTACCTAGGATAATGTTCTGGTAAGCATTCTTCATTTATCTTTATAACTTCATCAAGATCACTTGCTGTCACTTTACGTATAATGAATGTTGCATATGTGTTCACGTTTCTAGACACCTGAGTCGTTTTGTTACTGGGAGGGTATGTAGTTTATATAGTTAGTGTAGCTATTGTGTGAATTCTACTTCAACTAACTTGTAATGGGGGTTTAAAGTTATCTTTAATTTATTTAATATTTCTCTTCCTATGATTACTTCATCTATAAGTAGTTCTGGATGTGTAGGTACATATACCTTAGCTTTTCCTAAGTCTAAGTACCTGTACTTATAGTATAAATATGCGTTTACCTCATATACTTCGA
The DNA here is from genome assembly GCA_964415135.1 of uncultured Desulfurococcales archaeon. Classification (GTDB taxonomy): domain Archaea; phylum Thermoproteota; class Thermoprotei_A; order Sulfolobales; family WANQ01; genus CAYXRT01. Next base: position 5,655 of record CAYPZO010000091.1, on the reverse strand, counting down.
ATTCAGTTGCTCCATAGAAGGGTGTTTCAAATTCAACTACTTCTATAGGCTTTACACCTCTTAACAGTTTTATTAGCTCTATGCTAGGATATATGCCTCCATCAAATCCTGTATCTATTATGGCTGGTCCTCGTGCTACGTACTTTCCTATTCTTAGTGCAAGGTATATTATTGGTATTTCAGGTATTTTTACTCCATGTGTTGTATATCCTGCAGCTAAGTAATAGTATCTGAGCAACAATTCACTCTTTCACCTCCTCAATAATCCACTTCTCCTTAATCTTCCTAGTAGGGTATCTCGGTGAACGATATCTTAGGTAGCCTGAGTACCTTAACCTCCACAGTACAGTAGGATATTCACGCTTCTTCTCCTCCTCCACTATTTCTCCAAGTTTTTCTCTAAGAATATCTGCTATGAATTCACTTCTACTTACTCCTAGTCTCTTACATACTTTGTCAAGTTTATCAACTAAGTCTTCGGGGAGACTTATACTTAGCTTTCTTACTACCAAAATTACCACTAGATACTACTCTTTACCACCAGAATAAATTATTTACTACCATGAGGTCTATGTAACGGTACATTTTTATCCTCCTTATGCTGTTCAGAGTAATTTGAAGGGATGATTGACGGGCTATATGTTGATCGATGATAGTGTGCCGCGGCTAAGCTGCGACCAGCTGACCCTTCTACTACATCACTACATCACGGTGTGAGGTGTGTCGTTAAATCAGTATCATACGGTTTATGAAGTAAAATGTAGTGAGTCTCATAGTCTTAATGGTAAGCGTATTGTTATTGGTGTTACTTCTAGTGCTGCAATCTATAAGGCTATTGATGTAGTTAGGGGTTTAGTTAAGAG
>CAYPZO010000091.1:3488-4692 GCA_964415135.1 uncultured Desulfurococcales archaeon | reverse complement strand
CAAATGTTAGAAAAGCATTCAATGGAGTACTCGTAGGTTTTGCTGCAGAAACCGTTACAGATAATAAGGAGCTAATAGATAGGGCTTTAAATAAAATGAATAGGTATGGTTTTGACATTATTGTAGCTAATAATGTAGCGAGAAGGGATATAGGCTTTTCATCAAAGTATAATGAGGTGGTAATTATTACAAGGGATGGAGAAGTACGTGAAGTTCCTAAAATGACTAAGGAGGAAGTTGCAAGAATAATACTTGACTATATTAAGAAGCTTATTGGTAGATGAATTTGTTTAAAGTTAAGATTTCAATTCCAATACACATAACTGGTTTTTGGACTATATGCAGACGTGAAGATGAATTAAGGACAGGCTCTATGGGTGCAGGACTAGTCCTTAAACCTAGAGTTAACATTACCGCAGAATATAATGAAAAAGAGGAAGTCAAGGTATTATTTAATGGTAAGAGCTTTCATGCCTGCTTCCTAGATTACGTACTTACTTCATATAATTTACAGAATGTAAGAATATACATTGGATCGCCCATGGATTTGGGATTAGGTTACGGGTTAAGTGGCGCAATATCGTTAGGTACTTCACTTAGCTTAGAGACCCTTAGTAGCATAGTTAATAGAAAACCTCTTAATCCATATGCTGCGGGACAAGTAGCTCATGTAGCTGAGGTTAAGTGCTCTACAGGGCTTGGCGACGTTATTGCCGAATTCTATGGAGGAGGACTTGAAGTACGAGTTAAGCCTGGTGCACCAGACGTAGGTGAAGTAGTCTTTATACCCGTTACTAGGGATATTCATGTACTCACATTTAGTTTACCTGGAAGATTTATGACAACGCCTGAAATGCTTACAAAGTATAGGGATAAGATAATTACGTATGGTAGTGAGGTTCTTAAGAAGCTATTAGATAATCCATGTATTGAAGAGTTCGTTTACCTCTCTAACTACTTTTCAGCTAAGGTAGGTATGTTGAGCTTGGATGCAAGAAACTTCATTGATGAAGCCATTAAACCGTATAGAAATAATGTAGTAGGATATTACGTTAAGAAGAATTTATGCGTAATAGTATGTGATGAGAGTATTTCACGGGAATTAATGGAGCACTTAAAGCATAGATATAGCTTAGACGTTTTCCTACACGAAATAGAGTATAATGGGTGGAGGCTAGAATACATAGAGAAAATCAATTAACAT
>CAYPZO010000091.1:0-3388 GCA_964415135.1 uncultured Desulfurococcales archaeon | reverse complement strand
ATTAAGGCTATGGAGGCAGCTGTAGCTTCTATGCTTCTAGCTAAGCATCCGGTTATATCGGTTAATGGTAATACTGCTGTTCTCGTACCTGAGCATATTGTTGAGTTAGCTAGACTTGTAAATGCTAAAATTGAAGTAAATTTATTCTATAGGACTCATGAAAGGGAAGAGAAGATTGCTAGACTACTTAAAGAGTATGGCGCTAGCGAGGTATTAGGTGTGGGAGATGATGCTTCAGCTACTATACCTGAACTCCATAGTGAGCGAAGAAGAGTTAGTCCTCGCGGAATACTCATAGCTGATGCTGTTTTAGTTCCCTTAGAAGATGGTGATAGAACTGAAGCCTTAAGGAGAATGGGTAAAAATGTTATAGCTATAGATTTAAACCCATTATCTAGGACAGCACAAGCAGCAAGTATCACCATAGTAGATAATATTGTTAGAGCAATTCCAAAAATGGTTAAAATAGCAAAAGAGTTAAAGTCTAAACCTAGGAGGGAACTTGAATGCATTGTACGAAACTATGACAATAGAAAGGTGCTTCGTGAAATGATTTTAATAATATTGAATAGGCTTAAGGAATGTGCTGAAAAAGGCATTTACCTTGATATATCTCTAACTCCTCATTTAGTTAAATAAGCTGCTTATAGTAAATAAGGTAGATAAAATGAATATTCCATTTAAAGCATATGGGAAAGAGCTTGTACGTATCGCTGGTGAAGCAGAATTTTTAGCTTTACATGATGGTGATAAGGTAGTTAAAGCCTATTTTATTTCTCGAGCACCTGTTAGAGGGTTCGAAAGCTTAGTTGTTGGAAAGAACCCAATATTTGTAGTTGAAGCTGTAATGAGGATTTGTGGCGTATGTCATGCAGCTCATGGCATAGCTTCTGCAGAAGCTTTTGAACATGCCCTAGGCCTATTACCTTCTAGACATGGCCTCTTACTTAGAGAGGCTATAGGTCTAGTAAATAGACTTCAAAGCCATATATTGCATACAATACTAATATCTCAAGATATATTGAGACCCGAACTTCATGGTAAGATGGTAAAGATGATGTTATCGTTTTTAGAAAAAGTTAATAGCATAATGCTTAAATTAGGTTCAGCAGTCACACACCCACCTGCAATAGTTATTGGAGGCATAAGTAGACCTCCAACTGAAGCATCATTTAAGGAAGCTCAACGCATTTTAGTTGAAGTAGTTAAGTCTGTAAGTGACTTAAGAGATAGTGTGTTAAATGAAGATAACATGAATGAGCACATAAAGGTGTTGAAGAAGATTAGGGCTCCAGAAAATTTCATAGCCTCACACCTATTCTACGGCGATAGATACAATATATCCTTGGATAAGGTTACTGTTAAGCATTACTCTGAATATAAGCCTATGGAGGATGACGTTGATAGAGAGGTAGCTAAGAAAACTACTACACTTATAGCATTATATGATGGAAAGAAGGTAGAGGTAGGTCCTAGAGCAAGACTTTCAATATATAGAGGATTTAATGCTAAAAGCTTATTCGATGTCCAGGTTGCTAGAATTAAAGAAATAGAGTTGATTACCTTTAGGCTTTCTGAGCTCATGGACATAATAGATATAAGCGCCCCTTTAAGATCAGGCCAAATAGTATTCAGGGAAGGAGAGGGAGTTGGAGTATACGAGGCTCCTAGAGGACTCCTCATACATAAAGTTGCTTTAGATAATGAAGGAAGGGTAAGAAAGTATAGAATAATAACGCCTACGATGTTCAACGTACCGATTATTGAAAGTACATCTCTTGGAGTACCCATTTCTATAGTTGAGGTCATCCCAAGACTATACGATCCCTGTATTCCCTGTACTACACATTTAATTAAGTTGAAGTAGGTGTTAGCTTATGACTAAGTTAAAGGTGCTTCATGCCGATATAGGTGGTTGCGAGGGATGTGCAGTTACATTTCTAAGAGCTATACCATTGATTGAAAGCATAGCTTGCGCTAAAACCAGGTACATAGGCAGTGATTTTAAAATTGAAGATTGCGATATAGCCTTCGTTACGGGCTCTATATGTATTAATGATGTACATGCACTTGAAATGCTTAAGAATATTAGGAGTAAAGCCAAAGTCGTTGTAGCATTAGGTTCATGTGCTGCTCTTGGAGGAATAACACGTTTTTGTAGAGGAGGTCAAGAGCCTAAGCCTGATCATAGAGTTTTTCAGCCACTTAGCAGTGTTATTGATGTAGATTTCGCCATACCAGGTTGTCCACCACCACCTCAAGCAGTTAATGCACTTTTAATAGCATATGTAAAGAACGTAGAATTCCAATTAAGGCTCTTTAAGGCTGTTGCAAAGGTTAAGAGGCTTAGTGGATTTGACTTACTAGATGATGTGGTCTTACCCGGTCTTTGTGTAGGGTGTGGCGCATGTGTATTATCCTGTCCTACAGGTGCATTACGACTTATAGATAGGAGACCAGAACTTATAGTTGAGAAGTGTATTAGGTGTGGTACTTGCTATGTGAGATGCCCCCGAGCATCACAAATTCTAGTTAGGAGATTCACATGAGCTTACTACCCCTATCACCAAAAAAGCCTCTAGGAGAATACATAGGAGTTTATCTAAGCAGAGCTATAGATCCTGAAATCAGGAGGCAAAGAGTGGGAAGTGGAGGAGCTATAACAGCATTCCTCTGTTACCTAATCGATAAAAACATTATAGATGGAGCTGTAACTGTACGGAGAGTAAGGGGATTAGAGGGAGAAGTAGTAGTCGCTACTACTAAGAAGGAGGTATTAGAGGCTGCAGGAGATAAGTGGAGTATAATTCCATTTACTGCGAGGCTTAGAGATACTATTGAAGAAAAGGGGTTAAAGAGAATAGCTGTAGTGGGTCTACCTTGCCAAATACAATTTCTTGGACAAATGAGAATGTTTCCTCTACTTGAATCTGATTTTAGTGAAAGGATATCATTATTAATAAGTTTATTCTGCTTAGGAACCTTCGCTAACGAGGTAATGTTAAGTTATTTAAGGTCAAAGTATGGAATAAAGCCTTCAGATATAACTGATATAAGGCTTGAAGGAGAGAATCTATCAATATATCATGAATGCGGCAAGATAAGCATACCTGCACGTGAAATAGTATACCATCTACAAACAGGTTGCCTAGTATGTACAGACTATACAGGTGTTCTTTCAGATATTTCTGCTGGAATTAGTGAAAACTATTTAGGATATACCGTTTTAATTGCTCGTAATAATCGTGCCCTAGAACTATTAAATAATGCAAGAGATGAAAAGTATATAGAACTAAAAGAAGCTCCACCTTCAGTGATTGAAGAGATATCGCTTAAGGCTAGAGGTAAAATGGAGAGAGCAACTTATTATGCAACTAGACTTCTCTAG
>CAYPZO010000090.1:2472-6718 GCA_964415135.1 uncultured Desulfurococcales archaeon | reverse complement strand
ATTTCACCCTCTTAGGCGCCGAGACCCTTCTCGCATTTATTTTGTTAAAGTATAGCTAAGGAGTCGCCCAGTAGTCGCTTTTAGTCGGGCATAAGCTGGGATCTTGAGAGCTGGTGATTGAGGAAAGTAATGGTTGATTTGTGTTTTATTCGTGTGGGCGCTCCTTAACTTCTAGTTTAAAGTACTTCGTTTTCTATTACTTCCTGGGGCTCAGAGTGACTTCACCAATGGATAAACTCGAGTTATTGAGGAGAATTGACAGTATGATTGATTTTAGTAGAGCAACAGCACAGCTGAGGATACTTATGGTTCTCAATAATAATTCTCTCACGATAGATGAGATCGTCAAAAAAACCTCCTTGAAGAGAAAAACAGTTCTCGATACTCTTAGGAAGCTAGAAATTAAGGGACTTGTTGAAAGAACTAATGGTAAGTACCGGTTATCAGAGATAGGCTCAAATATTTATCATACATTAAAGGGCATTATAAGTAAAAGTGATTCTGAAGTAAAACCCGCTGATATTCCTTCAATTAAGCCTATGTTTTATGACTCCTACGAAGAACTACTAAGTGTTGTGTATATGTTAAAGTGTTTAAAAGTGCTGGGTAGGAAAAATAAGCCAATGCAACTTGATAAGCTTGCTTCAAAACTTAGGGTTTCACCAATAACTCTTGATAGTCATCTTAGTAGATTTACTTCAAGAAATCTACCTGTATTCAAGAGAATTCAGGGGACGAATAGAACGATATACTATACTCTTAGTGAACTTGGGTTAAAGCTGTATAGAACACTCTATGGCAGGAGAATACACATTCTAAGGAGAATCCTATACTTGTTCTTAGTCATATTAGCACTAGTAATCATAATGTTAAGGCCCTGATGTCGTTTCGTGGTCGCTGTTTCTAAGAGCCTTAGTTAAGAGTAGAAACTATTACTTTATTGAGGTGTGTAGGTCTTGGAGAAACGCATACTAGTAGCATCCATTGCAGCGTTAACTGGAGGTATAGCGTCTTCACTTATTGCTCCGCCTGAGATAAGGGCATTACCATTACTTCTATCACTATTACTTGTGGTCTCAAGGATATTGATATCCAAGCTTAAGAAGAAAATCGTTGTTTATGAAGTAGATGATACTCTTGTTTACCTCATAACTCACATGTATGCTATATCAACTGGAAAGCCCCCGAAAAAGAGACTCTTTGAGTTACAAACTATTGCAGGAGGGTACGGTGAATACGATGCAATATTGAAAAGAATAGCTGTTCTCGCTGTAGATTGGGGTTATGGATTTGCTAGAGCAATAAGGGCAGTAATAAGAAATGTAAGAAATAAGGTCTTTAGAGATTTTCTACTAAGACTTGGAGAGCTATTGAATATCGGCGAAGACCCTGAAATGTTCTTGGACATAGAGCGAAGAGCCCTACTAACAGAGTTTCAAGCACATTATGGTAGAATTATTGAAGCATCAAAAATGTTGCTTGGAGTCTATACGTCAGGTGTATCAAGTGCTATATTTCTTGTAGTAACGTTCATGATATTTACCTTTCTGTTCTCAATGCCGCCAGCATCACTATTATTTGTATTCATAGGTGTAGGCACGGCGCTTTCAGCTTTAATATATGTACTTTATAGAATGCTTCCTAGAGATAGATTAACGCATACACTTAATGTATATCCTAAAGAGAGAATTAGATACCGCATTCTCCTCATAATAGGTATAGTATTATCAATAATAACAGGAATTATAGCGTACACTGCATTAGGTAAAATTCACCTGGCAATGTCTATCGGAGCACTACCCCTATTAATACCGGGATTCTATGCTAGAAGAATTGAAAAGAAAATTAGAGAAATAGAGTCATTCTTCCCTATATTTATTAGAAGCTTTGGATTAACTTATGCAACTGTACCACATGTTCCTACAGCTCTCTCATCAGTGTTAAGGAGCGAGTATGGACCCCTCACTAAATACCTAAAAGAACTATTAGCTAGATTCAACATGGACATAAATCCCAAGGTTAGCTGGTATAGATTTATTGGAGATACTTGGAGTGAAATGATTAGACGAAATGTTAATGTCCTATATGATGCCATTGACGTTCATGGCGATTTAGCTAAGGTAGGAACTGTGCTTAGCGAAACTACCTTTAGAATACTTGATGCTAGGAAGCAGAGGGTTCAGGTGGCCAAAGCCTTTGAGTCTACAATCTACATAGTGCACACACTATTTTCAGCAATCCTGTCATTTATGCTCACACTTCTTGGAATATTTCACTCAATAATATCCAGTATGCAGAGTATGCAAACGGAAGTAGCCGGTATATTACCATTTAATCCGCCACCTATAGGTATTATGGCTGTCATGGCGCCTATTTTCGTATTAGTACTCGCAATACTTAATGCTATAGCGATAAAAGTAGTACAAGGAGGTATGTATGAAACCGTATGGGTACCTATAGCTATTCTTATATGTATTAGTGGAGTAGTACTATTTGGTGTGGAAACACTTACGCAGTCATTATTCTCACAGCTAATGGGGTTCGAGAAGTTAGTAAAGATGTAACCTTAGTCTGAGTCTTTATAATTTTACAATATTTAATATATACTGAAGAAGCATAGGCAATATACGTCTAATGATATTTTCGAATCCACGCCAAAGTAGTACAATAACTATAGTAAATGTATATAAGAGCATTAGCGCACCAACGAATATGAATATAAAGCCTATTATCTTTTCCTTCGACTTTCCTCTCGCCATTAACGAGATCCTTATCCCTATACCGCCAAATAATAGTCCTAGAGGAAAGAAAACGAATGACAATATTATAGGGGTCATTCCCTTATATGTCCTGCTAATGTATTCCATTAGTTCTGGTATTCCATATAAAATTAAGTGAGCAGCCGAATAAGTAATTAAAAAGAAGAATATGAGAAGTAGTATATCGTCGACAATGCTTCTACGTTTGCTTCCTTCCGCAGAAGTTATCACAGGGAAATAAGTCATGATTTCTTATACCCTCATCTCATATAGCTTACGTCGGTTACACTTTCTCCCACTTTTTACTCTAGATCATCTCACTAAATAGTTTTAATATCATTTAACCATATAGTGTTAGAGAATTTATGTGGGATTTACTAATACTCAGCATTTATATACTATCATACCTTATGTAGCTAATTTTGTATATTGTTTAGGTTTAACTTAAGGTAGCTTTTTATATTGTTAACCTCCCATCATAGGACAGGTGATGTACTTGGAAACATGGTTAAATCCATAAGTAGATTACCCCTAGATAATTGGTTCTTAAAGTGTATCTCATGTAATGAAGTCTATGAGCCTAATCCTTGGTTATTCAAATGCCCTAAGTGTAGTAATCTATTAAGTGTAACTATTGATCTTAGTGAAGTTGGTGTTTCGTGGGGGTTGTTTAGGAGTAGAATTTTTAGTGTTTGGAGATATCGCGAGTTACTACCAATTGCTAGCAAGTTTGAAGTTGTTTCTCTAGGTGAGGGTGGTACTCCATTAATAGAGTTGAGGAGGCTACCTAAGGTATTTGGTATTGAGTGTAGGGTTTTTCTTAAGTTTGAGGGATGTAATCCTACTGGTAGTTTTAAGGATCGTGGTATGACTATTGGTGTTACTATTGCTAAGAATATTGGTGTAGAGAAGATCATGGTTGCTAGTACTGGCAATACTGCTGCTTCAGCAGCTGCTTACGCGGCTAAAGCTGGATTAAAGTGTCTCATATACTTACCTAGAGGCAAGGTTGCAAAGGGTAAGCTAGCTCAAGCAATTCTTCACGGTGCTGAAATTATTGAAGTTGAAGGGTCATTTGATGAAGCTTTAAGTAAGGTCCTTGAAAAAGCATTTAGCTGTCGTGATATTTATCCCCTTAACTCATTTAATCCTTGGAGACTTGAAGGGCAGAAAACCATAGCCTACGAGGTTGCTGATGTTCTTGGCGATGCACCCGATGTTGTGGTTGTTCCTGTTGGTAATGCTGGTAATATTTCAGCTATATGGAAGGGATTCAAGGAGCTCTACGAACTTGGGTTAATAAGTAAGCTTCCTAGAATAATTGGTATTCAAGCTAGTGGAGCTGCTCCTCTTGCTAGGGCATGGAAGCTAGGATTGAATAAACCCTTGTTTACTGATAGTCCTGAAACTATTGCTACTGCAATAAGGATTGGTAAGCCCATTAACTGGTTAAAGGCTTGGAAAGCTGTTAAGGAATCTAAGGGTAC
>CAYPZO010000090.1:0-2372 GCA_964415135.1 uncultured Desulfurococcales archaeon | reverse complement strand
ACTATTAGCCTTGACCTACACGTAGAAGCAAGTGCTAGACTAGCAGCACTCATACTAGGCTTAATGAACAAGGATAGAGAGCTATTGTTAAAGGGAACCTATGATCCCATAGTAGAAGCGGCGAGATCAAAATACATACCATGCTATCAACAAGTAAGGAGAAAGGCTATTGAGGCAGGTGCTCTTGGAGTAACTATAAGTGGTGCTGGTCCAAGCATGATAGCACTAACAGATAATGAGAAACTAGCAAGAGAAGTAGCAAGAGCGTTCAGAGAAGCATATGAAGAATGCTGCATAGCATCAAAGATAATAGTATGTAGACCCATATCGGGTGCACACAGAGTATGAATATCTTTCAACTTCAAGGCAACTATATAATAATCCATTTCCCTACAGGATTTTCTATACTAGGTACCAGGCTTCTTATGGTTGGATGAAGAAGGTGTTTATCGTTAGTATACGCTACATCTACCATATCCTTTAATGGAATTATACATAGATAATCCCATATATGAATTCCCGATATACTACTTAGCCTTAAAGCTTCTCTATAATGTCTCTTCTTGACTTCTACAATGACGGTTCTTGAACTCCTCATGATTTTTCCACTATTTTCCATGCCCTTTTTACATTCATTCTTATACCTCTAAACACAAGTACATGAAAATTTCAGCTAATTGATGTGCGGTAAGATATATTGTATGGTTCATTAAGGATTCATAGATAAACCTATTAGCTCTTCTATGCATTTCAACTGCTTCTTCGAATTCTTTTCTACTCTTAAACTTACTTTCATGAGTCTCTTAAATGCATAAGCCCATAACTGAGTATCAATAAAAATATTCATTAATTATTCACCTATATCCTCATAGTCGTATTCCTTAAAGTAGTCTTCATGACCCCCAATAGCTTTAGTCTCTTTTAGCATCCTAATTAAATCTAAGGTATCTTTATCCATTTCTTTGACAGGTCTTATTATTATTTCTTTACCCCTAGCTTCCAATTCCACTTCATCACCGTCTTTGATACCTAATGCTTCCATCAATTCCTTACCAAGATATACCTGGCTGGAGTGAATTCTTCTTCTAATTACCAATTACTATTCACCAATTAGTAATTATAACCATTAGTAATTTAAATATCCTTAGTATCGTTACCTTACAGTGAAAATAAAATATCATGTGGTTATTCTTCTAATAGGTTAAGATATAGTGATAGGTGTCTTCTCGCCATTCTTAGCCATTGCGTTCTTACAGCATAGCCATACACGTATGCCATATATGCTACAGCATAGTCGTAGTTTTCTATAAGCCATTTCATCCTCTTTGCAAATTCCTTTGGGTTCCTTGGAGGTACTGTTAGTCTTGGTACAAACTGGTATAACTCTATTAACCTTGGAGCGCGAGATCCGATAATTGGCTTAAAGCTCCCCATTGAGAGGTGTAGAATTCCACTTACTGAGTATAGTCCATGTTTATCCCGATAGGGCAGAGCTATTGCGTCAGCTAATGCTATTAGCTTAAGCATTTCCTCATTAGACAAGTACTTTTCTATGAATATTATATTTAAATGCTCCTTAGCCTCTTCAATCATATCAACAACTTCCTTATCCCTAACCTCACCAGCAGCTATTATAGTAACATTATCTCCTTTATCTAGTAGCCTGATTGCCTCAATAAGTATATCAAGACCCTTATCCTTCCTCAAAAATCCAGGCACTACCGTAATAAGCCCCTTAATATCATATTCTGTAAGACCTAGTTCCTCTATTAACTTAAATCTAGGGATTCCAAGATAGGGATTCATGAATGTTCCATGAGGTATCCTGTATATCTTTATTGGATCTACACCCTGATGCTGGATCTCAAATTCCTGTAAGTAGCTATGAACTATTACTGCATCAGCTAAGCTTAATCTCTTCTGAAAATCTAGTGCACCAATCCTACCAGACAATGGATGATAAACCGTATGCATAGTAAATACTATCTTCCTTACCAAGCCCTCTTCTCTAGCTTTAACGCATGCTTCAAGTATAGCTAGCGTATCACCAAAAATACCATATTCATGTTCTACATGTATTACATCAACACCATTAATTTCAGTTAATATGTCAAGTATCCTACTATAATTATTAGAGCGTCTCACGAAAGCTGGATATACATGGGCCTTAGCCTCCTCATCAAATCTTTCTCCACCACTATCAGTATCGCATAATATGTAAATACTAGTTTGAGGTGAAATAGACTTAAGCGCCGAAGCGAGCATCCTAGTATACTCTGCAACACCACAATGTGTAGGAGGATACGTGGACACATATGCTATTTTCTCCACTAAATACCCACCTCAAGGCATACTTAGTGGAATAAGTAAAC
>CAYPZO010000089.1:5456-6799 GCA_964415135.1 uncultured Desulfurococcales archaeon | reverse complement strand
GGGTATTTAAAAAGAGTGACTTGAGGACACCACCACTTATTAATACTAAAAGAAATAACATTAATAGTTGGAGACGAAAGTGGCACATAAAGTAATATTAATAAAGATGCCTGAAGAACTCTATAAGGAACTAGAAGAAAGGGCAAAGAATGAAGGATATACCTTAGTTAAAGACTATATAATGGCGATAATCTTAAGAGAGCTAGGAAGGGCGCCTATCCCGCCATTAAAGAACTTGGAAAGAAGATTAGAAATGCTTGAACGAGGAGAACTGCCACCAGCCGTGTATGATAAGATTTGGAAAATGATTGAAGCAGCAATAAAAGAGAAATCAATTGAGGGAGTAAACATAGATGAACTAAGAGAAATATTGGATAAATGGCTACATGCCGTCATGAATAGAATAGAAAGAAGAGTTCAAGATATGGTAAATCCCTTTACAGCAAAAGTAGACGATATTTCAAGAAGACTTACTGACGTCTATGAGAAGGTCGAAGAACTTGAATCAAAAATAAAAAGCATGGAAAAACGATTAGCATCAATTCAAGTCAAAGAAACTAAACGAAAAACAGGATTAGAAAGATTAAAAGAGCAAGGAGTAGTCTTTGAAAGCGAGTTGGCAGGATTAAGGAATAGAGAGGCATTCTTTAGATACCTAGAAAGAGAAGGAGCAAAAGTATTAAGGTTAATAAACGAAAGAGTAGCAGTAGACCCAGAATTCTGGACAAAATTCCTAGAAAAGATAACCTCCATAAAGACTGCTAATGAAGAAGAAATATCAAAGAAATTAACAAAACAAGAACGAAAACTATTCAATAAACTTAAGGAATCAGCATTAATATACTTCGATCCCATAACATCAACATGGAAGTTAATAGAGGAAACAGAATAAAAGCATAAGCTTATCATAATATATGATAGCAGTGATAGTAATGGAATCATCAAATAATGGCATTAAATTCAGAAAAGCCAAATACAATGATATTAAGGAAGCTACATACACATTGTTGAACCTAGTACCTCTAGGCAAGGTAACTACATATAAGGAATTAGCAATTTTACTATCAACATCACCTAGAGTTATAGGAAGGGCATTAAAAGAAAACAATAAGCCAATAATAATACCATGTCATAGGGTAGTAGGCTCAAACGGCCATTTAAAGGGCTATTCCATGGGAGGATTAGAGGTAAAGAAAAGACTACTATTAATTGAAGGTGTAGAAGTAAAAAACCATATTGTACCAAAAAAGTACATACTAAAGCTAACAGATATACTTATGAGCTAGAACTCATAACAGCAAATCTCATCTAAAGGACTATTCACGCACCTTATCCTAGATTTA
>CAYPZO010000089.1:0-5356 GCA_964415135.1 uncultured Desulfurococcales archaeon | reverse complement strand
CAAATAATGTATTAAAGTCCGTTAAGGATGAAAGAACTACAAGTACTCCTTTCCTTGCCTTACTTAAACAACTATAAAGTAATTGATAAAGTATTAGAGAATTAATTCCACAACATAAGGCCTTAAAGTAAGAAACATAGGGGCATGGAAGATAGGGAGGATTAGTTATAACGAAGTCAAATGATTTTTCCCTAAATGGCATACATCCATTGGAGATCACAATATCCATATTACTATATACATCGTTTACCTTTGCATTTATTAACGTATTCGTAATGCTACGTTCATCTATATCTAAGGCTACTACATAAACACCAATACCCGCTACTATTACCGATAGAAAACCAGAACCACAACCAACATCGAGGATTCTTGCATTTTTCAATTTAACAGATGACATATACCTTAGGAGGGATAAAAGTAACAAGTACGAGCTATATGATTTAAAAGGGTTAAAGACCAATGGTAAGACAATAATTAAAAATCTACGAAATCTACGATATTGAACCCTATGAATCAAAAGCACTAACATTAATATTAGAGATAGCAATAATGCCTTAATGCATTTAGATATGCTCATATAACTATACCATGGTAAAATTATACGTAAATAACCTTAAGACCTAATTCTTCTACTAATTTAGTAATACTCTTCCTAATAGCTGATTTAACGCTCTTCTTCTCTATTAGCGCGTATTCAGGCTTAGGGTTAGACTTGTACACCATTTGCTCAATAATGCTCTTCCTAACCTTATCTAATGCATATTTCGCAAGTATATGCCCTAAGCAATATTCACCTTTAATAACAAGTGATGTAAATTTCCTAGAATAATGCCCACCACCGAAACCTATAGCTATCTTCTCACCACTAAAACTATTCTCTTCCAGCAACTTAATAGCTTCTATAACGGCTAGAGCGACTGCTTCTCTAGCTCTCTCATCCTTCCATTCCTCCTCGCTACTACCTATTTCAATAAAGACTACAGGCTTACTAACATCAGTAGGACCGTGATGTGTGGCTTCAAGAACAACATCATATTCTTTAATAAGTTCCTTCTCCCTCGCTACCTCATATAGCTTTCTAAATAATGTTGATAATACTATGGGAGAAGAATATGCTAGTGTTAGCGGTTTACCTCCATAAAGTGCTTTTTCTGTAGGATTTCCAGGGTGATGAGCACTTAACGTCTTAACCCTAGCCTCGCTAGAGTGCCTAGACAATACTATAAATACATCAGTATCAATGTATTTATCCAGGAAATCAAAATAAATAACATCTTCGTTAAAAGAGGCTAAAACAGCTTTACCATCTAATCCTCTAAAGTACTTTCTACCATCAATTATCCCCTCAACATCAAAATCACCAATTGAAATTACATGTTCAGCAATACCCGTTCCAGCTAAATCCCTAGTTGAATAAACTAGACCATACTTAGCTTTAACCCTCAAATCATATAACCTCCTCTAACCCTAACTATATTTTGATGAGGAAGCTCTGCCGCAGATGAGCACTCTGCAATGATATCCGAACTCCCGACCGAACCATTAACTCAAGGTACGGGAACACTACGTAGCACCTCTTCAACAATCTTTCTGGAATCTACACCTTCTAACTCTGCTTCACGAGATAATATTAATCTATGAGACAATACAGGAAAAATAACGCTCTTCACATCGTCAGGAATAACGTAGTCTCTACCATTAATTAATGCATAAGCTTTAGACATAAGATATAGAGCAACAGCAGCTCTAGGAGAACCACCAAGCCTTACATAAGGATGCCTTCGAGTAGCCTCAATTAAGTCAACAATATAGTACATTACATCCTCACTAACATAGACGTTACGAATCATACCCGATATCTTCAATATATCATTAGAGGAAACTATAGGTCTTAGAGGCCAATCCTCTATAACGTCCTGCCTCCTCAAAATCTCAACAGATTCATCTCTAGTAGGATACCCTAAGGTGACTTTAACCATAAATCTATCAACTTGAGCTTCAGGTAAAGGAAAAACACCCTCAACTTCAATAGGATTCTGCGTAGCAACAACAATAAATGGTTCAGGAAGCTTAAACGTAACACCTTCAACAGTAACACTCCTCTCCTGCATAGCTTCAAGTAAAGCACTCTGAGTCTTAGGACTAGCCCTATTAATCTCATCAACCATAACAATATTAGCAAAAATAGGACCCTTCCTGAAATAAAAATTACCAGACCTAGGATCATAGACATATGTTCCAATGATATCAGCAGGAAGAAGGTCAGGAGTCATTTGAATCCTCTTAAACTCCAAGTCAAGGACTGAAGCTAAAGCCTTAACGATAAGAGTTTTCGCAACACCGGGAACACCCTCAACAAGAACATGACCCTTAGCAAGCAAAGCACAAATAATTAACTTAATCTCCTCTCTCTTACCTACAACAACTCTTCCTACCTCATCTAAAATCCTCTTAATAACGTCCTTAACGTAATCAACATCTACCATGTTAATCCCAATAACCTTACCCTTTCCATGAACTAAAACATGAATACAAAGATTAAAAACCTATATATCATAACATTAAACAATACTATCAAGTAGGTGGGACCATAGTATTTAACTGGAAATTAAAACCAATAATAGGAGTAGTTCACCTAAAACCGCTACCAGGTTCACCAAATTATCAAGGAGACCTAAACGACGTAATTGACAGAGCAGTTAAAGATGCTAGAAAACTAAATGAAGGAGGAGTAGATGGAATAATCGTTGAAAACTACATGGATAACCCGTTCAAAATAAGGGTAAGGGAACCAGAAACTATAGCTGCAATGACAGTAATAGTAAAGGAAATCGTAAGAGAGGTCAATGTACCCGTAGGAGTAAGCTTCCTAAGAAACTCAGGAGTAGAAGCATTAGCAATAGCATACACTACTAACGCAAAATTCATTAGAGTAAACGTCTATTGCTTCCCAGTAATAGCACCTGAAGGAACCATAGAACCAATAGCGAGAGAAATACAAGAACTAAAAAGTAAGCTTAAAGCGAACATTGAAGTTTATGCTGATGTAGCAGTAAAGCACGCATATCTGCACTATAATGCGCCAATAGATGAATTAGCTATAGAAACAACAAATAGGTGTAAGGCGGATGCCATAATAATAACAGGTAAGGCGACGGGAGAACCAGCAGAACTAGTAGACGTACAATTAGCGAAAAAAGCGAAAAAGCCCGTAATAATCGGAAGCGGGGTAACGATAAGTAATATAAAACTCTACTGGGATGTAGCTGACGGGTTTATCATAGGAACATATTTCAAAGAAGAAAATAAGACTACAAACCCCGTTAATGAGTTAAAGGTTAAAAAGCTAATAACTCTTGTAGAAGAGCTAAGAAGAAAACTTTAATTTTTACTCTTCACTAGCAATTTTAGAACATAACTCCATCATGGTCTCTTTATCATTATCCTTAATAGCCTTTATAATAAAGCCTATAGAAGCACCTATATCCTCAGGAACTATAACCATTATAAAGGTCTTCAGGAATATATCAACACCTTCCTCGCCACCATAAGGAGCAATAATCTTAGCTAAAGCGTCATAAAACCTTCTAGGCTCCTCACATAAGACCTTAACTGGATTTTCAACACCAAGAACTCTATTTAAATGAAACTCTAATGCAGTGTAAGTACCTGGAACAACTCTATCCAATAACCTCCTAACCTTACCCCGAATTAACTCATAATCTAATTGCACCCTAATTCTACACCTCCTACCTAATCAGAATCCTCCCTTTCTCAAAAACAAGCTCACGTACTCTCCTATCATGAGAAGAACCCCTCGCCTTAATCACACTAATCTTCCTCTTAATAACACTATCCTCCATGTTAAACCACAAGGCTATTACTACATCAGCAGCAGTACTAATACCAACAACTTCACCTAAAGAAAAATCAGCAAGAGATGTAAATACAGCAGTTACTCCACGCGTCTTAATTAAGTGAGCAAGACTTCTAGTAAGCTCTAAATACTCCTCCTCACTATATTGTCTACTCAAAGCAGCCATACCATCAATAACAATCCTAGAAGCACCAGTAGAAACAATAAGATCCTCAACATAATGATAAAGAGCACCAGGAGTAAATAGCCTAGGAGAAGGAGATATAATTAGCAACTTGTCCTTAACAGCTTCATAATCATATCCAAGAGACTTAATCAAATTAGCTAGTTGTTCAGCAGACTCCTCAAAACTAATATAAGTAACTTTTTCTCCTTTTATTGCACCAGTTAAGGCAAACATCATAGCAATCATAGTCTTACCAGTACCAGTAGGACCAGTTAACAAGACTATAGAACCCTTCAAGAACCCTCCGTTCAACATCTTATCCAGGTCAGGAATACCAGTACTAACTCTCTCAAAGCTATAGCTACCCTTTAATCCAAGAGCGTAAGGCAGGTATAACCTAATACCGTTACGTCCAATAATAAACTCGTAACAAACCCTAGGAATAGGCTTCTCCCTAATTTTACGAAACTCAATAATCCTACGAGTAAGACCACCCTTCTCCTCAAGCCTAAGAATAAATATGTTATCGACAAGAAACTCCTCAAAACCATAACCAACAGTCTCAACACCCATAGGCAAATCAGCAACAATTACAGCAGTAATACCAAGAGGCTTCAAAACAACATTAATAAGAGAGTTAAAGAAGGCACGAGCACCAACAGCATCAAGAGACTGTAGAACAGAAGTAATAGAATCAATAGCAATACACCTAGCCTTAACCTCCCTTACACTACCCAATATAGAGTCAATAAGCACATTAGCTGAAACACTCCTAGCAGAAATAGGGATAAACAAGTACTTAAACAGCCTCTTCTTTTCAAGAGCCTTAAAATCAAAACCAAAAATACCCATATGCCTATAAAATGAAACCTTATCCTCAGTAAAACTAACATAGACGCCAGGATTACCATGAACCAGCGCATTACGATAAATAAACTGAGCAGCAAAAGTAGTCTTACCACTACCAGGATTACCAGCAATCAAAGTAGTGCTACCAGGAATAAAACCACCACCGAGAAGTTCATCAAGTTCATCAACACCTGTAGACACGGACATGCCACATAAACCCTCATGACAATTTAACTTACATCTAAATTAACCCCACACGTGACAGTAGGAATAACTTATCATTCTGGGAATATAAATATTTATAATATATAGGCCTATATAGGATAAAAGCCATAACGCAATTAACTCTAGACCGCTAATCTTAAAAGTAATTAAAACCTAAATTGAGAACTCTGAAAAAGAGGTGAACATTACATGAAGAAGGCCATTTCACCCATAATAGCCACCCTACTCCTAATACT
>CAYPZO010000088.1:0-6817 GCA_964415135.1 uncultured Desulfurococcales archaeon | reverse complement strand
GAATAGACCCATCAAACTACATAATAATGAACGCCATGGGACCCAATGTTGCTGGGGTTATAGGAACGGCAGTAGCAGCTGGAATATACATAGAATACGTATTAACATTCTATGAGAAACAGCTAGGGATAATACCATGGAGAATGCATTAGGCTTTTGATTATTAAACAATGCCCAGGGAGCTGAGCATTTAGACTCAATATTAAAGTTAGTGTATGATATCATTTATTGAAAGAGATAATGGACTAAAGGCTTTAAAGAAGTACGAGAGTAAGATTAAGCTACTTTCTCTTGAGGACAACATAGTAGCCGTCTATGTCGATGTTATTGAATTAAATAACATAAATGAATGTAAATGCCAACTTACTTAAATTAGCATAGTTAATGTTATTATAATGGCTAAGTGAATTGATGTAGACACTATTATTACCTTAACTGCTTTCAAGACATCTAAAGGATCTATAGGCTTGCATCTATCTCCCAGGGCGTAATGACCCATTTTCTCAAGTCTAATTCCTAATGCACCCGCTATAGCTGACATAGGATGTCCTGCATTGATGCTTTCGGTTTTCCTCCTGTCCCTAAGATATATTCTAAGGGCATTTCTCCAATTACATCCTAGTATAAGCGATGAAACTATTATGTAGAGTGCAGCTAGTCTAGCTGGAATAAAGTTTATGATTGTATCCATTTTTGCTGAAAACCACCCTACATCCCTTAACTCTTTTGTCTTAAATCCTACTGCACCATCAAGTGTATTAGCAAGTCTCTGAATGAGAGCACCAACTACTCCTAGAAATGGATAGTAGAAGAGTGGTGAAATTATTCCATCAACAAGGCTTTCAGCTAAAGACTCTATACAAGCAGATAATACGTGTTCCTCGTCAAGAACGTATATATTTCTACGAACAATTTGTTGAGTCCAATACCTAACCTTACCCCAATCGCCTATAGCTGAATACCTGTATACCTTTAACCCAATATTCACTAGTAGGGTAATTGAAAAACAGGTTTTCACTATCCAAGAAGCCATAATAACCCATAGCATAGCATATAGTTGATTAACCGTATAAGTATATGTAACATTAATTAAGATTAAGATGGGAATTACATGTACTGATATGCAGAAAATCCATAATAATACCCCAAAGATTCTCGATGCATACGGTTTAACAAGCTTTAAAGCAAGAACATAACAAGTATGTACGGGGTGTATCTTAAGCAGTACTCCCTTATGAAACGGATATAATATGTCGAGAATTAAAGCTATCAATAATATAATTATTGCTATCATTGGATTAGATAGCTCTGGGAAGAAGGTCATGGTTATATACCTATAGAGCTCACTATAGCTATAATTAATAGGTTTAATGTCTTATTTAATTCAAAGCAAAAACCCATTACATCACCTGTAACGTAGCCCAGCACTTCATGGGCTTTTCTAAGAACGTATAATGTACATAGAATAGTAGATAAAGAGATTATCACACTATATGTTATCCTATAATTGAACATGAAGTATATACATGTGAATATTATATATAGTAATAGCAGATTGGATAGTATGTTCACTTTGTTCTTTGACTTAGATATGAATAACCTACCTAGTCCATGGTAATGGGGTTCCCTAGATAATACTGCTAAGAGATACATGGATTCTGAGGATAATACCATTATTAACATTACGTGACCAATACCTTGGCCTTGTAATGTTATATGCATTAGTGAAACATAAGTTACTAGTATGAGTAGTGTAGTGGATGCTATTGCTATTGCACCTCTATAGGGCTCCTTTAGTATCTTCAATGCTTCTTTACCTCTTTTTCTTGAAGCAAGAACATCAATGAAATCGGCAAATCCATCAATATGGTTAAACCCCGTTATAATGAATAGGGTACACGTCACTATTATTGCCTTCAATATAGCTGATATATTGGTCAACACTACTATTCCCGCTACTAGTCCTTCAATAAAACCAATAGCTGGTACGAGGTAGAAGTATTTAGCCGCGAGCTCAATATCGTGTACTCCTGTAGGAATAATTGTTAAAAATGATAATAGCGACGCAAATCCCTTGATAGGTTCACTTAATTGTTTCTTCAAGTGCCTTCACCAATAACTCATTTTCATGTCTCCTCCTGATGGACGCTCGTGAGTGGTGTATAGATAATCCTCTAAATGTATGTGCTGGTCTAATGAGAATTTTATACCTATTCAACAATACTTCCTGCAATTGATGTGAAGATACCCATTCATGTTTTAGTAGTATGAAGTTTGTTTTTGAGCTATATACGAGGAATCCTAGACTCTTTAGCTTTTCAACTAGATACTTTCTCTCATTCGCTATATATTCTCGTGACCTGGAGATGAACTCCCATAACTGCTTCTTGTATTCTAGTAATGCTTTTCTGAATACATAGTCTGCTATGGCATTAATATTCCATGTAGGTCTAATTTCATCTATTTTTCTTAGTATGATATTGGAGGTTGTATATAGGAAGCCTAACCTTAATCCTGGGACGTTAAATGTTTTGGTAAAGCTTCTTACTACGATAACGTTGCTTGGAGGATTTAACTCTAGCATTGATGTGTAATCGCTTAGCCCTGCATATGCTTCATCGAGTATTATATATGAGTTCTTTTTCACAATTTCATGTGCTAAATCAATTATGAGTTTATTTTCTATTATTGTTCCCGTAGGATTATTCGGATTCGTTATTATTACTACGTAGTCTTCTAGTCCATGTATATGGTTAAGTAGATTATCGTAATTTAGTTTAAACTCATTACCTGTATCTTCCATTAGTACATGAATGCACTTAATTTTAAGTGCATTGCATAGTAGCTCGTAGTCTCCATAACTTGGGCTAATGATGACCAACGACTTTGGTTGTATTGCGAGTATGGCTAGGTTTAATGCTTCTGAAGCACCATTAGTTGGAATTACCTGTTCTCCTTCTATGTCATAGAAGTATGCTATAGCTCTCTTTAACTCACTGTAATTATAGTCAGGGTAGTTTTCATATACTCTTCCATGAAGTATGGATGATTCAATTTCCTTCTCGATCACCCTGGGTATTCCTAGCGGGTTTAAGTTTACGCTAAAGTCTATAACTCTTCCTTTAATCCAAAAACTTCCTCCATGAAATCTCATTTACAAATCTCCTCCGCATACCTTAAGTCTATGGATGTATCTATGTCAAGTAGTTCAGGAAACCTACACATAACTACATTACTCCATTTCACTCCATTAGATTTAAATAATGAGATTCCTATGGGTTCAGTATTTTCCCTCCTCAATGTCTCGGGAAAGCAGTGCTTATCTACAATTAATGTAACTACACTGCTTTCCATGCGCTTAGCTTTTTCAATGAATTCTAATAACATGTTAGTAGTTATGAATGGAGTATCACAAGGTAGTATGAGTAGTGGTTTCTTAAACTTCTTAAGTATTCCCTGTAGGTCATGAACATAGTCTTTGCCTTTAGTTTCAATTATTTTTATATTGTTCTCCAAGCACCATAGCTTAGTTTTCGGGGTATGAGGTGAAATAGCTACATAGACATCATTACATATGTTAGAGGCTACATTGGCTATTCTCTCGATAATGGGTTTACCACATATCTTGATTAAGGGTTTTTCCACGAACCCTAATCTAGAGGCCTTACCTCCTGCCATGATGATGCATATCAGTTTTGTCACCTTGGGATGAGTTCGTCGTATACCTTGCTTAGTATTGCTCCAATAAGTGAACAGACTAGGTCATCGGTGAACATGGGTAGTTTCTTAAGCTCTTCAACCTTGTCTTTTATTCTCTCGATCCAATAGTAGCAGAACATCCCCTTCCATCCATTAATGTACATTGATAATGCTATTCCAAGTATTTCGTCCGCTATGATTTTAGGTGAATCACTTATGTATTCATCTACGCTTAGCTCTGGAATTGTTCCTGTATTTCCTCTAATTTCTAGTTCACGTAAAGCTATTGCGATAGACCATATATTTGGATCATAAAGAATTCTCTCAATCTCTCTACGTATGATGCTAACTACCCTGTTTATAGGTACTTGGGGTATTGGCGCGTAACTGTATATTTTCAGACATAGCCTTTCTAGCTCCTCTATGCTTAGCCCATAAATGTTCTTGAATTTATCACCCGCTTTCAGCTTCCTTAATGACTCGTGTAGTATGGTTTCATAGACTAGTTTACCTACTAGAGAGCCTATCTTAGTTGCAGGTCCTCCATAGGGTAGTGTTTTCTCCTTCATACAACTTGCCACGATAACTGCATCAGTTACTGTCCCAAAAGCTCTTCTACTTAAACTACATGTAAGACCAACGTTAGTTAATGCTAATGCCTTAGCTCCACTTACCACTCCTACGAGGTCAACGAAAGCGTTATCACTTAAGCCATACTCTGTAACTACTAGGATATTAATAGTTGAAGCACATGTATATTTGATGCTTTCTATGTTTTCTTTGCAAATACATGCCGGATTACTTAAACCTATGGTTGCTACTAGCATTACTGGTATTGGTTTCTTAATCTCCCTTACTACATGTTCTTGAGTAACGTTAACTGCTGTAAGGAATACTGCTGTTGAGTTTAATGGTAAACCTAGCTCTCTTACAACTTGCTCTGCATAAGCTCTTGGGTTAGGATTGTTAAAGTCTTTGTTGACCGTTTTAAAAATAACATGTGTAAGCTCTCTGAAACCACTACCATAGACTGTTGAACTTAATGCCCTAACTTTATCGTGAAATTCAATTACAATAACATCGCTTAGTTTATGTAACTTTGCTAATTCCACGCGACTTCACCAATCTCTCATACTCCCTATATATCTCGCTAATTATCGTAGATAATGGTATATTTCTAACAGCTATTGATGCTATAACAGTACCTCCAGCACCTACACCCTCCTTAACATAACCCTTCTCATAATACCTTAACCCCTCAAATGGTGAAGAAGAGAAGTCTAGGTTTGCTGCAATTATTGGTACTTTTGGTTCTATCTTCTTAACTAAACCTATAATGTCTGAGGATTTATCAACTATTATCCACCTCGTAGTCCCTATAACTACATTCCTTGACAAATCAACGCCCATGTGCTTAGCAATAGCGATTACAGCTGCCATTTGAGTACCACCAGCAAGAATTACCTTAACTCCCTCACCTAGTGCTCCAGCTAGGAACCCCGCCATGGATATGTGTACGGGGTCTCCAAGTGAAGCTACAGCTTTGAAGGGGTCTCTACGAGCTTCTTCTGCATTAAGCTTAGATTTAGCTAACCCCTCCTTAACAATAGCCTCCTTAAGCCCATGTGGATTATTTGGGCCAGCACTACTAACCATACCGTTCGCCCGAGAGTGGTAATTTATGATGATTTAGGTTAGATTAAGATACCACCCTCGGGTTCATTACGGTCTCTCCGAGCCCCCTCACCACCGTTCTACGGTGGCTCTCGGAAACTCGGAGTCATCAACAAGTTTATTAGGTTTTAATGGTTTATAAGTTTATTTAGGGATTCCCCAATATGAACTACGTAACACCTACATTGTCGTTCAATGTTAATGGTAATGAAGCTAAACGCTTACTTAGTACTGCTTGGTTATTCAAGACTGCTACTCACAGAATGCTCTCTATTGCTAAGCAATCTCCCGTTCTTCCAGCTACCGATATTGGTTGGAAAACGCTTTCCGTAGAGTAATCTATGAGGTTATATCTAATCGCAGATATGTTGATGGAGTTATAGTGTTGGTTAGAGGTATCTATGAGTCATGTAGGCAACTAGGAGTAAACTTTAAGGAGGTTGAGTTAGGAAATTGGCTAATGTTCCATCAAGCCGAGAAGGAGTATCCAGTTAGGAACATAACACTAAAGCAAGGCTACGAGTTTCACATAACAACCATAGATTATAACGGTAACTCGGATAGAGTAGTTATTAAGCCAACAATACCTAAGAACTACAAGCTACTGTTAGATAAGATACTTGAGGATAAACAAAAGCATACAGCTAGGATAGTCATTAAAGACTATGGTATTAGAAAGAGTAGGCTATGGGTTCACGGTGAGATACAGGTAACAATACCCATAGACTTCTACCATAAGCACATGGTAAGGTATAGGAGGAACTATGGTAGGCTCTATGGTGGTGTTGATGTTAATTCTGATAGGATTAACCTAGCAATAGTTGATAGTGAGGGTAGACTTAGGGATATCTACAGTTTCTGGTTTAGAGAAACTATAGCTAGGAGTTACCCAAGACGTAGAGCTAGAAGTGTCATAGGTATGAAAGTTCATGAAATGCTGAAATATGCATACTATCATGGAGTTAAGATGTTGTTCCTTGAAAGACCAGATGTTTTAGGTAGGTTAAGACTACTATGGATAAGGAATGGTAGGCGTCTTCATAAGAACTACAACTGGAAGGTAGCAACCTTTAGAAGCTCAATAATAGAGATGATATCAATGAAGGCACCGCTATACTCAATTAAAGTAGGTTATGTAGACCCAAAAGGATCAACAAAATCAAGAGAGCACGACGAGATAATGAGAAAGTATGGCTTAGATAGACATACAGCATCAGCCTACATAATTGCCCTAAAAGGACTTAAACTATCCTAAACCACCTTCTCAAACGTTTCTGCCCAAACACTATAACCAAGCCCCGTGAGAATACCAAGTGTCGTTGTTGTTCCTCCAGGAATACTTTCACCAACAACGAATAATTCACATGAAGATGCTAGCATTCTAGCTAAGGTCATAGACTCATAATATAGTCCACTAGTCTTACTATAGGGGATAGCCTTACCC
>CAYPZO010000087.1:0-6946 GCA_964415135.1 uncultured Desulfurococcales archaeon | reverse complement strand
GTAGATGTAAGCACTGCTGGTACAGAAAAGGAATTGCAAAAGAAATACCACTAACTGCAGGAATAGAAGCCCTTTAAACACTCTCAAGGAATATTAAATAAAAACAATACTTTTTTGAATATCTACGTCTCACATGCCTTCCATGCATGCCCGGACAAAATATGATTAGAGGGTATCCTCATGAGTGAAGAGACGAAACCACCTACACTTGTACAAATGTTTATTTCAGAAGTTATTGGTACATGGGCACTTACGCTCTTCGGCGCTGGATCAGTAATTTCACTCATAAGTGTCCTTGGAGGAGGACCTGCCGCATTATTTGGTATAGGAGCGACTTTCGGATTCATAATAATGATAATGATATACGCTACAGGCCATATATCCGGAACACATATAAACCCCTCAGTAACTGTAGCATTGGCCGTTGTTAGGAGATTTCCAGCAAAACTAATTGTACCATACATCATAGCTCAATGTATCGGAGGAATTATAGCAGGACTATGTCTCTACGGAATGTACCCTGAAGCAGGTAAGGCTGTTCACTTCGGATCAACTTTACCTGGGCCTGGAGTAAGTGATGCAGCAGCTGTAGGTATAGAGATATTATTAACCTTCTGGTTACTATTTGTAATCATGGGTACAGCCGTAGATAAGAGGGCGCCTCCCAGTTGGGCTGGATTTGCTATAGGATTCACCGTTGCTTGTGATATATGGATTGGAGGACCTTTAACTGGAAGTAGCCTAAACTTTGCAAGATCACTAGGTCCTGCAATAGCAGCAGCTATTGCTGGAGATTTCCTGCCTCTAGCAAAGTTATGGATCTACGCAATAGGACCAGTAATTGGAGGCATCTTAGGAGCAGTAATCTATGAATACGCATTCAAACCCGCTAGGTAAATTAAAGAAACCCCTAAAAACAATAGCTTTTTTCTCCCCAAATAATATCACTTCAACTAATTATATGTTCCCATAGATGCTAGTTCCAATATTTTAGGTACTTCAACTCATCTTCCTATAATTTCCAATTCTCTTGCCCTTCTTAATACATCGTATATGTCTCCTTCATATATACCACGTCCTGCATCTAGTATGATGCCTTTCTTCATTAGCGTTTCAATGCCTGATAGAATATGTGTTGATACTATTATTGTAGATTCCTTACTCTTTTCCTTCAATAACTTAACTAATAGTACTCTAGATTTCGGATCTAGAGCTGAAAATGGATCATCAAGAATAAGTAGCTTAGATTACCTACTAGAGCTTGTATTAACCCTAACTTCTTCTTCATACCAGCTGAGTAAGTCCTTACGTATCTATTCAAGTAAGGTGTTAAATTAAAGTATTCCGCAAGATCCAAAGTCTTCGATAGTTTTACGTTCCTTATTATTGAGATATACTTAAGAAACTCCATACCCTTAACCCACCAAGGGGGATTATAGTCTTCTAAAGCTACGTGTACCACATTTTTTAGCCTCGAAAATTCTCTGAAGGGATCAAATCCAAATACTCTTACTTCCCCTTTTGTTGGCTTAAGAAGACCTGATATAACTTTTATCAATGTACTTTTACCACTACCATTTGGTCCAAGAATTAAACAATTATCGAATTCACTTACTGTTAAGCTGACGTTGCTCAACGCTTCAATAAATTGAATTCTCTTATACAAACCTTTCACTTCGACTATTGGAACATTATTGCTCTTCTCACGCATAGTCTCTGAACCTGAAGACACAATAGCATAGGACAACTAATATTGGTGCTAGTATTATATAAGGTAATGCGATATTTAGGTCGTAGGTAGTAATGAATTTTTGAGGCATATATTCTGCTATACATGGGAATAAAATTTGTAACGCATGGGGCATTATAATAATTATAATAAAGGATAGGAAAGGCTTGTTTACGAGAACCGATACGGGTAGCGTGAATGTGAGTGCCATTAAGAAAATCAGAAAAACAATCCCCATTCTTATGGCTATTATCCTGAATAGTTTTAATGGAGCACTTGCTATGAGGCTTACGTCAGCTATAGTCATTAATATAAAGTCACAAAGAGCAAAAGGTATGAATCCAAGTATTACTAATGAAATTATCTTAGCAAAGTAGACCCTACTCTTTGAGAATAACATGATAAGTTTATCTCTAGTTATCTTATTTTCATCCTCATGTGAAAATATTAGAACAGTCAGAATTGCCATATAGGTGAGATAGAAATACCATGTTAAAATTAAATCATTATATGTTCTAGTATATGTTATTACTCTATCCAAAGTCACACCCAGAGGATCATCATAAGGAAGAGATAATGGTAATGGAAGTTTAAATGATATAGCAATTAAGGGGATTGAGAAGCTTGCGGCAAGGAAGGGTTTCCTGATTAACAGTATTATTAGCAAAGCTAATACTGTTAACCAAGGCTTCCATAATCCTTTAACTTCACTAATTACTTGGTAAACTACTTCATTGTTAATTATCTTAAGTCCATTGAAATTGACAGCATAGCTAATCAAACATAGAACTAAACCTATGGACCCAAGTAACACAAGTATGGGTTTAAAATAGTTTATTTTTGCATTAATATTTGCTTCCTCGATTTTGTACGATAATTTAACCATACCAGTACGAGACGTGAAATTAAACTTCATGATTGCCACATAAAATCCGGTCTCGGGTGCTATAAACTTTGGTGAAATAGGTTCATTCACATAGCCTTCATCAATGTAAGTCCACCTTTCTCTACTGCCAACTTTAATAAATGTGATATTAACGCTCCATTTATCTATCTTGCTAAAGGAATACTTTATATCAACAACATCTCCTCCAAATAAGTAGTACACTAATATATCTACCAGGCATCGGAGAATATCGTATGTAATGGCTCTTAGCTACTCCACTTATCGTATTAATATTAACAAGAAGCGTTAAAGCCATTAGTATTAATATTATGCCATAAAGCTGTAGAATTCTCATACTCTTCACACTAAGTTCTCCTAACTTTTTCAAAAATAATGTTAGCAATATCATAGTTGTAATTACTATTGATATTATAATCGATACCTGCCATAAATAACTATATTTGTTTTCGGTAACTTCATCTATAACTGGTCTTTCAAAGTTAATATTAGTCTTATAGATCTTTAGCGAATATGTAATATCTGTAACTGGTGGAGTGTTAGGAGCAATCGCTGAGACATTTAACGCGTAATATAATACGTTAGCTCTAAGAACTCCTGCCCAATATTTCCCCTTTAAAGTGAATTGAGCCCCCCTTATTTTACTTCGTTCAATATAGGGGAATACCTCTAACATTATACCAGTTATTTTATCATAGTAAATTTTACAGTTATAGGCTGGAGGGCCTCGGGGAGGAAGTTCAAGAACAGCAACTCTAGAAGAACTAAAGTTTCCAATATTATATTCGAAAGACTTCTCATAATTTGTGGGTAAGGATCTAGGAGTACCTATACTACTCCAAAATTCTTTAGGTACGTTTGATCTAAAGAAACCAACTCCACGAGCAATGGTGATGGTTTTATTATCTATATACCAAGGCTTTATAAAGAAAAACCACGTACCAATATCTCTACCATTAAGTATCGTTTCCAGGTCTTCGATTCTGACATATACAATGGAAGATCTACTGATTTTAGTCACATTCTCTAGTTTCTCTTTCCAAGTCCATTCTATTTTGTCATGCTCTATTAGACAAGCATAAGATATATTAGTTAATGTAATATTTAATAACACCTTAATCGAATTGCCATGTATACTAAGAATTCTCCAACTTAATAGTAAATTACCTATAGCTTTACGAAAAATAACATATTTTCGTTTTCATATAGGTCATAGCGTATCAAAAATGTCCCATTAGATCTATAAATTACATATACATCTCGTTTTAGCCAGTACCACTGCGGGCCGGCCTTTGCACTAAGTGTATCAGTCGACGAAGTGTGAAGCGGGAAGATCAGGATAATTAACGTGAGAAATAACGATGTTATTAGTTTTGATAAGGCTCTCACCCATATATGGCTAGGATGGTGGGTAGTCAGGGGATAGTTCTAATGTTATATTACAATTAGCTGCTTCCAGTGGTGGTTTAGCGCACCATATACCATGAAAACCGTATACATTCATGGTTGTGTATGTAATTCTATATTGGGGATGCCCATACCAGTGGTCTTCGTCTTCAACATACATATCGTAGTTATGATACCGATAATCATCAAATCCATTTGTGAGATACATATTAGCCCACATTTCAAGGGTAACATGCCAATCTACTTTTGACGTGACTTTACTGTAATAGAAAGCATAATCACCATAAGGCTCAAGGAGTATCCGTCCATATACCTTTATATAGTCTCCTTCAGTGCTACCTTCAGTAAATGCGTATGATTTAATGGAATATGAAGCATTTAATGTTATTGGTGGAAGTAGCAAGAATATTATAAAGAGTATGACAACCGTATCTCCATTAAACCTCAAAAGCATACATATCACCTGTGATACTTGAAGTATAAAGTTGAGATAAAAGTCTTTTATTAAAACTAATCTTAAGCCTTCATCAAAAACGTGCTACAAAAATAAATTTATTGAATTGAAAATGAAGCATCAAAGATGTTCAAACATTTAAATGTCTATGCTAGTTAAGTGGGTTTATCTTTTATCATTACTTGTAGTAGATATTAGATGTATATAGTGTTCTTGATACATGGTATCTTAAGGTCTTATCAGACGTCTTCATACTTGTATGAGACCTAAAACCCCTCCTCGGATATGATTAAATTTTTTAATATCTGTATGATTAACTTAGCCTTAAGGTTATGTTTAAAGCTTATAATATTTTAGTCTTAACTAATTATAGTTAAGCAAAACGTTAACAAATGGTCGTTCATTATGAGGGACTATAGGGATAGGGATTTCGTAGAATCTATTGAGGGTTTAATGTTTTGTGTTATAGGTAATGTCCATCCCAAGAACAGAATAGTATCCTTTCTAAAATATGTACCACACTATGAATCACCAATAAGGATAAAATGGTCTAGAAGTGGCGTAAAGTATGGTAGAATACTACCATACTATAGTGCTATGGGAGTTCAGCAAACACTAGACTTTCTCAAAAAGAACTATCCAGAATACATAGTATTTGATAAGTATAGGTCTATAGAGTTAATCGAGGTACCTAAAGAGAAAATTAAAGTACATTACCAGCCAGAAAAAAGGCTTCAGGAAATACTAAATGAACCAAAAGATCCATTAGAGGAAATGGCAAGAGAACTAGCAATAAGGATTGCAGAGAAGAGTGGTGTAGATCTAAAATGTTTTGGAATAACAGGTTCAATACTGTTAAAGATACATAACTTAAAGTACTCTGATATAGACTTAATAGTTTATGGTAAAGAGAATTCATATAAAGTAAAGGAGACTCTACTAGAATTGTTCAAAGACCCTAAAACACCATTCACATTACCTTATGGAGAAATACTAGATAGGTGGGCTCAAGACATTATAAAAATACATCCATTAACATTAGAGGAAGCAAAAATATTATACGGGAAGTACAAGTGGAATAGAGCATTATATCGTGGTAGACAATTCTCAGTACATCCAGTTAAGCTTGAAGATGAAGTAGATGAAGCATGGGAGGATAAAATCCATAAACCTATCGGTATAGTAAA
This sequence comes from uncultured Desulfurococcales archaeon, assembly GCA_964415135.1. Classification (GTDB taxonomy): domain Archaea; phylum Thermoproteota; class Thermoprotei_A; order Sulfolobales; family WANQ01; genus CAYXRT01. The sequence continues at coordinate 1,265 of CAYPZO010000087.1, read as the reverse complement.
AATAAAGGCTAAAGTTATTGATTCATCTGACTCGCTATTCATGCCAGCAGTTTATATCGTAGATAATGTAAATATGTTAGAAGGACCTACGCCGCCCAAGCCCATAGATAGAATAGTAAGTTATGAAGGATTATACTTTGACATAGCTAATCCTGGAGATGAAGTTATTGCAAGAGGTAAACTTGAACTTGTTGAAGACGTTAGGAGAAATGAAACATATTGTCAAGTTACCATAGGTACATTTGAAGCAAAAGGTAAAGACTATATTAAACCATTGAAGTGGACTAAACCTTAATCTCTACATATGGATAAATTCATTAAATAGTCTCCTGGATGACCTAAGTATAACCTATACCTTACATTTCCATTAACGTATTCGAGCTTCTCTATAGTTCCATGAGCAATTATTATCTCGTCTTCAAGGGCTAGCTCATTAAATCTACCACGAATACTATATATTTCATCTACATTAACTTTAATACCATCAATGTATTCAATTACTTCAACAAAGTATCTACATGGAGTATATATTGCTTCACGAGCATTAATTACTTTTAACTTCAATGTGGCTTTACCTAGCTTCCTATAGATTACTTTACCATAATCTTCATGAGGACTAGGCCTCTTAATTAACCTTATGAAGTATTCTCTTCCCTTGAAGAAGCCTTCTAAAACTCTTCTCTTAGCATGCATAACGTATTCGCGGATTTTCATTGGCGTTTCTTTGCTCCTGAACCTATACACCCTTTCAATGGTCTTTTCATCATACCTTCTATATGGGCTACTCTCTTTATCTATTACCTCTAATAAGTAATTGTATACTTTTAAGCCCTCATTTTCTCCATAAACTACAATATCTATATCAGAGTCATCTCTATATAAGTCAACTAGTATTGAACCTGATACGCCAATGTTCTTTACATTAATTGACTCCCTTAAGTCTAAGATCATGTCTCTTACATCTCTTAAAACATTACTTTTAGGATTCATATCTATTAATTTATTAGCTTTCTTAACTGGATCATAAATGAACTTAATATCATAGTAAGGGATTTCTGGTACTATATCACCTATGTATGGGTCATTTACTAAGTATTTAGAATACTTCTCCTGTATTATCTTTAGCTCGTCCAATAGGCTAGGCTCTTTGTAGTACCTTATTCTACTGCTATTTACTCTATCTCCTTTAGGTGATGGTATGTATTTAGGGTATCCTACAACTTTATTTGGTGGATGTATTACTCCCTTGGCATAGAATATCGTGT
>CAYPZO010000086.1:0-6995 GCA_964415135.1 uncultured Desulfurococcales archaeon | reverse complement strand
ACTCTTTAGCCTTATCTTCAGGATCAAGATCTCGAGAAAGAAGCTCTATCACATATTCCTCTACACTAATTCCTTGCCGTTCAGCTTCCTTCTTAATTCTCTCAATAATGGTCTTCGGAACCAAAATAACTGCAGACACTATTTTTCCCCACTAATTCATTATGATATTAAAGGGGCATATATTTATTAACATGTTATCGGCTTCTTATACCAGTCTTCATGGTTTTCAATAAATGTCTTTTAGCCTAATTTTCTTAGCTATTACTATGGTTAATATTAATGCTAATGCGAGAACATATATTGTTGAAGTATTGACTTCAATACCATATTCTACATTACATGATCTACCGATTAGATTAGCTACATGTAATGAAGGTAAAATTAGTGTTAATGTCCTCAAGGGCTCTGGTAGATTCGATGGAGGATAATATATTGGTGCTAGAAATACTAATATGAATGATACTATATTCCCTACAAGAACAACGGTATGGTAATCTCGATTGCTAAGTAATATACCTATGATAAACCCAATAGCTGTCGAAACATACCAAGCTGCAAGTAAGCCCACAGTAAGGAAAGCTACATCATATATCTTTAAGATACCTATAGAGATTAAGACGAGTATTGAGATTATTACTGCAGGAAAAGCTTGCATAGCATTTGATATTGTTAATCCGAGGAAGTATTCAGTAGAAGTTATGGGCTTAGTTATGATAACGGCTATTCTCTTCATAATCTTATCTACAGCAATATCCTGACTAGCAGTTACAAGTGAATTAGAGAATATCGTAAGAACGATTGTACCTATAGCGACATAGGATCTATACGGAGCTGAAACGAGCAAGTAAAATGGTACTAGTATTGTAAATGGCATGAATAATGTCAAGTATAGGTAGAATAACTTATTCTTAAGCATCCACTTAGCATACATCATGCCAAGAGCATATACTCTAAGAAGACTTACCAACACCAATCACCCTCAAATAAGATTCCTCTAATGATGGCCTCTTAATCGTAACCTCCATGACCTTATCCTCGTTCTCCCTTGCAATCTTAAGCACTCCTAAAAGTTCTACCTCATTCTTAACGTATAGTTCAAGCTCATTGCCACGATCATTAAAATTAAATGAGGAGAATAGAACTTTAACACACCTGTCAGTAACCTTAACAAGCACCCTATACTTATATCCTAAAACATCAAGTAACTTCCTAGGAGAACCATCAAAAATAAGCTTACCTCTAAACAATACTAGTACTCTATCAGCATACTCCTTAACCTCATCTAAGTAATGTGTTACAAGGAAGGCAGTAGCATTATTCTCCCTAAGATACTTGATAATTATATCCCATAACTTAACCCTCATTTCAGGATCAAGACCAACCGTGGGCTCATCAAGAAATACTAGCGGAGGTGAACCAATAAATGCTTGAGCAAGTAATACGCGTCTCTTAAAACCACCAGATAAGTACTCAATCCTAGTATCAGCATACTCACTTAACATAAAATCGTCAATAATCCTATTAACCTCTCTCCTTGCATCACTTCTCGATAAACCCTTAATGAGAGCTAAATAGTAAAGATACTCCCTAACGGACAAGTACTCGTAAAGCCTAGCTTCTTGAGGCATAACACCAAACAATCCCTTCAACCTAGCCTCATCAGGAGATAAACCCTCTATCTTAACATATCCCCTTGTAGGACTTAACTCTCCGTCCATAATTCTAATTAATGTAGTTTTACCACTACCATTAGGACCTGCAAGGATGATAAGTCTCTCTTCCTTTACAGTAAAGTTTACCCCTCTTAACGCTATAACATTATTCTTGTACTTTTTCCAAAGATTCCTAACAACTACGCATGCCATCGTTAATACCTCATCAACTTCATGAATTGATTAAGGAGTTGTTTTATATACTCGTCCTGCTATAATGAGACTTCTATTTTCATACCCTTATAAAGTATGATTGAGTTTTTGAGCATCTCCCTAACTATTCTGTCATTAAGCTCATCAATTGATAATACTATTAAATCTAAATCCAAACCCCTTGGCTTTAATCTTCTTAGCTCCTCAATGATACTAACTTTATTATTCGCATTTTCAAGGATAACTGCTATATCATAATCGCTGTATGGCAAGTCCTCTCCTCTAGTACGTGAACCAAATAATAGTATTATCGACTTGGGTACTACATGCTTTAGTCTCTCAACATATTCTTGTAATAGTTTATCTGATTGCTTCCTCTTTTTAGCTAGATACCTTAGAAGCTTGCTCCTCAACCCACTTGATGATTCTCTCTGCATACCTAATGCACCTCTCAGCTAAACCTTTATCATATCTAACTGGCTTTCTACCGGGATACCTAGCCATGGTATAATGTGGTGTAAGTGCATCAGCATAAGTATATAGCTCCTCAGGAACACTCAATCCTAACTCCCTTAATGACTCTATGAGTTCAACAAGATCATGTGTAAACGGGTGAAGACCAGTCATGGAGACTAAGAGGGCTTTAAGATAAAGCTCAGCGGCTTGTTGAGCCATAAAACACGACAACCAATAGTGTCCTTCTACTAAATGCCTTTTAGCATCCTCTAAGAACACTCTAGCTTTATCGATCCACTCCCTAGGTAATGCCATGAAGTAGCTACACCCTATCTTATACTTCTAGGAAAAACTTATGGCTATGAATATAATTAAACTTTATCTACGATGTTAATCCACCTTTAGATTATTCTCTTTTAGTCCTAATTCTCAACATGTAGATTGCTACGAGTGTAGGAGCTAGAATTACTATAAGCATTAGTGCTATTAGTATTGATGTCGCGTTAAATCCCTCTACTTTATACAAGGTTGTAGTTAATGAACTGCTAACATTAAGTTCTGTAACTATGTTAATAGGTACTTCTCTGGTCTTCACCTTAAGGAGTATTGGTAAATACAATGTTATTCCTCCATACTTGGGGAGATTATTTGATGATAATACTATTAATATGGGTTCATTGCTCAACGTGATATTCCTTAATAATATCTCGCCAGGTTCTATGTTTGGTCTATTAAATTTAAGGGTAAGGATCTCAGATTCTTCTGGATAATATATGTGTAACTTTATGGTAACTTCATGTCCAAGTGTTAATGCTGTTGAGCCTATATAAGTTAAATTCACATTGATCTGCAATGACTTCTCAATATATGTTAGCTTTAAAATCCAGGGACCAGCATATAATGTGCTCGTATATTCATGTACATGAATATGTTTATCCTCGCTAGCTACTGTAAGTATATGTTTTTTATTGTATTCTATAGTTTTGAATCTATGGTAATTCTTGTCTATTATTTCATCTACCCATAACTTTATATGCATAATATATTGTCCAGGATCAAGTATTGTCCTTGAAGGCTCAAAAAGTATGCTCGGCTTCCACGTAAAATTACATAAAATCTCTCTCCCAATAGTTCTCGTAATAATAGCTCCAGGAGGTAGGCGATGTGTTAACGCTATAGATCCATTAAGGTAATATATGTCTACAGCAACATATGGAATAGCAATAAAGTACTGTATCTTCACAGGAGTCTCATTCACTCTAGCAAGAATAACATGTACTTCAGGTTCAATATTACATGGTATTATGTAGTCCCGCTTAACATAAATGACCCAATCACCAATACACCCCATAACCCACGGCTTCTTAAAGTAAAGGTACTTAAACGTTCTTAGCTTTCCCTTCAATGGTAAATATAATTTTATAATTGAGCTATCTGGTAACTTACCTCTCACGTATATGAGTGTAACGTTATGTTCAACTTTAAACTCCATTGAATCTGAGGTTCCAGGATATATTAGCTCAGTTTTATTGTAGATATAGTATCCTAACTTTCTAATGACAGTGCTTTTACCATTATCGTAGATTTTAACGACTTCTAAGTGCGATATGAATGGATATAATAGGTATTTTACCCTTAATGGTTTCCTACCAATATAGGTTAAGTTTACGAATCCTTTATCACCAATATGCCCTATAGTTATACTCCAATTCCCATATAAGAATACTCCAATTCTAGTACAATTATATGGAAATGGAATAGCAGGTAATATAATACTCTTCCCATACATGTTGATGGGAAAATAGGCTATAAAGTTCCTAAGCAACCACGTATTATTTCTTCTCTCATTAATACCTAAATTTACCTTTACTACATACCTTACATATTCTTTTTCACTTAACCTAGGATGCCAAATATTAAATCCGTGCTTTTTGAAAACAAAGGGTTTCCAAGTGAGAGCATAAAATACATCACCTTTACTAACTCTCTTTATGAGGTATTCATTTAAACTTGCTAGTAAATTAAGGTAGTTATGTGGATCATAAACTATAGTATTATTAGTATATGTTATTGAACAACAAGTATACATTGATAACTTATCCATAGCTCCTTCGACTTCATCGCCAAGCCTTATAATTATTAAGTTAACCTCTATATCCTCGCTTTCAATATAATAATTCTTAGCATTAATTATCAAGACCCAATCAGCACTACTATTAACTATACAGCTATCTATTCCTATACGTAGCTCAAATTCTTGCCCTAGACCAATGCTAGGTAAATTAGGTGCAGACGTAGATAATACTAGTGGAATTAATATTATACTTAAGGTTATTTTATAGTCCATGTTCTTTCTTACCTCAATGACCTAAATGCTCCTTATTCCTAGACTCTCTATCTTATGAACTAGGCGTTATGTATACATAAAACTAATGTTTCGAACACCCTATGGTAAGGTCATTTATAGGGTTTTCCATGTTGAGCTATGAAGTAAAATTATATATGCTTGACTAACCTTATTGTATTGGATGGTAAAGACCTAAAGAATAAAGGTATGTAGGTTAAAACATGAAGAGAATTAAAGAAGTCATTACATTAATTCTTCTATTAACCCTTATCTCTACATCATTTATTTCAATCTCACAGGACATAGAAGGGGTAGCTACATCTGATATCAGTAAATTTAATGTTGTAGTATTCTATTATGGTTGGCTTAATACTTCTAATCTCCTTGACCTTGATTTTGATATACTTGTTTTTAGTGGTTCACAGAATATAATGACTAACCAATACGATGTAATTCAAGCTCTAAGGGATAAGGGCGTTAAAGTATATGCCTATCTACATGATGGTGAAACACCAGTAGGTCTTGGATCCTCATTTAGAGAAAAGGTTGTTGAGAATAATACAGGAACATTGAGCGAAAGAGTTACATATTGGAGGAACTATATAGAGAACCTAATAGACCAATACATTGATGAAGATACTGAAGTACCCAAAGTTGATGGAGTATTCCTCGACGAATGTGACCCCTCATACTTTGATAAAACAAATCCGAATAACGAGAATTTACAGTTATTTAGTCAAGGACTTGAGGAGATAGTAAACTATGCTCACAGTAAGGGGTTAAAGGTTTTCATTAATGGTGTTAGAGCTTATGCTCATCTAGGAGACTATTATCTCTGGGAGAACTTTGTAGCAGTATACGATGATGCTAATGGATATCACCTTGACACAGAATTCTATAGCACGAGTAGTAATAACCCCTACGAATGGGTTAATGGGATAGCTAAATACAAGTACCTTAAAGAACACAACCTGTTAGGCAAGACAATAGCATTAAGCTATGCAGACCTAGAGCACCTAGAAAACGCTAAATACGGCTACTACATGGCAAGAATCCTAGGACTAGCAGGATGGGCATTCTCAGATATTAACGTCTATTGTGAGGGAGGAATAATACCCATATTAGATGTCTATGAAGTAGGTCCAGCAATAACACTACCTAATATTGATAAGGATAGTAAAAGGACATCAAGGGTTTTCATGGCAGGTAAAGTAGTTGTTGACTTAGCTACACTCTCCCTCTCAACACCTTTCGACAACTATAAGCCTTACATACTTGATGGAAAATCTCTTGAATACGATAACCTCCAAAGCGCTATAGGTTCTCAATCAGAACTTAAAGCTATAGGACATGCTAGTACGCCAAGAGGATTGCAAGTGTACATTGAGGCTTTATGGTCTTCGACTAACATTGAAGGACCTTTACATATCTACATAGATAGTGACAGTGATCAATCCACGGGCTACGGTGGGAAAGGGAACTATGGAGCAGAATATTTAATTGAAATATATTCTCCCGACTCCATATTTCTATATAAATATACTGGTACAGGGGGATGGGATTGGAGTTGGACACAAATAGGAACTATAGATGACGTAGTTTACATTCAATCAGATTCAAGCGTTATTGTAGAAATATTAATATCCAGTGAACTTGAAATCTATGAACCAGACGTTTCTAAACTTAGCGTTACAACTACAATTACAGAGGATTCTAGCTATGCTGATGACGCTATATGTAGTAATATGCCTATAGGAGCTGTAAAACAACAAGTAGCACCAACCATATACGACTCAAAGAATGTGTTCAAAGAATATCGACCAGTAATAACCAGATTAGAAATGAAAGAAAAGAAAGTTACATTTACTGCTGATGCTCCTTCAGGAACATTAGCAACCTACATCATATATGTTCCATTTACTAAGATAGCAAAGGTAACTAAGAATGAAAGTCTGCTACCAAGAAAGGATACATCAAACTTTAGTGGAGAAGGATACTACGTTAAAGCCTACGATAATTATGCAGAGGTAATAGTAAGAGCTTTACATGAAAGCCCAGTAACAATTACAATCTACGGTATAAGTGGGGGAATAGCGAGCTTAGGTGGAGAACCAATAGATAAGGTAACATTAGTACTTCCATACATGACGCTCATAGGCATACTATCAGTTATGGCATTATATTTCGTGAGGAGGAAAAGCTAACTATGTTATCGTTTTAAATCTAAGTAATTAACTATTAAGGTTTGAGTAGAACTTATATTTACGTATAGGTTTACTTATTCCACTAAGTATGCCTTGAGGTGGGTATTTAGTGGAGAAAATAGC
>CAYPZO010000085.1:0-7044 GCA_964415135.1 uncultured Desulfurococcales archaeon | reverse complement strand
GGAAAATCAACCCTATATAGAATACTTACAAACCTACTAAAAGCAGGCATGATACAAAACAGGTGGGGAAATATATCATAGTAGATCGTCCGTTACGGAAAACAATAAACAAACTAGAGAAAACACAGTACTTCCTCCTGCACTAAATAAATAGTAGCAGGCCAAACAATAAAATCTCAAGACTTCAATTAAATAAGCATTCAAAATAGTAAAAATAAGATAATATAGCTGTCCCATATACTAGGTAATAGATACAAATTCTTACCGCAATCGTCGAAGTTCACATCAAATTCTGAGACAGAAGCATTATTTAGGTCAGCCTCTAAGAACTGGGGACTTGAATTCCTAAATCCTGGCTAGCCCGTCACAAATGTTCTATATAAGACTAATTGTTTACCTTAATGTTCTGCAGGGATCAAAGAAAAGTCGAGAACGCAGTATAGAAGGGGGCTCAGCAAGGGTCGAGGAAAACAGGGGCTAGAGCCTTTGATCTAATCTTTTCAAATAAGTATTGGGCATAGATCCCCAAATAGAATTATATTGATAAATCAGCGAGCCATGGACAGTAAGATAGGTTATGCACCTACAGTTTACCAAGGATTCCTAGAGAAGTATTTTAAACAATAATTCATTCCTCTGAGGCCAAAGTTCTGAATCTACTCACTCAGGATCAATAAACCCTCTAAAGCTAATTAGAAAAACATGGAACTAAGCAATAGCAAGCTGGGTTCCCTGGTTTTCGAGGAGTTGGGGAAATAATTATTATCATGATGGATTTCTTGGTTGTCGGGGATGCATTGCAACCTTGGGTTCTTATTTTTTGTCTAGCAAAAGCATTAAGGTTAGAGAACTATATATAAAGTACATGTATTTGGTCCAGAAGCAGAGGTATTCATGTTAGACGTAAAGGGGGGTGTGAGGCAAAATGCCTAAGGTGATCCTAACTAGTGATCAAGCTACATTCACTGATTTTAGCGGTTTAGATGCCTTAGGATTTGGGCTATGTTTACCTTATAGATTAGTGCCTGCGTTTGTTCAATACAAGTTTCTATCACCTCCAGTACGTCCAATTAATGATAGAGCTCCCTATGCTCCTTATCCTCTATGTAAGGTTGAAGCAGCGTTATTGGCTAGTGGTTTTAAACGTGATGATGTCCGCATAGTACCCCCTAATTACTTAAGCCGTGTAGTTGACAAGGATGTAGTGGTGATAGGTATTCATGTATTAGACCCTATGGGATTAGCTCCTGTTTCATGGACCTTAAGAGTGCTTACAGGCGGTGGTGAAACATGCACCCGCTATGAGTTTGAAAGATTAATGCATATTATCAATAATCTTAGGAGAAAGTACAAGTTCAAATTGGTTGTCGGTGGACCGGGTGTTTGGCAGCTCAGAGGACTTGAAAATAAGTATGGGATCGATGTATTATTCGAGGGTGAGGCAGAGCTAACGTTTCCTAAGATAATCAGGGACATACTACAGGGTAGAGAAGTACCTAGATACGTTCTGGGAGAATTCCCGTCGCCGAGCCTTATACCACCTATAGTGACACCTTCAAGAAATGGGATAGTTCAGGTCACTAGAGGTTGTCCTAGAAGATGCAGGTTCTGTAGTCCAACAATGTTTAATTTCCGATCAATACCTTTAGAGACCATATTAAAGGAGATTGAAGTTAATTTAAGGTCAGGCATTAAAGCTATAGGATTAGCTACTGAAGATATAATGCTCTATGGTGCTAACGGTTTGAAGCCGAACATTAATGCCGTAAAGGAATTATTTGATAAGGTAGTTAGGTTAGCACATAAATACGATGTAACTGGGCCGATAGGATTTAGCCATGTGACGTTATCCTCTGCACTTGTTGCTGAGGACGCAGTTAAATATATAAGTGAAATTAATGAACTCAGCGATGATAGACCATTATTTCCTCAAGTAGGTCTTGAAAGCGGTAGTCCAAGAATAGTTGCCAAATATTTTGGAGGCAAGCCTTACCCATGGAAACCTAGTGAGTGGTGGGATGTAGTCATAAAAAGTAGTAAGCTATTAAATGATAACTACTGGTATCCATGCTATACATACATTATAGGCTTCCCAGACGCTACGCCTAATGACTATGTACTGACAACAGAATTAATTGATAGGTTAAGAGAGGAGGGATTTAAGGGCTGGACTTTTCCATTAATCCTAGTACCTATTGGAGGAACTTTAATAGAGAAGAGCGGTTATAAGGAGTTTCTAACACTCAAGAAACTACCTCAAGAAGCTATTGATACTATGGTGGCTGGTTGGAGACTAAGCATTAAATTCTCCTACGAAATATATCCAAAACTCCTGTCAAATATAAAGAATCCAGTGACTCGCAGAATATTAACTATACTAGCTAAAAAAGCAATAGATGCTATGATGGAATGGATAGAAGGCATTAGAAGAGACCCGGAGATAATTGAGAAGGTGTATTCTAGGACCAATATCAGGGCATTAAGAGGATTGATTAGGGAAATGGTTTTACAAAATATACGGGTTGCCGTGAGACCAAGAAGCCACTAGCAGTATTAATATATGTAGAAGGGGGTTTGAGGGTTTTTATCAAATAAAATAGATTGAATCATAAATGAGTTGAACTGAAATTAATGCTACTATTCAGCAGGTATCTTTGCCGTAACCGATAGTCCAACTAACACGAAGAAAGTGATAAACTAATGATCAAAACATACCATAGTATAAAATAAACGTGTTAGGATTTTCGATAAATAATCAAGACAAAAGATAAACTGGAAAATATTACTTGGTATAAACTTAAGGAGTACATATTATTATAATAGAGACATAGTATGCTTTTAAACATTATATCTAATAAAAATTCAATATTAATAATGTTCCTTCCTAATATTAGTCCATTATATATCATTACATGAGCTACATGTATAGAGCAACTATCAACTCAGGCTTTATATTTTCATTCAATATCAAGAAACAAACGTTTTCATACTATATATTAGGTAATGAGTATATTTTTACTGGAACTACACTGAATGAACATGGTATTTGGGCAAATGTATTTAAGTGCTAACCTTCAAAGCTGGAGACCCCGAGTTTATATTATATAAGCTTTACTATTACTTATTATAGAAAGATTGATTTAATCTAAAAAGGCGAAAAACTAAGCTGTGCCTCTTAAGTTAAGCTGTCTAAAATGTTGGTAATTAGTTATGTACTCTATATAGCTTAGGATGATCCTTCTTTTTTAAACCAGGTTATTACAAGGTTTATTAGGTTCTTCATGAAAGTTTCCTCATCTATATCTCTAGGTCTTCTAAGCATGTAGCACAATAATCCTCCAAAGAACGCTCTTAGAGCAACCCTTCCCTTAATCGAGGATTTACCAAATACTTTTTCCGCTACCTCGCTAGTTTTTTCTTCACATAAACAGTTCATTTCATCGGCTATTTCCTTGTACAGCGTTTCCAAAGCCATTGTATGCAGGAGAAGGTTGCGTTGAACAGGATCCCTGTACTTCCTCATATAGCCTCTTCCGATGCACTCAAGTATTCTCTCGCCGGCCAAGCCTGATCTTAGACATGAATCAATGATTTCTAGTGGAAGGCTTCGTTTGGCAACCTCAATAATTAATTCTTCTTTGCTCCTAAAGTACCAGAACACAAGTCCCTTAGAAACCCCAGCTTCTCTAGCTATTAGGTGTACTGGTGCCCTGAAAAAACCGTATTTTGAAAAAACCTTCATTGCCGCCGATACTATTTTTTCCCTTACAACATCCTTTTCTCCAGTCATTGCCCGTTACCCTGTTCACCAAGTATTCTTTTTATGGTATGGGCCATTGATATATATAGCGTTGCTACTAGGGGCTGTATAGCTGGGATTAATACTGCTGGAAGGGCGGCTGTCGGTCCTATAGCTAGGACAGCCATTGTCGCTGCAACGCTTTGATTCTTTGTTAGAGATATAAACGCCATTGCCATATGGTCACGGTACCTTATGTTCAGTACCTTGCTAGCGATTAATAGGGATAATATGATTGTCGCATAGATCACTAGTTGCGCTGTAATAATGTATAGCGCTAGACCCGGGTTTGATACGAGTAACCTAGCTTTATTAGTTATTAGAACACTTATCAGTGCTAACATAAAGGTTATAGTCCATATGGATAGGTAAGGCTTTATCCTCTTCATTATCTTGTTCTCCAAGCGCTTTCTAATCTTTTTCTCATCATAGCGTGATGCGTTCTCTCCTGTGGATTCAAGTTTTCCTTTAGAGGCTTGAGCCAGCTTCTTAGCCTTTCTCCTTATGAAGCAGTACCTTATTATTTGCCCGAGGATTAGTGGGAAAAGGAGGGCTATCGCAACCGATTCCGCTAGAATAGTTACTGGCAGACTCATATGAACGCTCTGCGCATATAAAGCTACGTAGGCTGGTGCAGCGAATAACGCTATAAGTATGCTCAGGATAACTAGGGCTGTCGCAAGCTCTATATTGCCTCCGGCAAGCATTACATAGGCTACTGAGGCGCTTGACGCAGGTACAGAGTTGGCGGCGATATACCCTATACCAATGACTTTATTGCCGATATGGCTTGCGAACAGCATTGCGACTAGAGGCGTAATAACGAATATTATAACTATCGCAACCACTGCTTCCTTTAGTTTAAACCGTAGCTCTCTGCCCATCTTCTCTGATCGCAGCTGTATCATTGATGGAAGAAGTGTCCCTATAGCAAGAGAGAGTATTACATTCTTAATCATTTCCTTATGAGCCTTAAAATAGCCTGCATTATAGTATCCTACGGGAAGGGCGATCAAGATCACCAGTATCACGTAGAGTATTAGGTATTTCTTTAGGTGGGTAGCTATTCTTACCGCGTCCGCCATGCTTGACCACCAGGTCAATAACTGGTCAAAGGACTTTATAAACTTACCGGTCAGTCAATCCAACCAGTCAGTCAATGCTTTTTCTTGCGAAAAATAAGAACTAACAGTTAATTGTTATCGTTAACTCGGTAGAAGCAGTTAAAAACATCCCGCCAGCCATTCAGCCTATCTAAACAAACAACGTGGCAATATATAAAAGCCACTATAACTATAGATGTAATTCCAGCCTGCATCTTATAGGCGACGCATACCTTGCGCGTCCTGCTTACCCTTCCTCCTGGAATACATAAACTTGAAATATACAGGGTTGCCGGCATTAAGGCCCCTCCCCTAGGCCTTGCCTGGATTGCCGCTGTTCTCGAGAGAAAGGGGCATAAGGTAAATATTATCGATACCCCGACTCTCGAAATGGGGTTGAAGGAATGGTTAGCAGAGGTTAAGAGCTGGCACCCGGATATTGTAGGTTTTTCAATGCTTACACCAACTGCTCCAAAGGGGTATCACGCTGCTAGAATGCTTAAAGAAGAGCTGGGGAATGATCTCCCAATATTTGCCGGCGGCGTCCATGTCACACCTATGTACAAGGAGGCTCTGGACAACGGCATAGACGTTGTAGTTTTAGGCGAGGGGGAGATAACAACTGCTGAACTCATAGATGTTGTTGAAAAACATGGATTGGATAGGGAGAAAATGAGGGGTATTAAAGGTTTAGCTTTTAGGGATAATTCAAGAATAGTTAATACTGGTCCCAGGCCGTTAATCCGGAACCTAGATTCTCTACCATGGCCTGCTAGACACTTGCTCCCTATGGACAAATACACGTTACTTGGAAAATCCCTAAGAGTAGCACATGTTATGGCAAGTAGGGGCTGTCCTTATGGATGCATATATTGTATAACAAGTTATTTCTGGGGTAGGAGAATCAGATTTAGAAGTGCGGAATCTGTTGCTGACGAGATAGAGCATCTGGTTGACAAATATAAGGTTGAACATATAGCTTTCTCAGACGATGAATTAACCATTAATAGGAGGTTTGTCTATGACTTAATAAAGAAACTTAAGGAGAGAGGTATAGAAGTTAGGTTCTCATGCGGATCAAGAGTAGACCATGTTGACAAGGAATTCTTAAAGTTCCTCTACGACAATGGGTGTGAGGCACTATATTTCGGCGTTGAATCGGCTAGCCAAGAAACTATCAACAGGATTGGGAAGAGGATAAGGCTTGAACAGGCAGTTAAAGTATTTAGATGGGTCAGGGAGATCGGCGGTTTCGCCATGGGATCATTTATACTAGGCTTCCCCTGGGAAACTCTAGATGATATGAAGAAAACAATTGATTTCGCTATTAAGCTTAAACCAAATTATGCACAATTCACTGTTTTAACACCCTATCCGGGAACTCCTCTATTCGATTATGCTCTAAAACATAACTTAATAGAGGATCGGGATTGGGAGCACTATACAACAATAAGGCCTGTAATGAGGGGGTTTTATTTCACTAGGAAACAGTTAGGGAAAATGCTGAAGTACGCATATAGGAAATTCTATATTAGATGGGGATTCATAAAGGAAGAAATAAAAGCTAGGAGATTTAGACACATATTTGGGGTTATTATTAAGGAACTAGGCGGCTTGATCAAAGAGAAGATCGCAGGGTGAGATACAACGGATCAAAACAGGCAGAACAATATTGGGCAGGGAAATAGTAGAAGCGGGGTCGGTGCATTCCTTGCAAGTATAAGAATATTGTTCGATAACCCCATCTCCAGATTGCTGTTGAGATCTGCTACAGCTAATATTAAGGGTGTGATTAATGGCAGAACTACCGAGAGATCAGCAATATATTATGCATTATCAATGCTTGCAGGCGAACATGTCGTCTGCCCTATTACAGCGAGGTTTTCAGCTTTTCTTGTAAACTCCATTATTAGAGCTGGTGTTAGAATGCTTGGTGGGAGGGAGGAGGATCTTGTAGGGGCCTTAAGGGATCCCGCTCTAAGGAGGGGCATTGAATTAGTTATGAAGGGACTGGGTCTCTATGGGGTTACTGTCCCGCAGAAAATGCCTGCCCCATTTCTTATAGTATGGAATTTTACGAATATGTGTAATCTTAGGTGTAAGCATTGTTATCAGAGAGCTGATAGGCCTTTACCCGATGAA
>CAYPZO010000084.1:0-7046 GCA_964415135.1 uncultured Desulfurococcales archaeon | reverse complement strand
AATACGCTTAGTTTTAGAGGTACAGGTGGTGCATTCAGGCTAACTAGCCATCCAATAATTATTAAACATAACCCGGCTATACCTATAACATAATGCACGGCCTACACCTTTCCATATTAAATGATGGGTGTATGTTATAAAATTTAATCTGCCTTTAGTAGGTTGGCACAGGTTATTTTACTTAATAATACTGATGAGTTAAATGAACAATTTAATAGGGGGCTTAATCGGTTTTCTACTCTTAGAGTTCTCTGGTTAAGTGAATTGTTTTTCCTTTAACTTATTGATTTTTCCTTCTGTTTATTTCATTTTCTCCTACTCCTTTCATTTGTCTCTCCTTAAATTTTTCCTTGAGACACTTTCCTGATTTTAGTTCACCTATTCCTCTCTATGTTAGTCTTTAGTATCGTTTCGTATGTAATAAGCAATTGTTTTATAACGTTCATTTACTTATTCTATACATGCTTCATCTTAGTCACAGCTCATCATTCATTAAGGTATTTGTTAAAAAATATTAACGTCTCAACTACTTAAAGGAAGTAATTAGATGCTCTAATTAACTAGAACACAAAAATCATTAGCATTAAGGATAGAATTTGAGTTCACGTGAATCCGCAATGTTGAGATCTTAACCCTATTTCCTTATAATCTCTTTAGTATTATTCAATTCGGTAGATGTTATCTTTTAACACATAAATACCATATTGTTTAAGGGACTTCTAGGTGAGTAGAGCTTTGAGTAATTTAGAGCAACGTCTTATAGCTCTTGAAGAACGAGTTAAATTGATAGCTAAGGCATTAAAGCTCCTCCTAGAGGAGGGAGAAGAATTACCACCTGAAGAGCTAAACGAAATTAAGAAGAGACTAAGTGATTGGATTGAAGGACGTAGAGGGGAATTTATAGACTTAAATGAATTATAATGATGACTAGATATGTTTAGAGTTGTTCTTCATAAAAAGGCTCTCCGAGAACTTCAAAAGTTAAGTCCGTCACTTAGGGAAAGGATAGTAAGTGCTTTGAGAGAATTAGCTAGGAACCCGTTTACGGGCGATGTAAAACCTATTAAGGGCATAAAGGGTCTTTATAGAAGACGCGTAGGCAAATACAGAATAATCTATGTAGTGGACTTTGAGGAAAATGTAATCGTAGTATTAAGAATAGCTCCACGTGAAAAAGCCTATAAGTAAAGGTACATAAGGCGAGATTATTCAAGTTCCTTTAAGACACGCTAATAAAGATGCAGTTAGGAAGCAGAGATACACCATTGCGATTAAAGGGAGATAAAGCCTAAGACCAAGAAAGTCTATGCTAAGAACTTAGATAAACCGCTAGGACATTTAGTGAAAAAGATAATTCGTAAAGAGTCTCTTACATCTCAGCATCATATTATGTAGTTTTATTGGTGCGGGGGGTGGGATTTGAACCCACGCAGGCCTACGCCATCGGGTCCTGAGCCCGACCCCTTTGTCCTGGCTCGGGCACCCCCGCACCATGATTGAAGGGAGAATGGCGCCGGGGGCGGGATTCGAACCCGCGCACCCCTTATCGGGGTAGTGGGTCTCTCGCTACCTTGTAGCCGGAGACTCGAGCCCACCGCCTTTGACCGCTCGGCCACCCCGGCTCATAGAATATTAAGTTTATTAGCAGTTTATGATTTTAACGTCCATATCTTTGTCTCTACAGCATTTCTAGATAGTTCGACAATCGTCGAACTTGTTTTCACAAAACACTAAAAAGGCTAGGTTATCTTCGCCTCAATACGAAGGTCTTATAGAGGGAGAGATATCTTGAATGTTGATCCGCAATTAGATGCGCTATTTAAGCCTAAAAGTATAGCTGTTGTTGGAGCTTCTAGAAAACCAGGCAAGATAGGCTATGAGATACTGAGAAATCTTATAGAGTATGGGTATAAGGGTAAGATATATCCAGTAAATCCTCAAGCAAAGGAGATACTAGGATTGAAATGCTATAAGAGCGTGAAGGATGTACCTGATGAAATAGATATGGCGGTAATTTCGATACCGGCACAAATAATTTTAGATGTTGTTAAGGATTGTGGAGAGAAGGGGATAAAGGCATTAGTTGTAATCACTAGTGGTTTCTCAGAGGTAGGTAATGTTGAGTTAGAGGAGAAGTTAGTAAAAACAGCTAGAAGCTATGGAATGAGAATACTAGGTCCAAATATTTTCGGAATAGTATACACCCCACACGATATGAATGCAACCTTTGGGCCTAAGGATGTAATTAAGGGAGGCATAGCTTTCATAACTCAGAGTGGAGCACTAGGTATAGCATTAATGGGCTGGACAATTCTAGAAGAAATAGGATTATCAGCAGTAGTAAGCATGGGCAACATGGCAGACATCGACGCCATTGAGGTAGCAGAGTACCTAGCAGATGACCCCAATACTAAGGTCATAACAATATACCTTGAGGGATTAAAGCCTGGTAAGGGGAGAGAGTTCATAGAATCCATGAAGAAGGTTACAATGAAGAAACCAGTAATAATAGTGAAATCAGGTAGATCAGAAAGAGGTGCAGCAGCTGCAGCCTCACACACTGGTAGTCTTGCAGGCTCAGACCTAATATACGATGTAGCAATGAAGCAATGTGGAGTACTAAGAGCACTAAACATTGAGGAAATGTTTGACTGGGCAAGAGCACTTGCAACACAACCACTAGCAAAAGGAAACAACACGGTAATAATAACTAATGGTGGTGGAGCAGGAGTCATGGCAACAGATGCAGCAGTAGACTATGGAGTAGAGCTCCTAGACCCACCACAAGACCTAAAAGAAGAATTCAGGAAGTACATGCCATGGTTTGGAAGCGCTAAAAACCCAGTAGATTTAACGGGAATGGCAACACCAGACAAGTATTATGAAGCGGTAAGAGCAGCATTCAAACACCCAGCAGTACATACAATAACAGTACTATACTGTAGAACAGCAGTATGTGACCCCATGGAGCTAGCCAAGATGTTAATCGAGACAAGGAAGGAAGCCATAAACAAGGGGATAAACAAGCCAATAAGTGTAGCAATGATTGGAGGAGTAGACGTATACGAAGCAATGAAGCACTTAAATAGAAATGGTATACCAGCATACCCAATACCAGAAAGAGCAGTATCAGCAATAGCAGCTATAATCAAGTACTCCATGTACGTAAAAAGAGGAAAATAATAAACATGACGAAAGTCAAGGAAGCAGTAATACTAGCATCAGGTATGGGAACAAGAATATTTAAACTAACGAAAGGAAAACCAAAATTTCTTCTCCCGATAGAAAACAAACCCATAATAATCTATCCCATTAAAGTCCTAAAAATGATGGGAATAAACAAGATAAACATTGTTATACCGAAGGGTGGATTAACAGCTTAGAGGAGATAACAAGAGAATTACCAATAGATGTTTGTATAGTGGAGAACGAGGAAATAGATAGGGAGAACGGCTATAGTCTACTATTATCAAGAAAATGCCTTACATCAAATAAATTCATACTGACTATGTGCGACCACATATATGAACCAAAACTCGTTGAAAAGATAATAACCTCACATGAAAAGAACCTCGATATCGTGGTAGGCGGAGACTCGGATCCCAAGTTCATAGACATAGATGAAGCAACAAGAATATGTGCAGATAAAGACCTAAACCTAATAGACATAGGAAAAGGTTTACCCAAATATAATTACGTCGATGTGGGGGTTTTCCTTATGACAATTAGAGTATTTGAAGTGCTAAGCGAGCTAGCTAAAAATCAACATGTAATAAAGTTATCGGATGTACTAAAGGAAGCAGTACATAGAGGATTACATGTAAAGGTAGCTGAGGTAACGGGATATCTATGGACTGAAGTAGATAATGAAAAAGACTACATGGAGTTGATAAGGGGAAATAGGAGGGTAGTAGTAGAAAGAGTACTATCATATATAGGTTAATGTTTAGTTAAGGGTTTGTACTTTGATTGAGGATATAAAAAAGTATTATAAGTTGTTAATTAAGCCAACCGATGGAGTAGTTTCGAGGTACATTAATAGGAGAGTATCGATACCATTAACAGTACTAATAGTTAAATTCAACCTACCATTAACACCTAACCAAGTATCATTACTTAGCTTCCTATTAGGAATAGTAGCAGCACTATTTTACATACTTAAGAATCCAATACTAGCAGGAATATTAGTTCAAGTATCATCTATTATCGATGGTGTTGACGGAGAACTAGCAAGAATACTAGGTAAGCAAAGTAGACTAGGAGCATACCTTGACGCGGTACTAGATAGGATAACAAATATAGCAATCATAGCTTCCATAGCATATTATATTACAATAACCAATAATATAAATGAATTAACGATAACCATACTATTATTAGCACTCTCAGGGGACCTAATGGTAAGCTACATACATGCTAGAGGAGAAGCATCACTACAACAACATCCCTCAAAAATAGGAAAAATACCTAACTTCGCGTCAAGAGACATAAGATTATTCATAATATTCATAGGATCAATAATAGGACTATTAATTGAAGCACTTGCAATCGTAGCTATAATATCATATACATACGTAATACTAAAATCCATGGAGGTATACATCAAACTCCGCAAGTAAGATTAGATTTATAAACACTCTAAACCCTCATGTATTATGGTGCCGCGGTAGTATAGCCCGGTCAAGTATGCGGGCCTTTCGAGCCCGTGACCCGGGTTCAAATCCCGGCCGCGGCACCATTATCTATGTTCACTTCTATGTAAAACTGTAAATTAGCCTATACGAAGTAAATGATCTTACTTCAAAATATCATGGATAATATTGTGTTTTAAGTTACAGCTTAACCTTCTTCAATTTAAGGTACTTTTCTCCTTTCTCTTCAACTAGGTCAACAACTATCATGTCTCCTTTTTTCCAACCGAGTTCTAGTATGAACTTCTTTGGTACGGTTATGAAGAAGGTTTCGACACCTCTACTAATCCTGACTTGTAGTTTAACTACTTCAGGCACACTTAGCCCCAGAAATATACTGTTCACACTACAATATAAGTCAATTAATCGCTGACGTCGTAATCCACTACATGGATTATACTATGTAGGATTAATCGCTCCTTCTTCGGAACTTACTGTATGGTGCTTCAAGTTATCTATTTATCTTGAACTACTTAACATATTCTGGAATTGATAGAAAATACTAGAAAATCATATATAATCTAGAGCAAACAATATATCTTGCAGGTCGAAATAATGTATAGGGTGAAGGTTGGAGAAAAGGGTGTAGTTTACTTACCTGCTAAAATCAGGGAAAAACTTGGAATTAAGAAAGGTGGAGAACTCTTACTAGAAGTAAGGGGAGACCAAGTTATCCTTAGGCCCGTGAAAACTATTTTTAAGTTAGGTATAGAGTCTAGGAAAATAAGTAAGATAAGTGTTGAGGAGTTTGAGAGAGAATCTGAAGAAATGCAGGTAGACTTATATGGATCATAGGCTTAGGGTTCTCGTAGATTCAACGTATATCCTCCCTGCTTTTGGTATTGAAGTAGAAGGACTTACTAAGACTGACTTAGAGAAATTAGATGAACTACATTATCTAGGGAGAGTTACCTTTTACTATTCAGATATTATTTGGATTGAAGTAATACCTAAAGTCATTAAAGAGTATGAGAAGGCAGGCTTTAAACCATCGCCAATAATGATAAATGAGGTAGCATTGATGTTGCAGAATACGTTTAAGAAGATGGAGGCAGGTAGTCAAGCCATAGTAGAAGCTTTAAAGTTAAGACAACTTGGACATAAAGATATGATCGATAACCTCCTCTATGGAATAGCTTTAGAAAACGACTTATACTTATTAACCATGGACGTCGAGTTTAAGAAATTCCTAAGCTCACATAACCTAAAACACGAGATACTGATAACACACAGAAAACTCCTTAACATGTTAACATAACACTCCTTTAACTACAACCTAATTAGTCCTAACACTATCAACCATAGCATTATATGTTGTCTGTGTAGCTCAAAAATGTCAGAATAAAATATATAAACCAGGAAAGACAAAAACGTATAGGAGGAGGGAAAGTGAAACCACCAATACCATACCTACACGGACTAATAATGGGAGACGTAAGTATACGTTTCGAGGAAAAGATTAAGAAATACAGAGTATTGATTTCTACGACTCACCCCTCAATGGAGAAAGTTTTCATACATGCATTTCAGCCATATAGCTTGGATGGAGTAATAAGAAAGTATCCAGTAAAAGGAGGTGCTACATCGTACAAATGGATGCTATATACGTGGCTAGATGAAAAACTGGGCTCAAAGCTTGCAATAAGAAGAATTGAATATTTAAAGGAAGCCTATAGTAGCTTCCCTGAATTTCTATGGTTTCTTGCAGGCTTATTTGATTCAGACGGCTCAATAGCTATAACGATAAATAGAAGAAAGAGACTGAAATATAAACCTCTCGTTGAATATAAGTTCTGTATAATCAGTACTAATAGGGATCTACTTGAATTTATACAGAATATTATTACCTCTAAGTTCAACATATATGTTGGTATAAGGAAGAATAGATTAATGCGAAAGAAAGCTATAAGTCCAGGCAAGAAACAAACATGGGAATTAGCTATAAGTTCAAGCAAAGGATTAAAAACTATATTGGATAATCTATTTCCATTAATCCAGCATAGAGAAAGAAAATTAAAAGCAAAACTTCTCTTAGATATACTTGATGGTAAAATAGAAAGAAATCCTGACATAGTTTACAAGTTAAGAGAACAAATAAACAATATGATTAAGTTAGAAACAAAAGCCTACATATCTGAAGCTGAAGAAGCGTATAGGAGAATGTATAAATACTTAATATACCGAGATAAAGTTATTCGTGAGAAAGTTACTAAACCTAGGAGAATTAGCTAAAAATTAATCTACTATTGCTTCTAACTTAGTGGGAAAAGAGTGGTCCCGCGGGGGGGATTTGAACCCCCGACCACCCGGTTTCTTCCGAGGGGGTTTTTGTTTGGGGTTGTTCCCCTCGGGGCT
>CAYPZO010000083.1:0-7158 GCA_964415135.1 uncultured Desulfurococcales archaeon | reverse complement strand
TTATTTTCTCAATCCACTCACAGTTACCCAAGGACTTGCTACGACGCTTCTTTGTCTCAGGATCATACCATTCTTTATAAAGATAATACTTATTCCCAACTTTCCTAACGCGATAAAACACCAAGTTGCTCACACCCATATTTACCATATTATCACCTAAGTATATCAACTTATACTTGTGGCATAGAAAACACAAAAACATTGTGGTAAGAATACTATGTTTTTAATAGCATCTTCCCAGTATGGGCATTTTATCGTATTTGATCTTAAATTTCCTTTTAAGCTGCTTATTATCTAGCAACTTCATTAAGCAGCTTCTACATAAGTGTAGGGTTTTAACATGAATTAAACCTAGCCTCTTACTCTTATAGTATATTTTTACGCGCCATCTATCTTTACAGACAAGTGATCCTTTACAGATACTGCAGGTGTCTATGGGTTGTTTCCAATAAGGTGGCTTAAGTTGATGGCTATTAGCTTTATATAGCATTGCTTAGTATTCCTCGACTCTTCTCTTTTTAATGAATATTAGGTATTTTCCTTCAGTAATGATCCTTCTTCCATATGTTGGCATTATCTCGACTATAAGTTGCTTAGCTTCATTTTCTAGCCCGTAAGGTCTTAGTATTTCTCTTGCCTTTTCAAGGTCAAATATATGCTCTACTTCTTCATCTGCTTCCAAGTCTAAGATCTTAGCTAACTTATCGGCTATTCTCTCGTATTCCTCGCCATACAATCTCGCTTTTGATTTTAAGGCCTTCTTTAATAGGTCGAGAGCTTTATCTACTGCTCTTTTACCTTCACTTGTTAACTCGAAATGCCTTCTCTTACCGTGAAGACCTCTCGTTACCTTTACTAACTTATGGGCGATAGCATTTCTAACATACCTGTTAACAGAGGACTCACTAAATCCCAGTATTTTGCATATTTTAGCTATGGTCGTGTTCTCATGTTCATAGATTATTCTAAGCACTTGAAAGAACCTCGGATTATCAATAAGGTCCACCGCCACGGACTCTACGGATAAGGGGATAACTTCTTCCATGAACTCTTCATCACTTAAGTATTCTTCCTCATACCTTAAACCAAGCTTCCTTCTACTCAATTTCCTACTTCACCAATAAGCATTTCATCAAACATTACTCAAAAACGCTGCGACACCATTAATCTAAGGAACATAAATATTACATAATATGTACTTGTGTGTGCTGTTATGCTGTCGTTTTGGTTAAATCGTGTGCGATGTTAGATCGTAGAAACCGGTTAATTGGGCAAACGATTTTAAGCTAGAGGTACTAGCTAGTTACCTGCTAGATAACCTGAACCTGTTGGAAAGCTTAAGGTTTCATGGTTGATCCTCCGTGGCCCTGACATTTGCTTCACCTCTTACTCGAGGATTCTCAGTATTCCTAGACGCTTTTATCGAGAAGCTCGACCCATACATTAACGAAGTTATAACTTCACCCGAAAGAGTTGAAGAGATCGTGAAAAAGCTCATAGGGGATCATAGCCTATTATCACTGATGTTAGTAGCATCCATAGAAGTTATAAGCAAGTATAGGGTTAATCCAAGAGAAATAATCGTTAGGGTTGTAGGCGCATTCGAAGAACTAAGAGAAAAGGTTAGTAGGTGCGGTATTTCAGATCTAGATGCATTAGACATATTCGTTGAACATGATGTATGGAAACTAGAAATGATAATAGAGGATCCAGAAACCTTCTTCAAAACCCTTTACGGCTTCATGAAGAATTATCCTCAAGACTTTGCAGAATACGTTAAAGATTATTTTGCTGGATGGTTACTAGTAGTAGCAATAGATAAGGTAGCGGACTGCAACAAGATAGAAGAGTTAATGAGGATTCTACGAAAATATGCTGAAGACCTAGACGCCTATATTACGACGTTCCAGCTACTAATGGAAAACAAGGAGAAGACCTAAGCATAGAGATTTCATGCAAAGATGAAAAGTGCCTGCAAGAGGCACTAAGATCTTGAGCTTAAAGCATAGAGTGGACCTCTCTAAACAATTCATAAAGGACTCTAGAAAGCTTAATGGGAAGCTAAGACAAATACTGGAAAGCAGGCTCAAGGACATAGGAAACAACCCCTATGCTGGTAAGAGGCTTAAAGGACCATTAAGGGATAAATATAGCATAAGGCTTGATAAGCGACACAGAATAATATACTCAATACCTGAATACTGCGTAGTCTTAATCGGGAGAGTATTACACAGGAAGATAGCATATCAATAAACACCTTAACTTATCGACCTTAATTATGAACTTACTTCTTTTACGTTCCACTTTATGTTCGCCTCTTAAAGCATATCCACTTGTAGGGACAGAAATAACATGAATTGTTTCTTTCAGGGCTAGGTGGCCTACTATGTTTAAGCGAGAGGTAGAGCTGCCTAGCCCTATGGACTATCTCGGATACTAAACCCAGATCACGTGTAACCGTGAACGTCCTTAACCTGCCATTCCTATCAATGTATAGTAGTATGCCCTTGTTTATCCCGAATAATGCTAGGTAGTATCGTAGTTGCTTTCTGTGCTCGGGATAGGGCTCTTCAGGAACCTGCCCAATAACCTTAACCTCAACAATGACCTCTTCTTCACCAAAGTGTATTAAGTCTGCTTTACCTACAATGTAGACCTTATCGCCTTCAATGTTTAGCTCTAATTCACGCCTAACCTCAGCACGAGAACTACCTAGATGATCATTAATTAACCTCTCAAGGGCATAGTGTACTGCTCGACCAATAAAGAGTCTAACAACTTGGGGGCCCGTGAATTTTAAAGGCTTAATTCTACGATAGTAGGCTGCTCTTAGGCAACCTACAAGCTCAGCAACACTAATCCTATTTAATTCACGAGGCACCTCATTATTAACAAACCTGCTTATCAGCAACTCATAGAAAGTAGTGGAAGATAAATCGACGTTCATTGCTAGTTACCCCTCTTTACTAGGTTGAAGAACTTTTCCTTGATTTCGAGGTTTACTTGTGCTTTGCTATAGGAGTAGGTTACTGGGTTTCGATCCCAGCCACAGTTAAGACCTATTCCATGATCTCTAAGCCACCTACAACTTGGCATTAACCAGTCTTTACGTGAACCCCTTAAGCCATAAGCATACTCTACCTGATACCTCGTCATACGTTCATTATAGTCCTTAGCATACTGTTTAAAGAAGTCAATGACCTGATTAATACCGTAGCCTATCCATTTAAGGTACCATACAAGTATTAGCCTTTGATAATGATCTAGGTCGCCTACCTTAATCATTGCTTCAATTATTGCCCTAATACATGGGGGTACTGCCTCGCATTTAATGAGGTCCTCTATCTTCTCGGGTAATGGTGACTTATTCTTCGTGTCCTTGTATATTTTCACGGGTTTGACTTCAGGTATATCAAAGCTTATCCTAACAATAGGTATTTGCTTGGGATCTAGGGGTTCATAGTTTGACCAGTCGAAGTCCTCAGGATTAATGGGTTTTAGGTTGTAGTCCACTATTTTTGCAAGCCTTCTATGCGTTACCCCATTTAATACCTTAATGTTCTACGTGTATGGTATTCTCTGTAATCTACGGGGCTCACACACCTTTCGGTCAAGTACAAGACTATAATCATAGGGTTGAACTAGGTAGTTCCAGATATAGCTATAGGTTTCAAAGTCTATAGGCTTCTTCAACGGTATAATAAGTTGCAGTCCTTTAAACCCCGACTTAACCAGCACTACATCAATGCCAAATCTCTTCCTAAGACTATTAGCAAATTCTAGTCCCTTCCTAATAGCTAGGTCTGGGTCAGGTTCAAAGTCGAAGTCATAGAATAAGTACTGGAATACTGGCTCCCTTATTGCGGGCTCCTTATAGAATGCTATTGATAGGTAGAGGTTTTCGCTGAAATAATGCTGCTTAATGTACGGTAATGCAGTTACCCAGTCGCATACCTTATTCCTCTCAAACCCCGGTTTCTCAAGTCTCACAGCATTAATGGTTCTAGCTACTTCACGATAACGATAATTCTCGAGCCCCAAAGGTCCATGAAACCACTTAATAAAGAACTCTTCACTAATCATTGCCGTCACCTAGAAGATAGTATTTTTCAACGCCTTCCCTTTCATCAAAGGTTTTAGCAACTATGCCTTTTTCTTCAAGATATTTTAGCGCAATACCTAGTTTTTCATAGTTAATTAGTAAGCCTTCCTCAAGCCTACCCTCATGTTGATAAGTCATTAACTCGTTATAGATTTCAACTTCGCTCTTAGCACCTTCCTTAAGAACCTCCTTAACGGCTTCAATTAAGTTTAACTTTTCAATTCGTTTATGTGAGTAATGTTCCTTACAATGTACTTTACTCACCTCTTTTCTCTCTATAGATTCTTCTCCATCCTTTAATTCCCTAGTATTACTTGGCGGAATACTTGCGATCTTCAATTCATTTATGTGAGTAGAGTGAGTAAAGTGAGTAGAGTTCTGGGAGACCAGACTCGCAGATCTCACTAAATCACTTGATTTACTCTCTGATTTACCGGTCTCATTGGGTGTGCACACACCCTGGTTCTCAGAAACTTTACTCACTCTACTCACATTACTCACATCAAATAATTGAGAAGGCTTGTAGCCGTACCTTTCAGCTAATTCCTTAAATTCCTTCCTATTTATAATTCTAAACATACCTTCTATCTTTTGCTGATCCTACTTCGGTTTTTCTTATACCCATTCTAGTTAGTATTTTTCCTAGTCTTCTAACTTCCCATTGCTTTCTAAACGTTGATTCATTGTATGCTCCTTCCTCTATTAATATTTCCTTAATCTTATCTTGAGGATCCTTTACCTGGAATACTATTTCTTCCTTGCCTTGTTCTTCAAATAGCTTTTCAATGGCTTTTAAGATTATCTTTTCCTCACTGTATAGTTCCTCTTTCCTTTTCTGAAGGTCTTCGAGCATGTAGGATTTAACGTTCTCATAGACCTCTTTACCTATAAGGCGGGCTATTGTTAAGATGGGTAACCATAATTCCATTTCTCTACCTGATAGTCCTAGTCTACTTAGCTCTTCTATAACTATATTTATTGTTTCGAAGACTTCGTTTGCCCTAGTTAACCTAGCTAAATATAACTCGTTTCTTATGTCCTTAAAGTCCTCAGGTTCTGGATCCCTTTTCTCCTTTACTTCTTTAGCTATAAAATGTGCACCTGCTTCTAAATCGAAGAGTATAGCTGACTATTTATAGCTAAGAAGAGTCACCTACCTCGTTCTTACAAAATCAGTTATTTTTCTCTGTCTTAGAACTTCCTCTATACGTTTTCGAGCTAACTCTACATATTCAGGATTAATATCTATACCTACGAAATGCCTACCAGTCATAACTGCTGCAACACCTGTTGTTCCGCTTCCTATGAACGGATCTAAGACCACATCTCCCTTAAACGTGTATAGTTGTATGCATCCATAAGGCAGTTCTATTGGGAAAGGTGCTGGATGACTAACTCTCCTAGCTGACTCAGGTGAAAACTTCCAGACACTTCGTGTGAACTCTACGAATTCTTCTCTACTTATTGTGGCTTCCTTTTCGGGTCTCTTTTCCCTCTTAAAGCTCCCTTTCGACATCACTATTATATATTCATGAACATCCCGCAGAACAGGGTTTACTGGAGAAGCAAACGTTCCCCAAGCAGTACTTCCTCCTGCAACAGCGTCCCCCTTATACCAAATAATTATGCCTCGCATAAGAAAACCTATTTTCTCAAACCTTTCTATAAGGTATGCGTGCAGAGGTATGTATGGCTTCCTGCCTAAGTCTGCAACATTAAAACATACTCTTCCACCCCATACAAGTACTCTATATACCTCTCTCATTACTTCTTCGATAAAGTCAAGGTACTCACCAAGTGTGAGATCTTTATCATACTCTTTGCCAGTATTATATGGTGGAGACGTAACCATAAGATGAACACAGTTATCAGGTAACTTTTTTAAAACCTCTCTAGCATCTCCAAGAATAACTTTATCTAGAAACTCGGGGGGGACTTGATTCTCAATTAGATCCTTGAATGAGGGTTTCGGTAATATAATATCTTTATACATCTTTCTACTGTAGAAGGTAGTTGAGTCATGAGCTTCCCTTTTACCAACACCAAAACTATAGGTTTTTGTTCTCTTATTCTTCTTCATTTCTGTCACCCTTAACGGGTTCTACTATTACTATAAGCTTGTTGTTCTCCACCCTAATGTTCCACTTTAGCTTATCACCTTCTTTTAAATCAAATAGCCTAACAATACTAGACGGTACAGTCGTCCTTAAACTATTGCTTCTGGAGGATGCTTTAGTTAGCACAGTTATCTCTACCAACTATATTATCACCTATATAAAACATTAGGTAGAGGATTATATAAAACTTTATATAAAATAAAACCATGCTTGAGACCTTTATAATATATCACTTTTCACGGATCCCAACTTTTATAATATAGCTCTTACGCTTACCCTCAGGATCTACTTGATACCTAAATTTCTTACCACATTTAGGACATTTATAATAAAACACGTTCCACCACTTATATTTCCAAGTTTTCAATAACATGAAATCACCTTCATAACCACAATATGGACACTTAACCATGGCTTTCCACCGTTTTCTCTAAAAAAAACTAGGTATGTGAAGCAATAAAACTATCTACCTTAGTAATATATTAGTAAACTTTCTCTTTCCATATAAACAAAAAGAAAACTACAAGACCTCTAGTGTCTTAAAGAATTTTAGTATTTTGTAAGCGAATTTGTAACTCGAAAGGATTATTTCAATTCTATTCATATACAGAGCTATCTCTCGTATGGACAAGCCCGCTTCGTAAAATCTGAAAAGGAGAGCGAGACATTTAAAAGGGTGTAATTGTTTCATGGCAGAAGAGGGGTTATCGTTCTTCTATCCTTTCTCCATAATAGGCATTACCGTTCTGTTCTACGAAGCTGGGGTTTCGATTCAAATTCCTCTGAGCCTGCCAAACTTACAACTCCATACATGCTAGTGCTACATAGTCTAGATTCTACGATAAATGTATATAAGTCTTTTAATCAGGTAAGATTATTATCATTTAAGTATATTCAGGTATTAAATATACCTTCAGTGGTGATATGCATTTGAGCACA
>CAYPZO010000082.1:0-7183 GCA_964415135.1 uncultured Desulfurococcales archaeon | reverse complement strand
TAGTGGATTAAAGAGTGATTCAAAACCATTAACAAAAATAATGCTACCATTAATCAAGGAGTATGGAGACAATATTCACGCTGCACGAGACCCTACGAGAGGTGGGCTAGCATCCGTATTAGCAGAATGGGCTAAGCAAACAAATACAACAATAATAGTAGATAGAAATAGTATTCCAGTTAGACCTCAGGTAAGAGGATTTCTAGAGGCATTAGGTATAGACCCCATACACATGGCATGTGAAGGCGTAGCTGTATTGAGTGTTTCACCTCAAGTAGCTGACGAGGTCATAAGTTTTCTAAGGGAGAAGGGAGAGCAGCATGCATGTATTATAGGTGAAGTAGTAAAACCTAAATCAGATATAGTTAGGAGTAGAGTACTAGTACGTACAGAAATAGGCGGATTAACAATAGTAGAACCCCAAGCACTACCAATACCAAGAATATGCTAGTGTGGTTAAAGGCAATGTGCTTGGGAGTTCCAGGAAAGGTCTTAGAAATAAGAGAAGAGGATGGAATCAAGGTAGCTGTTGTTGAGTTTGAAGGAGCTAAAATCATAGCTGATGCAACAATAACTCCAGACATTAAGCCAGGAGACTACGTTATAGTTCATGCAGGTATGGTCATAGCTAAAATAGACGAAAAAGAAGCAATTGAAACAATAAAGCTTTGGGAAGAAATACTAAAGGAGATGTAATGTGAAAGCATATAGAATTCTAGTTACTGGTATTGTACAAGGAGTTGGATTTAGACCCTTCATACACAGAATAGCATTAAAAAGCAATGTCAAAGGATATGTTAGGAATGTTGGTGGATCTGAAGTAGAAATACACGTTGAGGGTAATGGTAAGGAGATATCGAAGTTCATGGAGCTATTATTCAAAGATCCACCACCACCAGCTAAGATAGAGGAAATAACAATAGATGAAGTAAGCGTAGAAGGATACATAGATTTCAAGATACTACCAAGTTCACATGAAGTAAAGAGGTACTCCATGATACCACCAGACCTAGCAATATGCAATGAATGTTTAAAGGAAGTACTTAACCCTAGAGATAGAAGGTATCGTTATCCGTTCAATGCATGTGCTTGGTGTGGTCCAAGATACTCAATAATGTACACTATACCCTACGATAGGGAAAACACCTCAATGAGGGATTTCCCTCTATGCAGTGAATGCTCGAAAGAATACAAGGATGTAAGAAACACTAGGAGATACCATGCTCAGGGAATATGTTGCCCTAAATGCGGCCCCAAAGTATGGTTAACAGACAGAGAGGATAACATTATTGAATGCAAGGATCCTATAGTATATGCTGCTAAGCTTATTGATGAAGGCTATATTGTTGCAGTTAAAGGTATTGGTGGATATCATATAGCATGCCTAGCATCAGATGACGATGTAGTATTGGAGCTGAGAAAAAGAAAGAATAGGCCGCAAAAACCCTTCGCGGTGATGGCATTAGACACTAAGATCCTGGAAAAACTAGTCTATGTTGACGAAAAAGCTCTAAAGATATTGACTTCACCTGAAAGACCAATAATACTTCTACCTAAAAAAGAAGATACCCCTGTATCAAGGTATGTTTCTCCAGGACTTGACCATGAAGGAGTATTCCTTCCCTATACGGCACTACACTACCTACTACTCATGGAGTCTAGGGATAAGTTCCTAATAATGACCAGCGGTAATGCACATGGAAAACCCATGTGTATAGACGAGGAATGCGCATACAAGGAGTTAAGAAGCATAGTCGACTATTATTTAGTACACAATAGGGTTATCGTTAATAGAGTTGACGATAGCGTACTGAGGTTTACCGATGGAGAACCAGTTCTCCTTAGGAGAGGTAGAGGCTATGCACCCACATGGATTAGGCTTAAATTCAAGTTAAAGAAACCAGTAATAGCCTTTGGAGCAGAACTACAAACAACCGGGGCAATAGCATTTGACGACAAGGTAGTCTTAACACAATATATAGGTGATGTTGATGACCCCGACGTACTAGAAGACCTAGACAAATACATTAAATTCCTACTAAGAACATATAATATAAATCCATGCGAATGCCTACTAGTAGCAGATAAACACCCATACTATTCATCAAAACTACTTGCACAAGAATATGCTAAAACATGCTCAACACAGTTAATTGAAGTACAACACCACTACGCTCACGCTCTTTCAACCTTAGCCGACATGAAAGCAGACGTTGATGACAAGGTTATCGCTATAGTAATTGATAGCGTAGGCTATGGAGATGACGGAATGATTTGGGGTGGCGAAGTAC
This sequence comes from uncultured Desulfurococcales archaeon, assembly GCA_964415135.1. Taxonomy (GTDB): domain Archaea; phylum Thermoproteota; class Thermoprotei_A; order Sulfolobales; family WANQ01; genus CAYXRT01. The sequence continues at coordinate 4,892 of CAYPZO010000082.1, read as the reverse complement.
TACTAGTAGGCTACGAAGGCTATAAAAGGCTTGGCCATTTAAAGTACCAGCCACTTATTGGAGGAGACTTAACCATCAGATATCCAGCTAGAATGCTAATAACACTGATGTCAACATTCATGGACTACAATGAAGTAGTCGAGTATGCTAAGAAACTAAACATACTAAGGGGATTAAGAGGAGGACTATTTGAACTCGAACTCATATACCGTGAAGCTCAAAAACCAAGAATATTAACGTCAAGCATTGCAAGAATATTGGATTCAATATCAGCCCTACTAGGAGTATGCTATGAGAGAACATATGAAGGAGAACCAGCAATAAAACTAGAAGCATTCTCCAATAACGGTAAACTATTAGACTTTATAGATGCTCCACTACTACAAGTCAACGGAAAAACCATAATAGATACTACAAAGCTCATAGAAAGCGCCCTCTTAAACCTTAGCGAAAATAATTACAAAGACATAGCATATACTGTTCAATACGTTCTAGGAAAAGCACTAGGTGAAGTAGCATTAAAGAACATCAATAAAGCTACTAGAAATGTTGTCATATTATCAGGAGGAGCATCAGTCAATACCATAATAGTTAAAGGAATAAAAAGCGTATTAGCTAGAGAAGGAGTTAAAATCTACCTACCTAAACACGTACCCCCTAATGACGGCGGTGTAGCCCTAGGACAAGTTATAGCCACTTATCCATACTCAAAAGAATGCACTAAATAAAAGATCTATCAATTATCTCCAAGTAAACTCTAGATTCTAAAATACGTAATGTAGAAGTTAGATACTTAGACTAATAAGCCTGTACACATATGGGCACAACGTTTAATTTATTGTATGGGCTTTTCGAACGCTGTTTCGAATGTGTAGAGTAATTAGAAAAATACTTCCTAGAATTAATTCGGTAGAGAAAGTGAAGTTAAGTGTCTTTACTCTAATACTAGCAATAGTTATAACTATAACAGCAATAACTATAGTCAACGTATTCATGATGCCTAAGGAAATCGAGACATTAACTACAACACCCTCAACAACACCAACTACAACGACTCCTAGTGAATACTCAATACCTACAGCGATTACGTTCAGCTATAGTGAAGAATTAGTAGCCACTAAATTTAATGTAGATAAATATATCGAGGAATTAAAGAAGTTAGAAAACTTCATAGTTATTCCAAGGGAATGGTTTAATTTACCAGTAAAACTAACACCAAACCTAATAGATCAATTGGAAGAATTAATTAGAGGAGAAAACGTAAACTTAAGGAAACTAATATTAATGCTTGAGAACAAGGGATTTGCGGTTATTCCGTCAAGATGTATTGACATAGTTAAAGGCTACAGGTCAATAACTCCACGAAAAATCATTACCGTTGATAGTGTTCTGTTTGTGTATCACGTATTATTCGATAACCTACTATTGGAATTAGAAGAAAAATACCTATATGACTACCTATGTAGTTACGTTAAACTAATGTTAAAGAGCATGATAGAAGACTATAGCTCTCTACCAAGTAACTTAAGGGATGGAGTAATAGGTGAAGCATTAAAGTACGATATAGCATACTTTTCACTACTAGCGAAGATACTTAAACTAGACGTAGAGATGCCAAACTATGTTAAAGACCTAGTTGAAGCTGAATATGAGAAGGTAATGGAAGCTAATAGTATGGAAGTATCACTACTATTCAAGTATAGAGAAGATTATACACAGTATAAGCCAAGAGGACATTACACGAAGTCAGAGCTTCTCCAAAGGTACTTTAAGGCAATGATGTATATGGGTAGAATGACATTTAATGTTAAGCCAAGGTTCTCACAGACGGTAGATGACACTAAGAGACTTACATTACAAGCATTAATTATTGCAAAGAACATGTTCAGGGAGGTAGATGGAGTTAAACCTTATGACCTATGGGAGGAAATATATGCAGTCACCTCATTCCTTGTAGGTAAAGCTGATGACCTAACACCACTCGACTACATTAAATTAGCAGAAAAAGTTTATGGGAAGCCACTAACCTATGAGAAACTAGCTGATGAAACCCTACTAGAAGAATTCATGGAGGAAGTCATAGAGTACGCTAAGAAGGTATTTAGTCCAAGAATAATATCACATCTAATATACCCAAGCGAAAGGCCAAGCCTTATTGGAATGAGGGTTATGGGTCAAAGATTCATCATTGACGGATATATTCATCAACTACTCATATTCAGTAATGTTCCTAATAGGTTTATGGCTAAGGCACTAGATATTCCAGCGGCAATGGATTCTAAAAGAGCATGGGAACTCCTAGAGGATGAGAAGAAGAGATATGGAGAACCCTATATAATGCAGATGGAGAAGGCAAGAAGCTTCGTAAGGAACATGACGTTAAAGGAATGGCTATCAACAGTATATAATGCATGGATGTATACATTGAAAAGCCTATTAAACTTAGAGCAAGAAGAATACCTACCACCAATGATGAGGAACATGCCATACATTGATAAAAGCCTAAACACCTTCCTAGCAAGCTGGTCGCAACTAAGACACGATACAATACTATACGCTAAACAACCCTATGCAGAACTAAGAGTAGCAATAGAGCGGGAACAGGATGTAGGATGGGTAGAACCATTACCAAAAACCTATGCAAGACTACTAATACTAGCAAAAATAACAAGAGATGGACTCAAAAACCTAAACCTATTGGACAAGATATGGGAGAAAAGACTAAACAACCTAATAGACTTATTGGAAAAACTGTACAGAATATCATTAAAGGAAATCAAAGGAGAAGAACTAACAAGAGAAGAACAAGAAGTAATTAAATGGTATCACCACTACTTAGAACAAATCATAGATAATCTTGATGCTGATCCAAGAATAATAGCAGATGTATTAACAGACCCAAATGGTAAGAGGGTATTAGAAGTTGGAACAGGATACTTCTACAAAATAATAATGCTATATCCAGTCAACGATAAACTAGTGATAGGTGCAGGATTCGTGCTAAGCTTCTACGAATTCACACATCCAATGAGTCAAAGGCTATCAGATGAGGAATGGAGGAAAATAATAAAAGAATATGATACACCGGAATGGACAAATTCATTTATATTAAAGGAAAAATAAATAAAACATTTTTTACATAGAACATTATGGAGAACATGAAAAGTAAGTCTATGCTACGTCTAGTTATCATAATACTGTCCTTCGACATAGCGGTTACTAGTATTAGTGCTTGCCTAGTTTATCTAGCTTCTCAAAAGGTAATTGAGGGAGAACCACGATTATTATACTGTTTAGGATTGAAGATACGAGATGATGGAATTTATGTAAGACCCCATGGAGTATTCGTATCAATTGGTGAAGAAGGGTCGTGGTATAGTATTGAAACGTGGAGAATATTTGAAGACTGTGAAATAGTAGCTATATTAAATGTTAGCAACAAGTACTATGAAGTATCCTCACAAACAATATGTCCTACAGCACTTACCTATAGAATGCTCCAAAAACCACTAGTAAGCAAGGACTATGTTGCAAAATTCATAAATAATGTCAATGTAAAGGAAGCCTATTTAATCATTGAACTAAGATTTCATAGAATTGAATTAGCTCAAGACTTCCTATATGATAGCTCTATAGAATTGAAAACACAAGATCTACTCCTTAAACGTCCATGGAGTATTAAATTAGCAATAATACCCTTAAGAATTGAGGATAAAAATATAGCATATAACACATCGAAGATTATTGTCACACGACTATATCATTGGATTAGAGTAGAAAAACATAAATTAAATGAAAAAGAACTAACGATAAACTATGAGATAGATGTAAAGGGTAGTGAACTATCCGTATTAACAGATAAAGTGCATATACTTCCCTCACAATCAATTATAGCAAGATCCCAATTCACACTATTATCTCTAATACTAATGATAGTACTAATACCATATACAATAACAGTAATATACTACACCTCAACACGTCAAATAAAGGCTCATTAAGAGAAAATCCCAAATATCAATACTTTTTATAGAGTGAAAGAATATTTATCTTATCAATGATATAAATCTATAAAATATAGATTATACTCTATAGGTTATAGGGTTGTTAGATGGTAAAGACCATTCAAGTAAAGGAAGAAACTTATCGAAGCCTAGAAAAATTAAAAAAGAAAATGAAAGCCAAAAGCTTCGACGAAGTCATAAAAAAGCTTATCCTAAGAGAACTCGGTCTCCCAGAAGATATGTTTGGCGTAGATCAAGGGAAAATATCTCCCTTTACAGAGAAAGATCGCATGGAGGATAGAGAATGGTAGTATACGATACTTATGCTTGGGTAGAATATTTTAGAGGAACAAAAAGGGGATTATTAGTCAGGCAGCTACTGAGAGAAGGAGGATATACGCCTTCAATAGTATTAGCCGAAATTGCAAGAAAATACATACGCGAGGGTGTAAGCTTAGATGAAGTTATGAAGAGACTTTTATTCATAGAAGCTAAAACTTCCATAGTCTCTATAGATGTTGAGCTAGCAATTAAATCAGCTAGGATCTTTCTTGAACTTTACAAGATTGCTAGGAAATATAAGCTCCGTACACCTAGTTTAGCTGACGCTATAGTTTATGCAACAGCACAAATACTTGGAGATAAACTAGTGACAGGTGATAGGTTATTCAAGAATTTACCTGATGTAATATATATAGGAGATTAAACTACATCGATTACCCCAATGCTTACAAAAACTATAAGATCACGTATAAAGTACTATTGTCTTGGTGTAAGCATCTTGTTGGATCAGAAAGAATACAGTAAATGGATGGCAAGTGCAGAGAAAACTTTAAAGTCAGCATACATAGACTTAGATACTGAGTTCTATAATTGGGCTTGCTTCAA
>CAYPZO010000081.1:0-7216 GCA_964415135.1 uncultured Desulfurococcales archaeon | reverse complement strand
ATATAGGCGTTGTTACTTCAGGCTCTAGCAAACATTTATTCTCGACCCTAGGAAATGCATCAAAAAATACTATTGAACCCTTAAACTCTTTCGTACCAAAGAGAAACTCCTCAGGAGATACCTCTAATAACCCTATAGCAGATACCTTACACTTTAATCCCTTCAAGTTAACGTAAGATCTGAAGGCTCCTTTTATACTTGAAGCCGGTAAATATGGAATCCCAAATACATGGTGCAATTTAGTTCCTGTTTCAAATATTAAATAAAGATCAATATTAGGCCTTCCTATCATAATTCTAGATTTAGAGCGACACTCATAAATGAGGATTTTATACCCATAATACTTTAAGGAGTCTATTAAAGATTCGTAAATGAAGTTTATAAGAGGACCTAGATAAGTTAAATTACGTGACCTACTTATTAAGACATCTAATATAAAACGCTTTAACTCATTAACTACTCTCGTGGGTGGAGGCTTAATTCGTAGGCGTCTTATTTCATCTAAGGACGTAAGTTCATCAAGGCATCTATATATCCGTGTTGCGATATTAATCATAGGTAGAATATTTTTGCATGAAATCATATTGGTTACAAGATCATTTATATCATCAACACTGAGCCCACAAGTTCTCTTAAGAACTTCTTTCACTTCATTCATTTTAAGGAAATTATTTAAATAGTTAATTAGTTTCGTAAGCTCCCTCATACTTCTCACCATGTAATGCTTACTCTCTTAAACTGAAATCCTTGTTTCTCAAGAACTTCTATAATGGTCTTGCATGCTAAGCCTATTACGTCCTTTAAAGGAATCTCATTTACTTTTCCATATCTAATGGACAACCTCATGGTTGCACCCCCCATACCTCTCCATTCAATCTCACTTGGCCAATCACTTGAGTAGAAAACCGATAGAAAAGCGAATGAGTTATGAACTGATAATATAAATGGTGATGGTCTCCTTGCGATCCCTCCTTTGACTATGTATCCTTTTCCCCTCTGTGATCTAGGTAAACCTAATATCCATCCGAGATATTTTTCCCTTAGAGGATCCTTCTTTAAAAATGAGGTTCTCCCTCCTCGGGTTAGTGCTTTATCAAAAGCAAGTACTAAATCAAGTGGATCCCCGTCAAATTCACAGTAGTAAATATCGAATACGTTAGGAGCTATAGCAGGCATAGGGGGTAAATCATTTCTTTGCACTCCGCGATATGAAGGAGTGATCCTTAAAAATTCCTTACTAGTATCGGCCACTAGATTACTTATGGATTTTGGTAAGCCATGTATGTAGCTCCAAAGATAAGGTTCAAGAACGGTTTTAGCCTTATGAGTAATTATGTCGAAACAACCCAGTCCTTTTCTTGATGCTCTTCCTAGGCAACCCAATAATAAGCTCGTTATGAAGGTCATCGAGATTATTTTTCTTTCAAGGGGGGTCACTGAGGCACCTATTCTCTCTTTTAATTCAATAAAGTATTCATCTACATAACCATAATATTCTGTAAGGTCAGTACCTCCCCTTAAACAAATTAACCTTGAAACACTGTGATTTCTTAATTTTTTAATTATTAAGGAAGAAGTATCATACGTTTTAACATCATCCCAATCGGTATTTATTACGAAAGGTGAGGCCCCTTCCGTGGACCCTAGGAGCTTACGACTTAGTTCACGAACTTTACGTTCTATATCATTAGAGGAAAAACCCACTCTATAAAGAGCACCAGCAACATAAGCTCTAAACCACCATCTTAATAAACCCTTTATACTTTGCATTCTTAAGGGCTCAATTACCGTACTCCCATTTATTTCCCTTTTTAATTTACAGTCATATCCTCCTAATATTAAAGGTGTGGATGAACTTAGGTACACCTTCATGTTCCTGCCTCAAAGAAAGCCTCAGATATGTACTTTAGCTTAATGAATAATTTACCAAGTGTTAATGTCATTTCCTCAAATAATAACTCATCTATCTTAAGCTCATTTATCTTACTTATTAGACTGTTCAAGGAACCGTCCCACTCATTACCAATGAAGTATTTCCCTATTATAGATAAGACTATTGAATGAGCTACCTCATCAACTCCGCATCTTTTGGATTTAGGGTATTCACTTCTTACTTTTTCACACCATTCATAGAATTCTCTCACCTCACTTAAGGCATAGATATCTTTATATACCTCATTAAGACATATATTTCTTGCCCTTGAGGCATGATATAGGATAACGTTATATATATCACTATAAATAATCCATTCAGGTAGCTCTCTCATTATGCTTCTTAGTTTTCCTGTCAGCTCCCCTATATATTTATCTTTATTTGTTGCTAAATAACTTGATACTCCCTTAGCAAGGTTAGTATACCAGCTAATTAATTCCTCTGCATTCATGATCTACCACCCTGCAAGAGAACTATTCTTACTAAACCTCTTCCTATAGTTTCTAAGCCACCTAAGAATAAGTAGAAATGCCTTCCATTGCTTACTCTTAGTAAGTCTCTTAATCTATTAAACACGTCCTCCCCAGAAGTTATTCCGTATTTTTCAGCAAGGCTTTTCTCGCGTGGTTTAGAGCATAATATGCCTCCATAGAATATTGCAAACTCAGGTACATACTCCTCACTCCATAAGGCCCCGATAATTACTTTCTTAGTTCTATAATCAAGGGCTACTCTTGTCGTTTGAACAATGAGTTTATGTCCTATAATTTTCGGTGCCCTACTCTTGTCTATAACTATAACTTTCCGTGCAAGCTCCTCTACAGTGCTTTTAAGTGAGTCAGGCATTACTTCATTTAAAATGGCTTTATAGAATTCATATAGTTTTCCTGAGTATTTTAGTTCTGATTCTTTATATATCCCTACAGGGATGACTAAAGCGCCTGTTTGGCCTATAAGAGCTTCGCTACTACTCACTATGAATTTTATACCTCTTTCCCATTGTGCCTTTATGTCCTCTAAAGCCTCTCTAGCCTTATCTTTTAGGTTCTCCATGCCTAAAGCGTCGGTGAATGCTATAAAGCTTTCTAGTAAGTGCTCACTGGTATATAAGCATACACCAGCACCGCAAGGGCCTGGTATAGCTAGTAATTTTAAGTCAGTAAAGGATACTGAACCCGCAAAAGCCTTTAAAGCAACCTCCTCTTTCTCTGGTCCGAAAATTAACTTAATAATCTCACATTCTCTTAAGGAAGCGTTATCTAGACACCCATACCTGAGTGTTAATGAAGAGCGTAAAGCACCCTTAAAACTACTTGACCATATACAGGGATACCCATACTTATCTCTTTGAATAGGTAAATCTACAAACCCCTCATGCCCTCTACCTGTACCTACGTGAAGGGGGGTTATGGTTAATGCTAGAATTAATGTTGCTTTGTCATAAATTCCTGCTAGATCCCCTAACAAAGCGATCTCCGTGTATAAGTATATAAGGAGTAGGTATAATATATTTTTACGGCAGTACTGACGCTTGGTGAGTAATTATGGGGCTAGAACTTTTAATTCAAGGATTTAAACCTATAACTAAACCTATTAAACTTGAAATAACTGATTTAACAGTCATTACAGGAGATAGAGGTGTAGGGAAATCATCGGTGCTTGAAGCCTTACAATTACTGCATTTGGCTAAAATGAGATATCCTGATGTAGAAAGATCAATTGAAGACTTTACCCCCTTATCAGGAAAAGAAAAATTGAATTTGGAGGAAAATGAACATTTACATTTAATAAATACTTTCACCAAGTATTTAAGTGTGTGCGTGATAGACAGGGGTGAAGGAAGATATTTCGGTATATATATGGATAGAGACCGGTATTTAAGACCTCAACTTATTAATTCAAGAAATTTTAGATCTGAATTTAAAAAGATACTTAAAGATGTTAAATACGATGAGAGCGAAATAGAATACATACTAAGAGAAGGGACTTTAGATAAAGATGTGATGCCATACACGTTAATTCTCTCAGCACTTCGAAGTAAAGTAAGTTCAATGTCTACCCACTTAGAGTTTAACGATATAAAGGATGGTAAACTAGACATTCATGGAAGCTATATTGCTGACTTACTTACAGCTTTAATTACTAGAGTACTTGATACTGAGAAAGACATTTGGGAAGAAATTTTGAAAGCTTTTGAGGAGTATTACGGGACTTTTAAAGTAAGCTATGTTACGTTCTCTGGTTTACGTTATGACAGTAAAAGAAATACTCCTGTGTTCATGGAAAGCGTATTTGACCGGAACGCACCTATTCCTTATGCAATGTTAAGTACGGGCACCAGGAATATAGTGTCGATGGTTATGACCTTAGCCATAGCTAAAGTTCTTTTGAGCAGGGGATACGCTGAGCGGCTAATTATAGGAATTGAGGAGCCAGAGATAACTTTAAGTTATACCTCAGTAGAAAGACTTGCCAAATGTATGGTTAACCTTATTAAAGGGTTCATCACTGATGAAGGGGGAAGTAGAGTTAAAATCGTAGTTACTTCGCATCTTACCAATGGAGTTATTGGCAAGATTTTTAAAGTTCCTGCTGAAAGATATGGAATAGGGTTTAAAGTTTACCGACTTGAAAGGGAAAGAGATGGATCTATAGGTGTTAATGACGTAACTAAGGAAATAAGACCCTTTATTGAAGGAATTATTGGAAAACATAGTCTTAACTCAGCGTTATAACTAGAAGTATAAGAGCTTAGCGTACGGTCTTATATTATCCCTAGGAAGTCCTAAAGTAAGTAATCTCTTAATAGCTCTAGCTGAGGAAGTTGGCGGATGAGCAACTAGATAGATTATCTTCATTTTATGCTTCTTTGCTATTTCACTGTATATATGTTCCGCTACATGAGGATCTGTAGCTGAGACAAGTAAGGGTATGTGTTTTACCCTCATGAAGGCAGTGTTAATGATAAACTCCTTCTTATTGGACTTTAGTTCATAATTTAATTCATGACTTAGGTCCTTAATCCATAAATGTATATGCAACATATTAATTAGTGTCTCAGGTGTTAATGCTAAATATATCTTTGAACTCCCAAACGCTCTATATAGGAGGTACAAGTCAGCTAAACTGAATTGACCCGTTACCTCCATTATAACGGCTTCGTAATCCCCAGAGAGTTTCTTGCTTAAGTTATCTATAGCATTAATTAGCTCAGCTCCTAAGCTCTCAAGTGAATATACATATATATCTTTAAACCACCGACCAAATATATACGTTATTAACTCCTTATCTTGAATTATGTATTCTAAAGCATCTAACTTCCTAATGTCTTTATACTTAATATATTTCTTAATTAACGATTCAACATTTCTTAGACTTATAAACTCAGTTACCGCCAAGGTAGTTCTTCTTAATGACTGCTCACCTAACTTGGTAAGCATAAAGTTCTTATATAATAAGGCTTGAATAAGGGCATTTATAGTTGCCTTTAACTTTATCTTGCATTTCTCAAATTCTCGTCTAGCAAATCTAGCTAAGAGCCCATAAGTTATTACTGCGGTTTGTATGAATGCCCTTATTAAATCTAAACCTCTTCTTGAAGCTCTTAACATGGTAGCTGCTATGGCTGGATAGTATACTCCGTAAGGATTCGAAGGTTCAGTGATAACTTCTGCGTTTAATGCTGTAGGGAATAGTCCAGGTCCTGGCTTAAACGTTTTTTCAGTAATTACAGCTAAGTTAAAATCACCAATTAATGTGTAAGGATTTAGAGCTAACCATCGATAAATGTTTACTAAGTGCATGTGTGCTATTTTGTCTCCTACTTTAATACCTAATAAGCCATGTAAAGGACTTATGTAGTAAGCACTTACTGCATATTTTCCTCTACCTCTTAACGTAACGAGATTTTGAACTGCTAGGAGTTCAAGAATGGGATCAGTATCCCTTAACTTATAGATATACCATACGTCAGGTTTATGAGCAAGCTGCAGGTTAAGTGATGTGCACATATCTAGATCACCCTAATAAAGCTTGATCCATAACTCACTTCATTTTTATTTTCATTAAATGTAATCCTGGTTGTTAACACCCCAAATACTAAAGGCCTATCCTTAATGTTAGAGAGAGCGCAAGTAAGCTCACATAACAATGCTTTCTCTAGATCCAACATAATAACTATTATTGTAGGCCTATTACTACTTTCAATATAATCAATTAATTCTTCTACTATTTTCTTGATGTCCTCATACCGATCTATTCTATATTTTTTGTCCATGAATGTAGTACAAAGATCCTTCAGTTCTTTTTTTAGGGCATCAACTACGTTTGGAATGTACGGATGGTATATAGTTACGTTAAGGCATATGCTCTTTAAAAAGTTCTTGATTAAGTACTTAAGTAATTCTAAAGCATAATACTCTGTATGCATTGATGGAAGGAACATCATTAAGTTCCATTCTTTATTTTTCTTAAACTCTTCAGGAAAATCTTTCATGTTCTCAATTTCGTCTCTTAACTTAATCAACACATCCCTGTTAATTACGTTATTTAATTTATTCAGTACTTTATGAATCTCATTAAGTCTACCACTTAAGCTGCTTATTGTGAATATATTCTCCACTATTAATTCGTGAATGTTAATGTTACCATGCAGAGCTAGTCCTTTCAATAATTCCCTAGTGTTCTTAAGGGATTGTTGAAGTAATTCTTCATAGCTTGATCGATATGCAGGAACTAGAGCTGAGTATTTAATAACGTTGGCTAACTCACCTAATATTAGGTCATATGGTTGAGTATCTAGACATATCGCCTTCTTCACATCTGCCAATGGGATATTAACATACCTATATCCAGAGCTTGAGTAATGGTTCTTAAGGTTTACCAACACTTTTAGTATGTTATTGTCTATCCTGTAAGGTAACCAAGGAAAATACGAGGATAAGGCTAAGGCTTGAAGAGTCTTCTGGTAAGCGAAGTTCGATGAAATATCACCCATTATTTCCTCAACACCAAATGCGAAATCATGGTTAAAGAATATCTTGTCATATTCAGCTAAGGCAGCTATCCCTGCAAGTATGTCTATTGAGAATAATCTATATCTGCTTAAGCATTTCAATAAACCTATAGCTCGCACCCAAAATAAGTACTTACCAGATATATTTATATCTTTATTAGTATTACGTTAGTGCTACTTCGGTCTATCTGCTTTTGTTATGTTTACGTGTCCAAATCCTATTGCTCTTGACCTACCTATCCCTAGGTGGTTTGCTAGTGCTAGTAACT
>CAYPZO010000080.1:0-7368 GCA_964415135.1 uncultured Desulfurococcales archaeon | reverse complement strand
AATGCGGCTATCTCTGCTTCACCATAACGTCCCTCAACAACATCTTCAATGATATCCTTAATTTCAGCTGCACTAAGCCTATTTCCATGAAGTCTCTTCTTTAATGCCTTCAGGCTCTTTGGAGAGAAAATAGTCTTTAAGGTCACTGTATCTCCAGCTGATATCTTTAAAGCTCTTAAACATGAATCGTTAACACCAATGGTGCCCTTAGAAACTATGGTCTTAGATACAAGTACATCTGCAAGAACATATCTTCCATTCTTAGCTAATCTAACTCTTTGTCCAGAGTGAACTCCAAGCTCAATAGCATCATCGTAGTTTAATATTACTAAGGGCTCAGATTGTACGTCAATTAACGTGGTTTTATATTCCTTCACGTTCATCACCAATACCTTTACGTATGTTCGAGATAGAGAGTGGGATTAAAATACTTGCACTTATACCGTATAAAGTTTATCTTCATTAACGACTCAACGCAGATAATTCTAAACTAAACAGTTGATATTAAGGAGTTTAACTAAAGTTAACGTGTAAGTGATGCTAGGTAGCTACCAATAATAGCTAGTATCACACCAATTAATTGCCTTTTGCTAAGTCTTTCTCTCAATAATATGTATGCAAGAGCTAATGTTAAGACAGGTGATGAGCCTGTTATAATTGTCGTTAATATTACTCCAACGGTTTTAACAGCGAAATAATATAGCTGTATCCCAAAAACAATACCAGATAATGCTCCTAAAACTAAGTAAATAGTATGCCTTCCCCGAAACAACGAGGCATGTTTCTTATTTTTAAATATAATCGGAGACAACAACACCAGGGCAAATCCATTCCTCAATACCATTAACTCTACAGGTGACATATATTTTAATGCAAACTTAGATGAAATTATTGCTATAGACCATGAAATGGCGGTAATAATACTCAATAAGACACCTAATCTATTAACCTTACCCTTTACCTCAAAATAACATATCCAAATACCAGTCAATACGAGGATTAAGCATAGAACATGAATAACCTTTAATGATTCACTTACTATGAATACTGCCATGAAAACCGTGAAAACTATGTATGTGTAGCTCAATGCAGTTGCTAAGCTAGCTCCAACATACTTTATGGAACCTATAAACGATGTATCACCAACAACACTACCGGTCAACGCAACAATAAATGCGTAAGAAATACCACTAATGTCTAAATTGAAGCTACCTTTAATTAATAGTAAGAGGAGTAGACAGAAAGGGTAGGTTAGTAAAGTCCTAATGAAATTTGCCTCCAAGGGCTTAAATTTCTTCATAGCAAATCCATAAAATATTGGAGCTAAAGCAAACAATAGTGCTGAAGCTAGAGCCGCCAATACCCCGATGTTCACTCCCATAGACCAGTAGAGAAGTATGGTATGAGTAATTTAAGTATTATGTACTAGGATTCAAGTCCACTTAAATTACCAATATTGAGGCCTATAAGAATACCTTATCCTCTCTACAGGATCATCAATAAATCTCCATAAACCCCTTCTAGGACTCAGTAAAATTATTCCAAGCTCCTCTATGAGTGCATCACTCATAATAACTTCTCTTTCTATGGGTGAAATTACTAGATCAGCTTTTACCTCTTTTGAAACCTTATCCTCCTCAATAACTGCAGCTCGACAGGCATAAGGATACATGTGCATAACTATAGGTCCACCTGCGGTATCATATTCAACTACCCTAGGTTCTCCAAGAAATCTTAAATCTATGTTATTCAATGTAATGAAGCTTCTAGGTACAAGTAGCTGTGGTGAATCTGTTTCAAAGCCAGTATTAGCTAATGCAATCGCATCAACAAACTTATCATTAAATCTAACCCTTAACTTAACCCTAACACCCAGAATGATCACCTATCTTTAAAGCCCTACGTATAGCTACATGCCCGACTTTATACCTCCTCTTAACCGCAATATGTCCAATTCTATACCTTTTATTCATGAAGTTTAACCCTTATCATAACTATTTAGGGAAATAAGCTTACTTATACCTTTCCCACAATAATATGAAGTTAAGGGTTCAACCATATATTCCACTACTATATGGTAACTATCATGTGAAAACACCTCTACTACTAGTAGAGGAGGAGTTACATTATCAAAATATTTTAGGGAACCTTTACCCACATACTAGACGAGACCATGCAGGTAAGGGCTAAGGACTTAGTGAAGAGCTATGGAAGCATTCAAGCGTTAAAGGGAATAACGTTTACAATACCAAAGAGGGTTATTACAGGTTTCATAGGCCCTAATGGAGCCGGTAAAACAACGACATTAAAAATACTCATGGGTATGCTAAAACCAGATTATGGTGAAGTAGAGGTCTTAGGCTATAATCCATGGAGTGAAGGACACATACTAAGAAGAATTGTTGGATACCTTCCAGAAAACCCCATATTCCCTAAAGGAATCAAGTGCTATAGACTCATAGAATTCTACGCTCAGATAAAGAAAGTACATAACGTTAAAGCAGAGATAACGAGGTTAGCCAAGTTAACTGGATTCACAGAATACCTAGATAGAAGGGTGGACTCCTTATCAAGAGGATATATTCAGAGACTTGCACTAATACTTGCATTAATAGGTGAACCAAAACTAGTACTACTCGATGAACCAACGTCACATCTAGATCCAATAACAAGGACGAGGATTCTAAACGTAATAAAAAGAATCTATAGAGATGAGGGAATAGACTTCATAATATCGACGCACATACTTCACGAACTAGAAAGGCTATGCAACTATATCATAATAATAGATAAAGGACATATACTAGAACAAGGAGAAGCTAGAGAACTAGCCTCGAAACGCAACATGGTGATTAAATATATAGCTGAAGCTCCTAAAAACATTGATTTATTTAGAGTTAAAAAGGAAATAGCATCTCTAGATTATGTAACTGGCATAGAAATTGATGAAAATATAATTAAAGTGAGCATTAAGGGTACTCGTTGTCAAGACTTTGAAGTTAAACTGCATGAACTTAACCTTAAGTTAAAGGAAGTCCAAGTTCCAGACCTCATAAAGCTATACTCTAAGGTTATAGGTGGGAGTATTGAAGGTTAAGGAGAGCATATCAACAATATTATCTATAGTCTCATTAGACTCCGAGAGAAAAACCCTACACTTCTCATTGGTGGTAGGGATATACGCTATATTCTCAACAATAATAGTACTTAACATTATAGCACATGATCCATCAAAGTACCCCGAGAGCTTATTATCGGCATTTACCTTTCCATTATTCCCAGAAGTAATAATTATATGGATTATATGGGGGATTACATCAACATTTCTATCAGATAGAGACTTTAAGGAATACATGCTATCACTACCTATAAGCCGCTTAGCCTACATTACATCAATGTACGTCTACATAGCATTAATTATAGGATTATTTATAGTAATAACACCAATTGGCGTGGGCTTCTTATGTAGTATTGGTAGCTTAAATGATATAGGAGGAGTTCTAGCTGTAGCTACATTAATGGTCTTATTGAAATCGGTTCTAGCTACATCCATTATCACTATAATCGGAGTGCTAATTAAAATAAGCAACTCACTAATACTAGTAATACTTTTAGGATATCTCTTTGCACCACTAGCATTAACCATAACAGGCCTACATAACTATCTCCCATTAATCGACCCAAAGCTAGCTATAGGACTATATATTGGTAGAACCTTAGAATATGAATATTTCATCAACTTCCTAAGTGAAGTTTCAACAGAACAAGTATTCGTAATTAGCATTGCATCCACGATATTAACTATAATCTTAACCATAACCACATTTATAATATTTGTTAAGAAGTTTGAGGTAAAATAACATGAACTTAGCTAAGCCAATACTATACATAATGCTCAGCTTCTCAATAGGATTAATACTATCTACTATACTAGTACACTACGTACTAGGTTTAGGAGATATTTCCACGGGCTCTGGAAACACCATATATTTAACAGAAACGCCTACACTACAAGCTATAGGAGTTATAAGCTTTGAAGAATACTCAAACCTAACAATAATGGATTCAAGAATAAACATAGAATTTACAGAACCAATAAGACGTATAGTACGCAATGAAACTCAAGGAGTAGAAATAATAGTTCATGGAAGACCTAAACCAATAACAGTTAACGCAACTATAATCCTAATAGACACCAACACCTATATGAAGATGGTAGGTAAAGGTATGGTAAGTGGACTAGAAGCCGTAAAAGCCTACGAGAAACTAAGGAAAAATGCACTAAAAATAGTAACAGTAGAGAATAGAGATAAATGTAACTTCACGGTACTGTTAAAGCCAAATAAAGAATATAGCATTGTAGTATACATACCAAAAGCGCCTAGCAACTTAACCGAAATATGCATGTCTTATTGGACTTCAAGTATTGTTAGGTTAAGCCGATTCATAGATATAGTTACAAGAGAGATAATATTATTACTAGCAGTAATCCTAACGTTAATAGTAGTTAGCTTTAAAGGAAAGGTAAAAATATGAACAAAGAACATGGATTAACAGTTAACGATATCCTAGACGCAATATATAATGCTTTAGGGCATGAGGTTAGGAGAAAGATAATAGAAATACTAGCTATAGCGCCTCAACCCTACAAGACAATACTTAAAGAAGTAGGAGTAAAGGATAGCAGTACTCTCAACTACCATTTATCTAAAATGAAGCTGCTTGTAGAAAAGGACGAGAAAGGGCTATACAGGTTAACTAGGATAGGTAAACTAGCACTTGAAGTAAATAAGCTAACACGAGGAAGAGTAGAATTACTACTACCATACATTAAGGGTTCAAAGCCAACAATAATACTAAAACCCGACGTAGCAAGTCTAACAAAATACCTAGCAATACTACTAGCATTAACGGTAACAATGCTATTCTTCATATACATGAACATAGACTTAATTATAGCAATACCATTATCCACAGTAATAGCATTACCAGTAATAATCCATATAGCTAAAACAGCTAGGAAAATTGCTATAACCTATATACTGAAAGATGGAGTAATAATCGAGAAAGTAAACATGCTATTCTATTCTAGAAACAAGTATATTACTGGGTGTATAATTGATGTATCGTTGTCTGAAAACCTATTATCTAAAATACTGAATTGCATAAACGTAACCCTAACAATAAAATGTAATGGAAGCATACTTACACTAAACATACCATATATAAGCAGAGATAGTAATGTAATTCAAGAACTAATATATCAGACCATGTAAAGTTAATTTAACGTCCATTAAATAACCTAAACTATAGAGGTGTAAATCACTATGAGCGAGCTCATGGTATTAGGAGGTACTATGGGATTACACTTAGCAGTAAGAATTGCAAAATTAATGAACATTGAACTAGGAGATATTGAGGTTAAGAAGTTCCCAGACGGAGAAACATATATTAGAGTAAAGTCAAATGTAGAAGGCAAGAACGTAATCTACATTAACTCTCTTCAAAGAAATCCTAACGACCAAGTAATTGAAACCATTTACACGCTTGAAACATTAAGAGACCTTGGAGCAGAGAAGGTCATAGCCATAATACCCTACATGGCTTACGCTAGACAAGATGATAGATTTAACCCAGGCGAAGCAATTAGCATAAGAATTCTTGGAAAACTATTTAGATCAATTAAAGTAGATAGAATCTATACTATTGACATGCATCTTCATAGGATAAGAGATCCTAGGGAAGTATTTGGTGAAGGCTTTAGAAACTTAACTGCTGTCAAGGAGCTTGCAAAGTATGTTAAGAAACACTATAACCTTGAGAATACTGTAGTTATAGGTCCTGATGAGGAATCAGAGCAATGGGCTAAGATTATGGCAGAAGAACTAGGAGTAGATTTTGGCGTGCTAGAGAAGAGGAGAATTACAGCAGAACAGGTAACTATTGAAGCTAAGGGAGTTAATGTCAAGGAAAGGGACATCGTTATTGTTGATGATATTATTAGTACTGGTGGAACTATTGAAGCAGCAGTTAAAGCCCTAGGAAACCTAGGTGCAAGGAACATTATAGTCACATGCGCACATCCACTGCTAGTAGGTAATGCTTTACCAAGACTACTTAAACTAAACATAGTAGACCTCATAGGAACGGATACAGTATTAAGCCCTATTAGTAAGGTATCAGTAGCGCCAGTTCTGGTTGAAGCATTGAAAAAAGATCTTAAGACATAGGAGTCTAAATTATATAAACTCGCAGTCTTTTCTATTTTTGGCTGACTGCTATGTCTGAATGCCTAAGAACATTCATAATAAAGTCAAGATTGGTAAAACTTGGAGGTAACCGTATAGGCTTTTACATACATGCACGTGATAAGGAGAAGCTTATGCCATACTTAGGTAAGGAGGCAACGCTAATAGTATGTATTCATTTGGGTGAAGAAAATGTCAGCTACGGGAAGTGAGGTAAAGGAAGTAAAAACGGAGGTGAGGAGTGAAGCCAAGCATCCGGTATGGGAAGAAGCATTAGTAGAAGAATTAGTATACCTCATAGCACACTTAGCTCATGCAGAACAACATTTACTAGAAATAGAGACTGAGCTAGGAAAACCAATACTGTTGCAATTAATAAATGATCTAAGAACACTAAGGAAGGAAGCAGGAAAAACACTACTAAAAGTAGCCGGAATAGAGGGAAAGTCAAGTGGAGGAGAATTCCGTACAGGTGCAGAAAACCTATGGTGCACCATAAAACACTTATCCATGGCCTTAGTGCATTGCGATGAGAATATCGAGAAAATAGCCAAAAAACTACAAGAAAATCCGAAAATGGTCGAGGATCTAAAAATATTATATGAAGTAAGGAGAAACATAAGAGAAATACTCATGACACTACTCCTACACATACCACGAACAATAGATTTCACAAACATAAACGAAGTAAGATGTAGAGAAGATCTATGTATAGAAGAGGAATGACCTATTGAATTTTAATGAGTAGTTGTCTTTTGAATGGATGTAGGTAATACTTTCAAGATTTTATAAGATTTATTGATACTAAGTTATTCTTGGTGTATGATTTGGTTAGAGTCTGTATTGTTTATTATAGTAAAAGCGGTAGGACCAAGCATGTTGCTAAGGTTTTAAGAGAGTTATTGGAGAAGGAGGGATTTAGTGTTGATTTATTTAGGGTCAAGCCTGTTTGTGATTATGGTATCTTGCTCCATGTTAATCCTAGGGCTATTTATGATACGCTAGCTGGTAGGGTTGTTGAGATTAAAGGGTTAGAGAATTTTAATCCAGATAATTATGATGTTATAGTCATTGGCTCACCCATATGGTTTAACAATATTACTCCACCCATTAGGTCGTT
>CAYPZO010000079.1:5538-7443 GCA_964415135.1 uncultured Desulfurococcales archaeon | reverse complement strand
TACAACTATAATAATAGCTCATGGATGCGGCAATGCTATTGCATTAATAGACGATGCCTCTATACTAAACTTAATAATTCACGGCCCCCTAGGACTATTAGGCTTAGTATCGTCGATGTATATTCCACGAGAAAATAGTAAACATTTAGCATTAACGCAAGCATTCTTTAGCTACATATTTAATCCAAAAACAAGGAAGATAATAATCATATCATGTGATGTAGACAATATAGTCGATGTACTTAAAGGTAAAGGATATGAAGTCTCATATACAACAACGATGGAGTCGTTAATAGAATCATTTACACTTAACCACCAATAACTCGAGGAGATAGCTATTTCTAAGCTCCTATACAGTGATAATAGTTCATAATTTTCGTGATTACGGCTACTTTAATATAAAAGCTATAGCATCAATAGTTTTCGTCGGTGATGAGACTATTATGAATACTGCGAGGCCTTTATATGGTTTAAGGCCTATATCTATAGTTATGGGAATTAAGTCTTTAGGTTTAAATGAGTTAATGAGTCTAATCTTTCCGACATACATTATCTGTAATTTTCCACCTCTAGGCTTATAGTATATTTCAACCTTAAACTCGCTTCCAGCAGGATATGTAATTTTACCTAGATTCCTTAAGTAGATAGTCATGCTATCGTAATCTCTGGATATGTTTAAGTACTCTATGAATATCCTTTCCCTTATAAAGAATTTCTCGATTCCACTACTATTAAAGTACATACAACCCCAAAGAATAAGTCCTTCATCTCCCTCAACGTTGTGCAGTATATTCCATGGAGCTGCTTCAATGAAGCTAACAATAAGGTTAGTGACATTAACGTTCAAGCCCAGGGAACTAAATATGGGATAAAGGAACTCATGCTCTAGCTCATAATAGGGTAAACGAATTTTGCTCACTTTATATTTAGCGTATAGCCTTGAAACTACTTGGAGAAATCGCTCCTTAGTAGTATTTAGAAGTGGCGAGCTTGGAGAAAAATAGATCTTAACAATGAGGTTCCAATATGTATGGTATATAAGCTTAACCTCATTTACTTCTTCATAAGGCTTATGTAGTTTTTCATAAAATTCTATTGGTGGTAATAGATTTACTTTTCGTTCTATTCTTAGTTCATGTGCGTACCATGCATTAGGTATCCGCCATGCCTCCCACATGGGTCTATACATGAACATTTCTAATAGGTAATCATTAGTTCTATTAAAGAATGCTAGGTAGAGCCATTCAGCCATAGGATCTCCACTCCAAGTATATATTAGCGTATAACTATCGCTAACCTTATAATATATCATTGGAGCATTATATGCAGGGCCTAATTCAAGGACATTAAATGGATATTCCTTAGGAAACCTGCCTTTCTTTAATGACCACGATACTAGCTTCTTAGCCTTACCTATTACTGAAAAACATGTAGGTAATCCTCCCCCTTCAATACCCTTCGAAACCGAGGTAGAACCTATGCTACATAAGCTTTCTCCTCTATAGAAGTTATATGGAAGAATAACCGAGAAACTTAAATGTATAGCCTCTCTCCAATTCTCTTTCATCCACTCAGCTACTTCGAAAGCCTCAGACTCTACATACTTAAGCTCAGATAATATAGGTACCTCCTCTATTCCTTTACGAACATGAGGTCTAAATAATATTAATAG
The DNA here is from genome assembly GCA_964415135.1 of uncultured Desulfurococcales archaeon. Classification (GTDB taxonomy): domain Archaea; phylum Thermoproteota; class Thermoprotei_A; order Sulfolobales; family WANQ01; genus CAYXRT01. Next base: position 5,771 of record CAYPZO010000079.1, on the reverse strand, counting down.
TATAGAGACTACAAAGAATAATGAAATAACAGCTATTGCAATTAGAAGAAGTCTTCTCTTCTTTCTCTTAGTGTATGTAGAATCCTTATACATTCCTTCACCTTAACTCATAGTCCAGGTAATATAGAGCCATGTAGCTGTTTCCTGAAATTATCATTATAATTATTCCTTTAACGCATATAAATGCGTTCATTGAGATATTCCATCATAATTTAACTCGATTTGGTAATACG
>CAYPZO010000079.1:1987-5438 GCA_964415135.1 uncultured Desulfurococcales archaeon | reverse complement strand
GTATTCAAGGTACGTGCATATATTATTGGATTGAATATCAGCTTAAAGAGCCCAAATAATATTGATGTACCCTTAAGGATAGCTTCTAATACCTGTATTGTATGTAAGGGTGATAGAGTTCACCTGTATCTAAGATTAAGCTCTCTAGGAAGTCACCCAATACCTAACCCATGGTGTCGTACATTTATAGGATTATCAGAAATATCTCTAGATAAGCTGTGTGGTAGAGTTAAATTAGAAGCCCATCCAATACTATATCCCATATTATCTACTGAACGTGTTGAAGATCCTAGAGTCGATCCCGATTTCATGAAGGAGCTATTCCATGTGAGATCATATTATACATATAAGCCAATTAGCGGGATAGGCTCATTTACCCTTACTTTTAGATCAAAAATAGATGATCAAGGTATTCCTAAGTCAATAGAGCCAGTGCTCTTTAGAAATCTAAATGGTGAAGCCTTTATCATTAGGGACTATAGAGATACATTTCCCTTAAATGAGAAGTACATGGTTACCAGACCTTGGATAGAGGATTTAGGTATAGGAGCTATAATGATAGGTCCCCGCAACAAGAATATTATTGAATTAAAGGAGTTAAAGGGATACCCCGAGTTAGCGCCAATAACTTATGAGCGTAAAACAGGAGGTAATTGTACTGTTAAGATATCAAGTAATGAATACCTACTAATATTCCATGGAGTTGAAGCATATTTTGGATGCTACTACACTTATATAGCACTACTTGATAGTGATGGAGAACTTCTAGGTGTAAGCCCTAAGCCAGTAATATCACCTAGAGTAAAAGATTACATAGGCGCACGCCCCGCAACAATATTCGTATGTGGTGCTCAACTAGTTAAGGATGAACTCATTGTAAGTGCCGGTAAAGATGATGAAATAACCCTAATAATGGATGCTCCTCTAGACAAGGTTATTGGAGAGATAAAGTTCATAAAAGGCTAAATGAATATGTAAGTACCATTTTCAGTCCTTTTTAGCTACTTTATTTCGCTTAATATTCTTACTGAGAATACGTATTGCGTTGTTGTTGGGAGTTTACTTCGAAGTTCAGCTACTTGGGGTCTATAGATTATTAATTGCTCTCCTTCACTATGTTTTATTCCGAGTAGTTTTGCTACTACCATAGCTTCAATGGGTTCTCGAATAACTATAGCTCCTTCACCATACTCGGGTGCTACCTCGAGAAGTATTGGTATTTTCAATTTACTCCAATATTCTTTGGGAGTTATACTTGCTAGTAGTTCTAGTTCTCTTCGCTTAATGTAGTGATATGTTCCATCTCTTAATAATATTTTAGGATATTTCTCCAATAGTAGTTGTCCTAGGGTCTTCCTATGGTAGGGTAAATAGCTGTGCATGAGCCTTAACTCATGTCTTAAGTATTCTTCAAGTATGTCTCTTCTTTCAACCATCTCAGGACATCCAGGTATGTTATGCTCTTCTACGGCTTAATACGACTTTTACTCTCTTCAATCTAGTCTTTTCCTCTCTTTCTCTTTCCTCGAACTTCATTTGAAGGTACTTTATTGTTGCTTGAAGTTTTGGTATGAACATGTATTCAAGGACATTAACTCTCCTCTTAGTTCTTGCAATTTCCCTTCCAAGGAGGTCTAATAATTTCTCTTTTTCAGCTAGCTCAGATAGGTCTTCTATGAGTTTTAAAGCTTTTTGTCTTAACTCTTCTACTGCTATTGTCGTTGAAATTAATGGTAGGGGTTTTTCTTGAACTTTAAATTTACTTCTAAACTCAAGGTATGCTGTTCTTACACCTATAATACTTTGTGTACCAGTTATTATCTCGAATGGTTGCATGGTAAGCTTTGATAGTGATTCTAGCTCATCTATCCCATGTATTGAAAACGCTATATTGCTTATAGTATATAGTTCCGTAAGCTTTTCTTTTACTTGGTTTCTAAGCTTTATTGCTATCTTTAAGTTGTTTAAGTACTCTGAAATAAGTATCATTAACCTTTCTCTAAGTATCTTATGTACTCTCTTCGCTAGAGCTAGCCTTCTCTTTAACCTTATTAATTCTATCTTCGTAGGTCTTACCCTCAATATTGCTTGGGACATAGACTGTGCTCACCATTAAATCTACGATTACTTAGCCTTCTTCCTGTACTTTGGGTGGTACTTCTTTATGAAGTGGGTTCTTATTTGCTTTAACTCTTCTTCAGGAAGTATTGATAATAGCTCCCATCCTATGTCTAGCGTTTCCTCTACCGTTCTTCTCTCATACTCTCCTTGTGCTATGAACTTTCTCTCAAATAGATCTGCGAATTCTAGGTACTTCTTATCTCTCGGACTTAATCCTTCTGTTCCAACAATTACTGCTAATTCCCTAATGTACACTCCTTCAGCATATGATGCATAGAGCTGCATGAATACGTCTCTATGATCTTCTCTTGTCTTGCCTGGACCTATACCGTCCTTCATAAGCCTTGATAGTGATAAGAGTACATCGAATGGTGGATATATTCCTTTCCTATGTAGGTCTCTTGAAAGTACTAGCTGTCCTTCAGTAATATATCCTGTAAGGTCTGGTATTGGATGTGTTATATCATCGTCAGGCATTGTTAGTATTGGCATTTGTGTTATACTTCCCTTCTTACCCCATATCCTTCCAGCCCTCTCATATATTGTTGCTAAGTCGGTGTACATGTATCCTGGATAACCTCTTCTACCTGGTACTTCTTCTCTTGCTGCGGATAACTCTCGTAGAGCTTCACAATTTGATGCTATAATGCCGTTTTCAACTATGAGCGTATGTGTTGGTACTACCGTAATATCGTATACGTACTCTTCATCAAATGGTATATATGATATGCTGACTATTTGGTCAAGTACATAGTTTCCTTTAACTATTTGTTTTAGGTAATGGAGATCAGGGTCATCTCTTATGTATTTACTCATATTCTTTATCCACTTATATAATAGGAGTCTATTAACTCTACGCTTACCGTTTTCGAACTGAGAGATAGTGCTTGATGACCCTAGCTTACTTGCTGGGATTGAATACCTATTTCTTATCTCTTTAAACTTCTTTGCACATATTCTTGGAGCTAAGTAGAACTTATTAGACTTATATGTCTTGACACGTTTAAGCATCTCTATAAGTTTACGTAATTTTTCTTTTCTATCTATGTGGTGCAGATTTAGCCACTTAACCAGCTTTAATATATCAACATGCCCTGTAACAACTATATCATATACTACTGTATTGTTAAAGCCTGTCTTTCTTGATCTTATAATGCTCTGAACTCCTAGCCTCTTTAGAAGTAATTGTAGTCTCTTTGCTCTTATTCTACTTGATGTAGTTATCTGTATAAGCTTCTTACTAGGTATAATCGATCCATCTCCGTCAATGTATCCTGAAATGAAGTCAGCTATAAGGGGTTCAGGTAGCTTAATTATTGGTATTAACTCT
>CAYPZO010000079.1:0-1887 GCA_964415135.1 uncultured Desulfurococcales archaeon | reverse complement strand
TGAAATGAAGTCAGCTATAAGGGGTTCAGGTAGCTTAATTATTGGTATTAACTCTTCTTCAGAGTTAATGTTAGATAACGATTTGAATATATAAGTTACTAGCCTGCTATTTACCCTTGCAATCCATACATTATTATCATTCTTAGTAATCTGTATATTGATGCCGTCGAATATGTTCTTCATTTTCTCTATGAAGGTTTTAATGAGTTCCTGATTCTTGTTGTTAAAGCTTACATAGTATTTACCTTTACCCTTATCCTCATATATAGTTCCATCCGACAACACGAGACCTAGAATGTAAACAAGGTCTTCATTAATGCGAGATGTATTGATCCTTATTCTCTCCTTACCGTCTACTGATATGTAATCGATATACTTATTTATTTCCTCTAATCTTAATCCTAAGTCACATGCAACTATTATGAGCTCATGTGGATGGTAGTATCTTTTGTGTTTACTATCAACTACATGTCTATAATCTAGTCCTAGGACCTTGCTTGCTCTCTTTATACTACCATACTTTTCTCCGAGCTTTCTCTCCAATATGTCTGATTTCATATGTATGTAGACTTCATCTGAATAAGGTATTAGAAGCTCTAGTAGATATGGTGTTCTTCCCTTTACTCTTAGTTTCATTATGGAGTATAATTCCATTCCAGGCTTTATCTTAGATGCAGGTATTAGTCTTGGACCCTCCTCGGTATCTACAAGTAACTTATGGTCATCAGTTACTATTAGTTCAGCACCTGACCTGGTCTTAATCCTCAATAGCCTTTTTGGAGCCTTAATCTTCTCTACTGCTATTATCTTACCCTTTACATCCTTTGTGAAAAGCCAAGATAATACCTCGCTACTTGGATTTAGCGATCTAATAGTCTTAATCATTAGTAGTTGGTTACCTGCTGAGATAGGTACTAAGCTTGTAGACTCATTGAATGCTTTTTCAATTAACTTAGATATTTTAACTATAGTTCCATCAGCAAGAACTAACTCTGTATCACCATGGAAACAGTAGTTTCTCATGTCTGTTAATATTACTAGGACGTGCATGTCGTAGTGCCATGCTAGGAATTCTGCTGCTGTTAGTGCTACTCTTGGTACTGCTATACGTTCAACTACGGGGTCAGAGGCTGTATTTATGAAGGCTATTGTTCTTTCAAGTGCTCCTGTTCTCCTAAATGATTCTATGAAGAATCTTGCGTCGTCAAATGGTACACCTATTGCAGCAAAGACTACTGCGAACTTCTCTTCCTTACCCTTTACTGCTGCTTGCCTTACTATTTGTGCTGCTATTCTGTTATGTGGTAATCCTGAACCGCTAAAGATTGGCAGTTTCTGTCCTCTTACAATGGAGTTTAATCCATCTATAGCTGAAATACCCGTCTCTATGAACTCCGATGGAGGCATTCTTGAAGCAGGATTTATTGGGGCTCCATGGATGTCGAGATAGTCTTCAGGTACTATTGGTGGTCCTCCATCTATTGGTCTTCCCATTCCATCAAATATTCTTCCAAGCATATCTATTGATACTGGTAGTTTTAGTGTTTCTCCGCGGAACCTTACCTTACTTGCTTTAAGGTTTACTTCACTCACACCTCCGAATACCTGGATTACGGTTGTTTCACGGCTAACGTCTATTACCTGACCTAATCTACCTTCACCGCTTTCTAATTGGACTTCTACTATTTCACCATACTTTACTCCGGGAATGCTTTTTACAAATAATAGTGAACCCTTAGCACTAAGTAGATTACTTGTTTCCTTTACGTAGAGTGGAGTTTTAAGTATGTGTTCCAAGGCCACGGAGCTCAACCTCCCTTATAAGTTCTTCTAATTCTTTCTCAATTTCACCCCATAGAATCTTAAAGTCGTGTTCAAAGTTTACGT
>CAYPZO010000078.1:5497-7479 GCA_964415135.1 uncultured Desulfurococcales archaeon | reverse complement strand
CTTCATTAATAGATTTACGATATCCATGTAATTACTTGGCTCAGCTATGACTTTTACTACATGTGCAGGCCTATTCTTTTTGCCAATACCTGGAAGTATAACAACATCTATAGCTCCACTTGACAATAGCTTATCAACTAAGTAGCCCATAAGCTCTCCTGGTACATCATCTATATTAGTTTCAAGAACTACAACTTTATCCTCATATAACTCTAGATGTGTACCTTCAACTACTCTAAGTACATTAGGTATGCCCGGTAATTGTCTTTCGCCAGCCCCATATCCTACACCTTCTACCTGCATAGCTGGATAATAATCAACAATCCTGTTCACTAGGTTTGCTAGTAATGCTATACCAGTTGGTGTAGTTAATTCATATGGCACCTTAGTTGTAGAATACTTAAACTTATGTCTTCTTAGTATCTCTAGAGTTGCAGGTGCAGGTACAGGTAACATTCCATGTTCGCATTTAACAAAACCCCCGCCTAGTGCTGGAGGTAATGTGTATATCGTGTACTCTCCATTAAATACACCCATCTTGTCAAGTATTTTTGCCGTACAAGTTATGTCAAAGACTGTATCAGGTGATGAGAGTTCATGAAGGTGAGCTTCTTCAGGTTTAACTCCATGAACAAAAGCTTCCGCTTCAACAAGTTCTCTTACCACATTTAATGAGTATTCAAGCGCTCCTCTACTTAATCCTAGTGCTTCACTACACTTCCTCACATATTTGATAACTTCTTGACCACAATGGTGTTCATGCTCATGCTCCTCGTGATGCTCATGTACTTCTACCACTTTTACAGCTTTAGCTCTAAGCTCACCTCTACGTACATCCTTAACCTCAACCTTTAGTTTACACTTCATGACATCTTCTACAGCATTAGCGACGTCATATACTATGCTGGTCATTCCTCTAAGATCCACTAATGCAGCTACGATCATATCTCCGGCTACGCCAGCAATTCTAGGGTCAAAGAGGAGAATCTTACCCATTTCTTATGCATCCTCCTCCTACTTCTTTCTAAACTTAGCAACCCTATTAGCTATAGTAGCTGCAGCTACTCCTGCACCAATACCATTATCAACGTTAACTACAAGTAAGCCTAAAGAACATGATTGTAGCATCGATAGAAACGCTGCTATTCCTTTACCGCCTATACCATAACCTATAGATGTTGGTACACCTATAACGGGTATATCTACAAGAGCCCTAATAGCCGAGGGTAATGCACCCTCCATACCTGCTACAGCTATAATTACGTCAACATCTTCCTCTATCATCTTCTTTGTAGCCCTAATAGCTCTCTGAATACCCGCAATACCGACATCATATGCGGTTACAGTTGTGCATCCAAGTTCCTCAGCAATAACCCTCGCTTCTTCAGCTACAGGTATATCAGCAGTACCTCCAGTAACTATACCCACCTTACCCCCTGTCCTTGGAATCTCAAAGCCTGGTTTCTTGATGACAGCTATTCTAGCCATTTCATTAATAGTCACTTCATATTGGTTGTCTAGACCTCTAACTAGCTTTATTTGATCATTTCTCAGCCGTGAAACTATAGCCCTTCCAGAAACTTCTACCATTCTCCTAATAGCATTAAGTAGAACATCATTGTTCTTATACTCAGCTAATATTATCTCAGGAGTACCTCTCCTAAATTCACGTCCAACATCAAGTTTAACGGCGTCGCCAACCTCTTCTATAGCCATTAACTTTATCTCACGTTCAGCTTCATCAACCGTGATTTCTCCTTTAGCCAACTTCTCTAGAATCTGTCGTAGCCTCAAAATCCTCTTACCCCCAAATTTGTGCGAACGCTAAGTTTTAATTATTTACTTAAATATAAGTCCCAAATAAATTGTTAGGATCCCCGCACACTTCAATGGTGTGCTAAGGATCCTTTAACATCACGTAAAAAACTACCTACGTTTTATTGCGATTACGGCTACGATTACTATTACTACTCCTATCATTA
>CAYPZO010000078.1:3387-5397 GCA_964415135.1 uncultured Desulfurococcales archaeon | reverse complement strand
TTAGTACCCTTAGGTGCTACTACTAGGAATGAACCTAAACCATTGCCCATAACATTAAATGATAAAGTATCGCCCTCTATTTTAACATCACTTACATCTGCGTTTCTCGATGTAAATGCTACATAACACGTACTTCCATCGCTAAGTTTAACGAATATGTACTTCGTTACGAGATTGTATGCTATGTGTTCTAAGCCTTTAACTAGCTTATATGAGACTTCATACTTATAGTCACCGATTGAATCCTCCTTCTTGTCCTCTAAGTGTATGGATACTTTAAGTTCTATATATATGGGCGCAAATGTTAGTAAATCGTTATATGCTGTGTAAACTACAGATGCTCTCTGATATGCATCTCCTATGGTGGTCTCTCCCTCACTTTTCATCACGGTCTTTAACGTAGGTATTCCTTGATAAATGCTTAAACCTATCTCTGCTGGTATCTCTAATCCTATATCTTCTCCTAGACCCTTAACAGCTGATGGGGTAAAAGCATCGGCTATGTACATAAGGCCTCCTAGTATTCCTCTCTGAAATGAGAATGTTTCCTTTACTTCTTCCTTTGCTTCCTCTAATGAAGATCTGAGCTCTTGCTCTTTTTCAGGACTACTAGCTGATACCTTAATGTCTGAAGCCCACATTACTACATTAGCTTCTTTCTCGGTAATCTTATCTATTCTAAAGTGGACAAGTGCACTATATCCCTCAAATTCTTCCTTAGTCTCTCCCTTCTTTATCTCCTTGTCCCAAGAGTAATACTTATACTCATATACTAATTCCTTACCTTCAAGAGGATCCTTGCCCTGTCGTACTATTATTGTTGGTTCAGCAAATACTATTGGTAGAAGTGATGATAGGATTATTGCTGATATTATTAATATTGGTATCATGTATTTCTTAATTTACGTACACCTCTTGACGGGTTAGCTCGGAGTACACGTTAATAAACTTGCTGGTGGATTTTTTACATCAAAGTGTTACCTTAATGATAGAATAGAAATTAACCATATATTATGATTAAATTTTAAGTTGAGTTATAGGAACTCCTACTCATAGGTAAGAACCTATGTGTAATATACTTACCATAGGTACGTTAGTAGTTGACTTAATAGCTATTGGTCTCCCGAAAATTGCTGAGCCTGGTGAAGCTATACATGTAACTACACCTATAGATATGCATATTGGTGGTCATGCAGCTAATGTTGCCATAGATATGCTTAAACTTGGGTATAAGGGTGAATTACATGTTTGTGGTGCTATAAGCAATGACCTCTTTGGAGAAGTATTAAGAAATTGTTTATCTAGGTTTAGAATTAATTGTCATCTACAAATAGTTGAGGAAGCTGGAACTGCTAGAAACCTAATACTCGTAGTAAAAGGTGAAGATAGGAGATTTCATATTTATCCAGGAGCTAATAGATACCTTAACTCAAGGTTTGTAATAGATGTAATTAGATGTGTAAGACCGTGTGCTACCTATATTGCTATAGGATTTTCACCTCAACTAGATGAACGCATTGCCGATGTAATTAATGCGGCGAAGAACTATAATTCTATAGTCTTAGTTGATGTAGCTTATCCAAGGGGTTTCACTAAAAAGGCATTTCTCCAAGCGATGAATTATGCTGATATAATTCACTGTAATGATCGCGAACTTGTAAAGTTATTAGGTGTTAACATGTTAGATGAGGGATTAAAGGTTATTAGTAAATCTAAGGTTAAAATAGCATTCATTACACTTGGTAGTAGAGGAGCTATTGCAGTTTATGATAACCACATTATACGCCAAAAGCCATACAAAGTTGATGTAAAGGATCCTACAGGTGCTGGTGATGCCTTTTGTTCAGGAATTCTAATTAAACTACATGAACACGGATTTAATCTTAGCGGCTTAAGTTTAAGTGATGTTAGTGAAATATTAGCCTATGCTCAAGCTGTAGGAGCACTAGCAACAACCAAGCCGGGAACGACCACAGCTATAGGTATTGAGCCATTAAGGGATATATTAAA
>CAYPZO010000078.1:0-3287 GCA_964415135.1 uncultured Desulfurococcales archaeon | reverse complement strand
CCAAGCCGGGAACGACCACAGCTATAGGTATTGAGCCATTAAGGGATATATTAAAACAAAAAGTCTCAATCATAAAAACCCAGGAAGTAATAAGACTACATGTACCTTAAAAATGTAAGTATAGGGATGTGTTCATGAAAGTAATCGTTACTGGTGGTTGCGGATTCATTGGTAGTCATTTAGTGGATAAATTCATAGAACTAAGTTATGAAGTTCTTGTTATAGACAATCTGAGTTCAGGTAGCTTAAATAACGTTAAGAACCATATAGGTAAGCCATGCTTCAAGTTAATTAAGGATGACTTAAAAGTTCTAGGAGATTGGCTTAATTCATTTAAGGAAGCTAAAGCTGTTTTTCACTTTGCGGCAAATCCTGAAGTTCGCGTCTCGGTAACTGATCCACGAATACATTTTAACGAAAATATACTTGCAACATTTAATGTGCTAGAAGCTTGCCGTAAATATGACGTACCCTACATAGTCTTTGCGAGTAGTAGTACGGTTTATGGAGATGCAAAAGTTATCCCAACACCTGAAGACTATCATCCCCTAGAACCTATCTCAGTTTACGGTGCTTGCAAGCTTGCATGTGAAAACCTCATAATAACGTACTCAAAGCTATATGGATTAAAGGGACTTATCCTAAGATACGCTAACATCATTGGACCCCGAAGCAATCATGGAGTCATAATAGATTTTATAGATAAGCTCAAAAGAAATCCAAAAGAACTTGAAATACTAGGCGATGGCACTCAGAGGAAGAGCTACCTTCACGTATTCGATGCCATTAATGCAACATTACATTTATTTAAAGTATTCAAGGAGAACAGCAGGGACTATGAGATCTATAATGTTGGTAGTGAAGATTGGGTTACAGTTAGGGAAATAGCTGATATAGTTATAGAGGAAATGGGTTTAAAGAATGTTAAGTATGTGTTTAAGCCAGGTACTCCTGATGGACGAGGATGGCCTGGTGATGTAAAGTTCATGCTCTTAGATATTAATAAGCTAAAATCTACTGGATGGAAGCCCCGATGGAGTTCAAGGGATGCAGTAAGGATAACTGTTAAGCAACTCTTAGGAAAGCTTTAATGAGTTAAGAGCTTATTCATTACTTATTATTTACTACCTCTACATACCTAACTGTATGGGTGAGTAGGTGACTGAACTTATTTATCAAAAGGATAGCTATGTTAAGGAATTCGAAGCAACCGTGGTTAGAGTCGATGGAGAGAATATAGTTCTCGATAGAACTGCATTTAATCCTAGATCTGGTGGCTTAGTTAACGATACTGGCTACTTAATTAAGGGCAATGATAGATATCGTGTCATTAATGTGTACTTCGATAAAACTTCAGGTGACGTAGTTCATGTACTTGAAACCAAAGACCATAACTTAAACGTTAGAGATAAAGTAAGGGGGGTTATCGACTGGAATAGAAGATATAGAATTATGAGACTTCATACAGCAACACATATCCTAGCTGCCATAATGTATAGAGACTACAACGCTCTCATTACAGGTGGTAATGTCTCACCAGAATATGCTTATGATGACTATAGTTTGGAAGTATTTGATCCTGAAATATTTAAGGAAGCTATTAAGAAAGCTAACGAGGTCGCTAAAAGGAATATTGAAGTTAAAATCTACTGGTTAAAGAGAGAGGAAGCATTAAAGATTCCGGGTATAGTTAAGCTTGCTTCACGTATGCCACCTGAAGTAGAGTACTTAAGAATAGTTGAAATACCTGGAATTGATATTCAAGCTGATGGAGGACCTCACGTCAAGAATACAAGCGAAATTGGTGAAATAGTATTCTTAAAAGCCGTAAATAAGGGTAAAAGAAGAAAGAGGGTATACTACACAGTAAAACCATAATCAAGTTTTTCTCCTAAGAAACTTTAATTCCTTATAATTATGAGGCAGAGAAGCTAAGCCTAGATATTAGTCATCACCTTCCCTACTTCAGCCTTGGCTATAGTTAGCATCAATTTATAACCGTAGGGTAGAAGCTTATACTTGGTTAAACTTAATACATTGATGTATCGCTAAGTTTATTAATTAAATCTAATTAATAATCTGCTTGGTGCCTCATAGTGAAGTGCCTTGATAAGGGAATTGTTGTTTGGCTTACGGGATTACCTGGTAGCGGTAAAACCACTATTGCTAGAGGCGTAGCTGATAAACTTAAGAAGGAAGGTTATAGAGTTGAATTACTTGATGGTGATTGGGTTAGGAAGACTATTAACCCTGATGCTGGTTTTACTCGTGAAGAACGTAGAAGGCATCTCTTAAGAGTTGCGTGGATTTCAAGACTACTTGCAAGAAATGGCGTTATAGTATTGTGTAGCTTTGTTTCACCTTATAGAAGTGTTCGTGCTGAAATAAGGAAAATTATTGAGGAGGAAGATATACCCTTCATTGAAGTTTATGTTGAATGTAGTTTAGATGAATGTATTAAGAGGGACCCCAAGGGTTTATACAAAAAAGCCCTTCGTGGCGAAATAAAGCACTTTACGGGGATAAGCGATCCATACGAGCCTCCAGAGAACCCTGAATTCATAGTTAATACTGAGCGTAATCCTCCTGAAACTAATATTGAGAAGTTATATGAATATGTAAAGAAAGTACTAAAGGAATTAGGAGTAGAGGAAAAGCAGTAGAATTTATATCTGATTAATTATATTTAATTAATGACTGGCAATGATATCCGCAGAAATTGGCATAGCGTTTGCAGTACTCCTTGCCAGCTTGTGTAGTGGAATTATTGAGTATAGTATTAGTGGAGGTTATGCTCTATTAGTAGTCCCGTTAATGGTTTTAATGGGATTTAACGTTAAGGATGTTATCTCAACAGTTCTCTTAGTTCAAGTTATTGGAAGCTCAATACTTTTAACATATAGGTATATGCAGAAACGTATTGAGTTAAAGCCTAGAAATGAAGATATTAAGAATGGATCTATAATGGGTTTCTTATCCCTACTAGGAGCACTTATAGCATCATCAATTATGGTTTCTGTACCTACCAATTGGAGTAAAATTACATTAACAGCTGTAATATTATCTCTAGCTGTTCTCTTAGTCATTAAGAAAAGACATAGCTGGAGGACATTTAATGGAGGAACACCTATAGTTGTTCAAAACCCCAAAGCCCTGTTAATTAAGAGAATCGTGATTGTTCCATTAGTGGCTGGAGTTATCAAGGGACTTGTGGGTAGTGGCTTTAGTGTAGTTTTAATGGCAGGTCAAGTACTTACAGGTGTTGAAGTTAAGAGAGCAGTTCTAGT
>CAYPZO010000077.1:0-7753 GCA_964415135.1 uncultured Desulfurococcales archaeon | reverse complement strand
TTCTCCCAATCATATTGTTTGCTACACGTTTACCAAGCTTCTCAAGAACAATAGCGTACTGCTTCTCATAAGCAATCCTAACAATTATATTCGCTAATTTCCATCTAATATCCTGTTTCTTTTTCCTCTCCCTTAACTTCCTCATAGCCTTCCTCTTAATTCTCGGCTTCTTACCATAGAGTTTATCGTATCTCTCCTGTATCTTCTTCCTACGATAGTAGTAGCCTAAGACAAGCTCCTTCATATTGGTTTCAAAGAGATAGGCTATACCATCAACCATTATAGTAATATTGTTCTCATTTACATCAACAGGTAGGTAACCTTTAGGCTTATATTCCTTAATCTCTTTGACGAAGGTTAGATAAATTATGAGCTGTCTATTCTTCTTATTAAGCTTAATTTTAGTTTCAGAAGCTAGTCTCCATCCACGATTAACATACTTCCAGTATTGTTTATGTGGTTCAATCTCTACTGTTATCCATCCCTTATGAGTAGCTATCTTTATTGTGGTGTATCCTAGTGGTTTCCATAGGTGGTCGTCAAACCAGATACTAACTCTCCTAACTTCTGGATACTCTCTTTCAACTAACCCTAATTTCTTCAACTTGAGAAAGCTCTTAGTTCTAGTAGAAGCATCTTGACATGCTGTATAGACATAGTGTGATGGTAGTTGCGGGTAGAGTTTTCTCATTTCACGGTACTTTAAAATCTTAAGCCTAGTAAAGCTCTTAATATTATTCCCTACAGCATAGAGAACTAATTGCTCTACCATGTTACGGTACATACCCTCAAGCTCAACGAAAACCCTAAATACTCTTCTTGACAATCTAACACTCCTTACAATAACCGTCCTTGTTACTCTAGTCATTTTTCTTTACCTTCTCTATTAGTTGTTTAAATCCTTGGACAAGCTTCTTTTTCTTATGACTGCTCATACCGTAGAGCTTGCTAGCAAAGCTAGTAACTATAGCTAGTAAGTCCTCTACAAGCTCTTGATAAGCATCTCTTGGTTCTCCTTCATAAACAACCTCTATCTTTACTCCAAACTGTTTAAAGAAGTACTCTAGGTATTCAAAACCGAATCTGGTTAGCCTATCCTTGTATGTTACAACAACCACGTCCACCTCTCTATTAACTACGTAGTTGAAGAGTTTCATTAAGCCTCTACGGGTGGACTTTAACCCGCTAGCTATATCGCTAAGTATATCTACTACTCTATAGCCTTTAGCAGAACAGTACTGAGCTAAGTACTCTATTTGCCTCTCCAGGTCTTTCCTCTGGCCGCTAGAACTAACACGAGCATAAATTATTGCTCTTACTTCTCTTACTTCTATACCGCTTAGTATCCTCTTTACTTCGCTTTCTGGTATACGGTATTTGCCTCCAAGTGTTTGTATTGCTCTTATCTTCCCCTCCTTGATCCACCTACGAAGAGTAACATAGCTAACACCAAGAAGTCTACAAGCCTCTTTAGGACGAAGCAACCTCTCAGACATTTCCATCCATCAAATATACTTGAATATCAACTTATATAAACCTTCCCTCTAAACATCAAAATGCATTCAGCCCCCGTCGTATACATCACATGTCAGCGTAGGCTAGAGTCATCACCATTCACGTAATTATCTGTGGAAGCAGGTTTATTACCTTTAACACAATAACATTTTAATGTCAATGATGAGCACAGCCAGCGCCTGAATAGGTGATGGAGTCCGCCCTCACTGACATATGAGTACTCAGGGGATGCTATAGATTTGACAGGACCTGCACCTGGTAAGTTAAGGGTAAATGACGCTAAAGTATCAATAGTAAGCCCTAATGGTGTAGAAGTCTTAGAAGATGCTGAAGTATACATTCACGTAAAAGGATGGACCCTAGCACGCGTAACGCATTTAGACATAGAACATCCAGACCTTAACAACTATATTCCACCAAAAGTAACAGGCTACTACCCCGTTGTAGGTACAGGCTGGGGATTAAGAATAGACCTAAGCAAATTAATTAAAGGCTTATGGATTGACGTAGAATCCAAACTTTTATCCGTAGAGCTAATAAGATATGGTGAACGTACATGGGTTTACCTAGGAGGTAAAGAAGGAGGCATATTCCTAGGCTTTAGAAAGGAATATGTAAGACGCCTAGAAAATATTGCAGTAAAGTATTATAATGTAAGGCCTAAAAGTAAGTCGAGGTAAATTTAAAACTTATTAATTACCTAGATAATTTCCTTTACGTTAAGAGGGAGAGGTGGAACACAAACTTGAGATTTAAGGGTATAGTTGTCCTGGAATTTAGCAAAAACATTCCAGAGGAACTAGTGAAGACAATGCCGGAGATAGTGAATGAACTAAATGAGAAAGTTCTAGTCAAAGGAGTTAGTAAAATCGAAGAAGCAGGTAAGGTAATAGGCTATAGAGTTAAGGAAAATAAAGTATTATTTGAAGTGGAAGCTGGAAGACAGGTCAAGATACATAATGCTGCTCTAAGAATAAGAAACTATCTTGCAGGAAGCATAGGTAGAAAATACAAGATTGGGGTTAGGGATGTAAAACTCATTGATGGAGTAATAGAACTTGATGGAGAATTCAAGGTATCACTGAAGCTACCATTCATTAAGGAAATTAAAGCAATAGATGGAAAAACCCTAGTATATCTGGATATCATAGGAGAAAGTGAGCTAAAGAGACCATACATCGATAGACTAACCAAGCTACTCGTAGAGAAAGAAGTTAAATCAAAATGGGGAGGTAAAGCAGAACACTGGTACCTAATAAAGCAAAGCAAAATTAAATTCAAAGAACCAATGTATACAGATGACCCCAATAAGGTTCTAGAAGAAATAGGATGGATTAAAAGGTTCTCAATAGGTCAATGGCTGTATACACCACCATTTACATATCTAATAAACATGATAAAAACACTATTCCTTAATGAGGTTGTCAAGCCACTAGGATTTAATGAAGCAATATTCCCTAAGATGTATCCACTAGAAGTAGGATTAAAAACAGGACATCTTAAAGGAACAATAAACTCAATGCTATTTGCATCACTACCAATATCATACGACATAACAGCATTTGAAGAACTAATAGACTACATGTACGTTACAGATACAGCACCACCAGAAGAACTCGTAAAATACACAAGACCACCATCATACTTCCTATGCTTCGCACAATGTGAACCCTTCTACCAGTTCTTTAGCAGAGAAGTACTATCAGATGAAAGCTTACCAATAAAATGGTACGATCATAGTGGACCATCATTTAGATGGGAAGCTGGAGGACTACATGGAGTTGAAAGAGTAATAGAATTCCATAGAATTGAAGTAGTATGGCTAGGAAAGCCAGAACAAGTAATAGAAATAAGAAACCAACTACTAGAAAGATACGAGTACTTTATGGACAAGGTACTAGACCTAGAATGGAGATGGGCATGGGTAACACCATGGTATCTAGAACAAGAGGGAGCAATTGTAGAAATAAAGGGCGTAAAAATCAATAGACCAGGAACAATAGACTTCGAAATATGGTTACCGTACAGAGGTCCAAGGGAAGATAGAAAGAACTGGCTTGAAGTAGGAAATATATCAATACACGGAATAAAATTCACTGAACCATTCAAAATAAAGCATAACAAGGGAATAACGCTATGGACCGGATGTTCAGGATTCGGAGCAGAGAGATGGACAATAGCATTCCTAGCACAAAGAGGATTCGACCCAGAAAACTGGCCACCAAAGGTCAGGAAATACCTAGAAGAAAACCCATTCCCAGAAGCATTAAAAGCAGTAACATACCCGAAGACCAGTAAGGGTAAAGAACTCTTAGATAAAATAATGAAATTCTATAGGAAGTAAGGAATTGAGCAACGGAAATACAGAATACGTAACAATACATGTAGAAAAGCTAAGTAAAAAGATAAAAGCACCTAAGGGTTCTAACCTAGGTCTAATACTCTCAAAAACTATAGGATTCCCACTACCATGTGGAGGATCGGGTTTCTGCGGTAAATGCGTGGTAAAGATAATTCAAGGAAAAACTTCCCCTCCTACAAGTCTTGAAAAACTAAGAGGGTATGGGATCCGTGGCTATAGGCTCGCGTGCCAGGTCAAAGTATTAGGAGATATGGTAGTAGAAGTTCCCCAAATACCTAGAGGGTACATTAAAGTACCAAAGATATGTATAAACATACCATTAAAGAGAATAAAGCCGTTATTTAAGGTAATAGAACTAAACTGTTCTAAAACTCCAAAGGATGCCAATCTAAGAAAATACTTCATAACCAGTAAAGCATTCAGAAAAATAATAAGAACTTCGGATAAAGCTTATGCAATCGAATTAAATGATATAATATACTCAGTGAAAGAAAACTTAACTAAACCAATAGTTTGCTTAATAGACTTAGGTTCATCAAAGATAGCTACTCACCTAATAGATTATAAAAGCTTAACCCTTATACATGAAGACATAATCATAAACCCCCAAGTAAGAATGGGAATGGACATCATGTCAAGATTAGCATTAATACTACATGAGAGGGAGCCGATAACGAACATGAAGGAGATGGTCATTAAAGCCATTGAAGAAAGGTTAAGAAAACTTGAAAAAGAAATAAACATAAGGCTAGACGATATAGTTGCTATAGCAATTGCAGGTAATAGCGCAATCACATCCATTCTACTAGAAGAACCCATAGATACCCTAGCTAAAAAACCCTTCCAGCCAATAATGTCGGGAACATATCTAGCATTAAGCAATGAACTAGGATTCAAAGAGATAAGCAATGCACTAACTATAGTAATGCCATTAATAGGAGGATTTGTGGGAGGTGATGCATTCATGGACTACGTAACTACATCGTATCTAGAAGAGGAGCAAGGCAGTAAGTATATGGTAATAGATCTGGGTGTAAATACTGAGATAGTACTAGTAAATGAAGATAAAGTATTCTTCACGAGTACTCCCGCAGGCCCCGCATTTGAAGGCCATATATCATCGGGAGTCCATTATCCTCAAGGAGCAATAATCAATGTGCACATAAAGTCCGTTGATGGAGAAAAAATAGTATTTGAATGGAAGACTACAGATAATAGTAAGCCTAGGGGACTATTAGCTGCTGGAGCAATAAGCATACTACATGAACTCTTAAGGCATAAGATAATGGATTATAGTGGAAAACTAAACAAGTATAACAGGATAGTAAATGGCGTAAAAGCCATAGAAATAGTACCAGAAACAGAAACAGCTCATAGCAAGCCCATAGTAATTACTCAACGAGATATAAGGGAACTACAGAAAGCAATAGCAGCAGTTAAAACAGCATGGAAAATACTACTACAAGTCTCCAATGTAAAAGTTGAAGAGATAGATAGAGTCTACATAGCTGGAACTTTCGGTACAACTATAAACCCCATTCATGCAAGATCGTTAATGATAGTACCACCAGTAGATGTAGAGAATATAATACCTGCAGGTAACCTAGTACTCCAAGGACTAAAGATATCCATTTTTGACTCCGATCACTTTAAGAAAGTATTAAAGAGAATTAACACGTTTACGCACGTAAACTTAGTTAGTTACCATGATTTTAATCGAATATGGATTGAAAATCTCAAGTTTAGTTAACTTATCTTCTCTTAACCTTCACCATAATGAGTATAACTATTACAGCAGCAACTATAAGTGATAGATACTGTATAAGCGATTGCTCTTTGTTAACCACTAATGCATTAAGTATCTTAATATTCGTATCGTTCAATGATATATCTAGATTAATTACTGTCTTATTATCTGCTAAGTACTCTACCCTTGCTTTCACAAGAATGCCCGTGACCCTATCATGTCTCTTAATTACATGAACACCATTTAATGCTAATGAAATTGTATTATTTATTGGAAGTCTATGTGGGTAAATATATATGAAGTCTCCTACCCTCCATCTTAGAGTTTCGTTCCTAAATAACTGCAGGAGAATATCATAAGTATCCTTTATTAATAAGTTACTTGATTTATGTATGAAGGACTTTACTTCAAATACATTAAATGATACGTTAGTAAATACCACCTTAACATAAATCTTATCATTGATCTCCTTATTTCCCCTTCTCACCTTGACATTAACCTCATAACCTAGCCAATCACCGCTCTTAACCCATGCAGGTTTGCATGGAAGTGGAGTCATGTTGAAGTACTTTGTTAATTCAAAAAAGGGTATAGGTGTTGTAGTGGTTCCTGTAGACTCGGGCATATGAGCTACAGCTACAATAAGTAATATACACGCTACTATTGCAATAACTATAGTAGACTTCACTATTCTTTTTCTATTCTTAATGTTCATTAGTAAAGCCCTTATAGGTATCAAGAATGAACGTTTTCTATTTCATCTCTTGTAACCTATCTTTCTTAGGAATTCATGACGCTCCTTTATATCCTCTTCCTTCTCAATGCCCAGAGGAGTATATCCATCAACGACGCCTACCAGAGCTCTACCCTGATTTGTTTCCGCAACAATAACTTGTACCGGATTAGCTGTTGCACAATATATTGTAACAACCTCCTGTACTTGCTTTAATGCATTTAATACATTTATAGGCCAAGCATCCTTAATGTATACTACAAATACATGACCAGCACCTATCTTATAGGCTGCTTCAGCTGCAAGTTTTCTTAACTCCTCATCATTTCCATCATGTCTAACGAGCCTCTTAGCACTAGCCTCGCAGAAACCAATACCAAACTTAATATTAGGCGTACTTGTAACTAAAGCTTCATATAAGTCTTCTACAGTTTTAATGAAGTGGCTTTGCCCAATGATTATATTTGTTCCCTCAGGTACAGGGATATCAACTACCTTAAACTTAACCTCCTGACTCAAAATCCAACCCCTATCCTTATTATGAATATATGACTACTAAATATACTTTAATTTTAGGCTACCATCAATAATATAGCGTAACAATAGGGGGCAACGATGAGCAATAGCAGAATGCATCCCAAGAATCCTTTAGTTGGTGTAGGTGCTGTTGTTTTAAATGAAGATAAAATACTCCTTGTCAAGAGACTTTATCCTCCAGGCAAAGGTAGGTGGAGTATACCCGGAGGACTTGTTGAGGTAGGTGAAGATTTAGAGCAAGCAGTAATTAGGGAACTTAAGGAGGAGACAAATCTTGATGGAACTCCACTAGGAGTCGTTTCCGTTGCGCAATACATTGAGGGAAGTGGAGGACTTATACGATACCATTACGTCATAATCGACTTTCTGGTTAAAGTGAATGACTTTACTGGTATGAAAGCTGGCACGGATGCTGAGGAAGTTAAATTATTTAAGCTAGATGACGCATTAGAACTACCCCTTACATCAACTACGAGGAAGCTCATAAGCTATCTAACGCAGTGTAGAAGGAAATTAAAGTATATACCCTTGATAACAAGTATTATAAGAAGATAGGAGATGAAGAAAAACATTTTAGAACTACTAGAGGTACCTGTAGGTAAGCTATATAAGTACTTTAAGGAAAGAGAGATAGTAGATAAGGTAAGGTCACCCATAATTCTTAGACTTGATGGAGTAAAATTCTCCAACCTACCTCCACATTTCACTAGACCACGTGATGAAAGAGTTCATAGAGCATTAGTTAGTGCTGCTATTGAAGTAGTTAAAAGGTATAGTTGTGAAGCAGCATACATAGTTAGTGATGAAATCAATATATTCATGCTCCGCCAACTACCATATAATGGTAGAGTAGAAAAAC
>CAYPZO010000076.1:2647-7849 GCA_964415135.1 uncultured Desulfurococcales archaeon | reverse complement strand
ACACAAACACTAGCAGAACTAGAGGACGAGTTAAAGAGAAGGCTTAGAGCATTCATAGTAATGCCCTATTTCGGAGCAATACTAGTAGCAGTAGCAAGCCTACTAATAATATCATTGCTATCACAATCAGCAGCAGCTATAGGGGCAATGCAAGCAGCAGGGATAGCTGGAAGATTACAACCAGAACTAATACCACAAGTACTCCTAGTACTAACAACAGGTGCAATAATAAACTCAGCACTCATGGGTGTTGTAGCAGGCAAGATACAGGACTTAACACTAGCAGCAGGATTCTTCCACTCAATAGTCCTAGTAGTAATAACGCTCATAGCAATAATACAAGTACTAATACTATACCCACCAGTAGGACTACTACCCTAATCGCACCCTATTATTAATAGTAGCTACTATATTGGAGATTAAGAAGTACGTGCATATTTTATCGCATACTCTATTACGGGGTCTATGATCTTGTATCTAAGTTCTCCCTCCTTATATACTTTCTCTATAATTGTCATTTTCTGTAGTACTTGAAGTATTTCATGTAGTGTTAAATCAGGTATTGGTTTTAACTCTCTTGCAGTAATGTACCTCTTTATCCTACTCCAAGTATCGTGGCCATAAGCTATAGCTTCCAGTACATAGCGATACCTAGGGCTTCTCCTATATAGTTCACTTAATTCATCCATAATGAGTCTTACACCCTTACTAAATGCCTCGTCTATGGCTTCTCTTGATACTCCCTTATCTAGACATATTCTCCCAAAGAAAACTAGCCACCCGACAATACCATTAAGTCTACTTACTGCTTCTTCTACTATATCTCTAGGAGGCTCTATACCATACTCCCTGAACCCCTTGATAAGGAAATCTATACTCTTCTCCCTGCTAAACCTTTTCAATACTACCTCATACATGTATCTCCCATATAGTTCTGAACTAGGATCATCTATCTTTAAGAAATCATGTAATAATCCAACTTCACTACCAGTTAAAATTAATGTAATGTTAGTTAAGTTAACATATATGTAGGCTATTAGCGATCTAAAGTTTATTCTCGAGAACCTAAGGTATTGGGCTTCATCAAATACTATAATAACTCTCCTACCATAATGTCCTCCCCATTCATTTAGCATCTCTAGAAGCTGTGAAAGTAGTTGAAGTGCTCTTTTAGGTGAAACTTCAATTCTCACTTCTACTCCATAAACGGATATACCCCTTATACGCTTAATGTAATCTATTATTCTACCCCATTTACCTGATGTTACTAAGTTATTAACAAGGCTTTCAACTATGTGATATAACGCATAGCTAGATATGTAGTTATGACTTTTATTCTTCTCTATCATAGAAATCCTCTATCTTCTCCTTAACCGCCTCATCAAAGAGCATAACTCCACCCCCCTGAAGTAACTTCTCCCCTCTGAAGTCTTTAAAGCTAACCTTAAGGAAGGATAAGTACCTTATAGAGTTAATAAGGAATACTAGAAAGTAGAGAAGTTGAGTGTAACAGGTATGACCCACAAATTAAAGGTTAGAGGACAAGCAAACGTACTCACAACACTTATAGTCTCAGCAGCAGTAATAGCTATAGGCCTAGGAATATGGGCATACGTTAACAGCATTTCAGCACAACAATCATTACAAGCACAAATAAGAGGAGTTCTAACAGAAGAAGCCCTGAGAGATAAATTAACAATAGTGCACATGTACGCTAACCAATCAACAAACACCATCTACATATACATGGTAGTAGGATTCATAACGGGGAACCTAAGAGACTACTACTTCACCATAAGAGTATACAATGTGTCAGCAAACCCATACGCTAATCCAAGATACATCTACATGGCACTACCAGGAAATGAAACACACTACAATTGTACAGTATGGACATTTAGCATAACTGGCTCAGGAGAGTATGTACCCCAAGCAAACATAACACCAATAGCCATAACCACAACGGTATACGATGAAAACTTAAACCCAATACCAAACTACACAGCATACGTATACAATGCCTCATACTACCTAATACCATCAACCTACATAGGAGGAGAAACAGGAGGACTAATACTCCTAGAAATAACAGGGCTAAACCTATCATACAAGTATATGATAGTAATAGACTCACTCCTACCCATAGGAACAAACCTATACAGGTACAAATACTATGTCATCACGTACCCGTAAACGAAAATTACAAGCACATGTAATAGGAGCACTAATAGCGTTCGCAATAGCAGTTACCACCATAGTACCATTAATAATCATAAACATACAAGTAATAAACCGAGGATACAACGCCCTAGACATAGCAAGAATGCATCATGAGGAGCGAATGCTAGAAGCAATAAAAGTAACGTACAATGAAACTTACAAAACAATAAACATAACGAACATAGGAGGAATAACAGTTAGAATAATAAGGATATGGATAAAAAACAATACAGGATTATACATCCTCGATGCTAGCCATATACTAAATGACGTAGAGCTAACACCGGGAGAATCAACAACAAATAAACCTAGTAAACCAATACCAGAACCTGAACTTATAGGAGTAGAAACAAGCCGTGCAAACATATTCTACTACTCGCCCTAAAAACTTAGTAACCAGACTTATATACTACAAAACTTATAGTAGAATATAAGTGGGAGAAAGGGGAAAGCAATGAAAATACTTAGAGGAACAGGGCTAGTAATTGGAGCACTAATAGTAGCAATAGCGCTAGTCATCGTAGCCATAGCATTACTAAACATGGGTATAACTAGCATAGAGCAAACAAGACAAGTAGAAACAGGAGAACTAAAACCACTACTACCACAACTAGTAAACATACCAGTAACACTCAACGCCCTAGACCTAGAAAACGACATATCGATATTAGTACAAAATAGGTACTCAAAACCCGTAGAAGTAGTAAGAGTATGGCTACTAGATGAAAATGATAAACCAATAAAAATAATCGATGCATCAAAACTATTCCAAAACCAGATAATACAACCAGGAAACCTATGCTTCAACATAATAGAAAAACCATCAGATAACGTAAAATACGTATACGTAGAACTAGCAAAAATAGGAATAAAGAAAACACTAATACAACCACCAGATATACCACCAACACCTCAACCAGCACCACCCCCACCACCAGAAACACCAGTATATACATCACTAATAGGAATAGCAAAACAAGTAACATTCAACAACCTAAACAAAATAACAGTACAAAGCTATGAAGACAATGAAACATTGAAAGAATCTGTAGAAGACTTAATCGATAAAATACTACCAGATGTCACTGACGAAGTAAAAGGATGGCTAGCAGATATCATAACTTATTCATTATGGAGCACAATATTTGACGATAAGGTATACGAGATTAACGAATTAAACATAAATTTAAATCAAAGCCTAACCCAAATAATTGAAGAATTAATCAATTACATAGAGCAAAAATCAACTAGCATTACCGATATTAATAATACAGCTTTAACCGTACCATGCAGTGAACCAATTCTTATGTTAAAAACTAAGTCACCCATTAATGTAATTCTACCTCCCGATAATCTACCACCACCTTTCGACATACTACTTGACTTACTAGAGAGCACTTTAGGAAGAATAACTATCAATACTACACTCAATATACATCAAGCAATAGCAATACTAAAGAACGACAATGTATATGAAGTCATAAGAATGTTTGAGGAAGCAGATATAGAAGATCTCAAACTAAACATAACTTCACCTGCATTTACCACATCTGTAGAATCAGATTATCCTATTAAATTAATGGGTACATTGGAATTTGATACTGAAGACGCTAGTGGTACTATATACTTAAGTAATGGTGATTTCATAACCATTAGTGGTAGTCACCATATTAAAATAATCTTACCCGATGAAGGAGTAGACGGCGAACAATATGATTATTACATTAAGGTGAGAGAAGAATGGTGGTTCTGGTACTACATAGAGATTGAGAATCTACCTGTAAAAGCGATTTACATTGATGAAGAGCTTGTAAGGGAAAACACAGTTATAACTAGTACACATAATATCAAAATTGATGAAAATAGTATTGAACAATCATCATTAACAGCTATAATAAACGGCGATGGCGATAAAGAAGTTCATTTATACATAGGGTTACTACCTTTAATAGAGGGAGATTTTAAAGGGAAAATAGTTATTAAAGACTTTAAACCTGAGATCGAGGAAGCTATAGAACCTTATAAAATTGATGAGTGTAAGCCTAGTGTGGTCTCCATAGATTATGATAATATTGAATCCATAGAGTTAAAGGATTGTGATAATTGGAGGTTCTTACCAAACAACGTAGATAACATCTATATTATTGGTTTCATTGGTCTATTCAGAGAAGATAAAGACTTAGAATATAGATTAGCAACAGCTAACTTTATTAAACTAAGTAAAGCTGATACCGAGTTACTTGACGTACCTTTACTTGCATATGTGAAGGTCTCAGAGGATAATCATCTTATAGCATTAAAGGAGTGTAAGAATAAGCTCTCATATCAATTAGTGTATAGTGGAAGCGAGTTAGCGCGCATGTATATACTAAGTGAAAGCGATATAATAACAAAAGTAGAAGTTAAGGCAAAACGTATACTAGTCTCAGGAGCAAGTAGACCATTAACGGAAGCAACAATAACAAATGTAAAAGACGTATTTGGCAGAAAGACATTATTAATAATCACAACTCAAGACAATAAGGTATACCTAATAGAAAACCTAGAAACATTAACTATTTACGTGGATGGAGAGTATAAGGTAATTGAGGTAAAGGAAGCTCAGGGACAAGTAAAGTTACCAGGAATACTGCAGGATATAGCAGAACTTCTAGGACTACAGGGAATAATCATAGACTCACATACAGATACTGCACCAATACAAATAGACGCTAATAACATTGAAAAACTAAAGATACGCGTAGAAAATGGAGAAGGAGGAACAATAACATACACCACAGCACAAACATAAACAACTCTTCTCCCTTTTTAATAATATACTAGATAATGTAATATGTGTTCAATATGTAACCATGCACCTGTACCTACTCCTAGCAGAAACTGCTCGGGGAAAACCTTACTCCCCCTAACACTTGTCTTCCAGAGTACACTACTTAGAGTGCATGGTTATTAACAATTACCATAACCATCAGGATGTGCATG
>CAYPZO010000076.1:0-2547 GCA_964415135.1 uncultured Desulfurococcales archaeon | reverse complement strand
TATCTTCAATTCAAAACCTATACATATCCACTAAACATACGTATGCACATAACATTTAAGGTAGATAAAACATCACTATAATATTAAGTATATCCTTCAACACGATTACCTTAACCAAATATATTACTTAAGACTACTCAAAAAACTATTATCACCTTAATCTTTAACACTAACTTTATATATCTGAAAGTTAATCTAGGGAACGAGACATAGAGGGGAGACCGTTATGTATAGGTTAAAGAAGGGTATTAGCCCAGTTATAGCTACAGTCATAATCGTAGCAGTAGCAGTAGCAATCGCAATAGCAGTAGTAGGATGGATAATGGGAATATGGGGAACATTTGGAACTACAGAAGCATTGAAGGTACTACCTGATTCAAATATAGTTGGCAAAGTATTATATCTACACGTAAGAAACGAAGGAACAGCTTCAGCTAAAATCACAAAAATTGAAGCAGGTGTCCTAGGAACAAATACCACAACATTCGTCATAACCCCAGGACTGGATACAACATTAACTGTTACGCTCAATAAGACCGCTACAGTAGGAGCTACATATTCAATAAAGATCTATACTAGTGCAGGTAACGTATATCCAGCAACAGTACAATGTACAGGATGAGAATAAAGAAAATAATATTAAACATAAGGGATAAAATAACGCGAAGAAGCTTTCACGTCTTAATCATACTGTTAATATCTTTTTTAATAATATATACATCTAACAATATGGCAGCACCGATATATGGAGACGAGAGGATATATATTGAAGCTGGCATGAAATACATCAACGGAATTCCTCCATTGTATTATAACTACGAACATCCCCCCCTTGCAAAATACTTAATAGGGTTATCAACTATTATCGGTGATCCTCATCTAATTTCAATTATATGTTACATCCTTTCGTTGCTATGCTTTTATTCTATTATCCTTGAAGTAAATGGTAACTCTGTAATAGCTCTCTTAGCAACACTATTACCCATGACAGATACTATATTTATTAATGTACATAGGCACGCGCTTTTAGATCCGATAGCACTATGTCTAATGTTATGGGCAATATATTTTACCTTAAAGTATATTGGAGTACAACAATTAAAATATGGTGTTATGGCATCTATAATGTGGGGATTATCTTTAGCTTCTAAAATGAACACGTTATATGTTTTTACACCATGGTTTATTTTTATCACTTATTTATCATTGCGGAAAAATAACATTAAATCATGCATACTCTTCATATTGTTAATTATACTAACTTATCTCTTAACATATATGCAAGATATTATCTATGGAGGTGTCTATGCCTCAGTATATCATCATATAAAGATGATAAAATATATGATGTTAAGACATGAGCCAACGCTTCCTTTAATAATCAATGGTCTCGCTACATTGCAGTTTAAACTAAGCATATGGAATTACTGTTCGCCTATTACAATAGTATTATCCAAGGGAACCATAAAGGATATAATAGGGCTAGAAAACGCCAAGATCATAGGTAAATATATAGTACTGAGATTAGGTGCTGGATCTCCTATCTGGTACATTCTTATACCCCTATTAGTATATAAGACAACAAGAATTATTTCCTCGAGAAATAGTCAAGATATGAGAAATTATATGTTAACGTTATGTGCGTGGGGAGCGCTAATGTCTCTAATTCACGGGGACGTTGATTGGTATTACATTATGCCCGTGACACTTCTATATATAATACTTGCTTTAAACATGAAAATTAGATATTTACTTCTTTGTATTCTGACGGCCTTAGTAAATTATATATTACTTATTTTCGGAATCATACCATTCAGGATATCGATTTTGATTAAATAAACTAAGTGTTGAATAATTTGTAGACACTATTTTTATGATTGATTAGCCAATTATTCTTGCTGTGCCCTTATATATAAATCCTTCTTCCGTTATTATGTCTACTTCTACTGTTGTTCCTGCTAGCGCTGGTGGGTTGTAGTTTCCTATGTTTACTGTTATCCATGCTATTGTTCCTGGTGTTAATGCTATTCCTCTACCCTCTATTTTCTTTGCCTCTCCTTGTTCTACTTTCTCTACATTCATTGAGTCGTAGTAGAAGGTTTTTACTCCTACTTTTACTGCTTTTATGAATAGTTGTGGTTTTATGTTGCTTTTTATGTGTATGTGTACTATTTTGCTGTTTGATTCTTCTTTTATGTATGAGTCTGGGTATATGAAGACTGATTCTGCTTTTCCTGGTATTATGCTCCACCAGTTCATTATTATTCCTATGAAGCAGAATACTATTGCTATTGTTACTGCTAGTATTATTACTACTGGTAGTAGTACTGAGATGCCCATAAGCTTCCTCCTCTTTCTATATTGTAGGTTAATGGTGTTATATATTTTAAGTGTTAGCTTTTTACAATTAGTAGGTTAGATTATAATTGTTTGTTTATGGAGTTTATTGTTTTGTTTATGGTTTTAGAATTGTCTATGGATAGATTTTTATTGTTTTCTTGTATATGCCTTTGTTTACTAGTTTGTTGAATTCGTTTGGTGTTAGTA
>CAYPZO010000075.1:0-7856 GCA_964415135.1 uncultured Desulfurococcales archaeon | reverse complement strand
GGTATGTGAGGGGCCTTGACACGGTCTTCCTTATAGAGTCCTTATGGGGCTTACAGGACGTAGCTAGGGTGTTCTTATGGGTTAGGTCTGAAACACTCATTAAAGACTCCTTAAACTACGTACTTAACTTAGCTAAGCGTAAGGGATTTAGCAGTGCTATTCTCTACGTAAGTAACCATGTATATGAGGAATACGTTAAGGGCTTAATACCTCATGAAGTAATAGGTAAAGAGATTATCCTAGCCAGGAGGTTGAGGTAATGATAATGAGGGTATGCTAGGTGCTGAAGATTAAGTAATTAAAAATACTGCTTTGATTATGCCTTAAAGTTTACTGACCCTAATGCTTTTTCCTTAAGAGTATGCAGGTGATTATGCTAGCCGTTATTAGTGCTAGTAGGGCTGTGATGTAGTGTTCAGGTATTGGTGGTGGTAAATTATCTATGTAGTAGAACTTGGTTTCACTACCTACATTGCCTAAACTATCGTAAGCAACTACGGTCACATTATACTTTCCGTCATCGTATTGTGTTGTGTCCCATAGGTATGATATGTTGGCTTCTAAGGAGTTATACTCCTCGTAATAGACTAATGTGTTATTGATGTAGATTACTATCTTAGTGACATAGTTAGTGTCATTGGCTGCAGCATTTATCCATACAGTGTCCTTAACTACTGTTGTTGGTGGTGATGTTATGTTTATGGAGGGGCCTAAGTTATCTACGGTATAGTACATTACTGTAGAGTTCGTATTTCCCGCCTCATCATAAGCTATTAACTCAACCTCAACTGTTGAGTTGTACGGGTATGTTGATAAATCTAACGTAACGTTCTGAATTCCTGAGACAGTAGTGTTCTTCACTAAAGTACCGTTTAGGTATACTTCTGCGTGAGAAAAATGCTAATGCATCACCCACGTCTATAGTTACGTTAGTTGAAGCACCAATAATACTGTTATTTGCGGGGTACGTTATTTCTGCGTATGGTGGTTCGCTATCTATCTTAACGTAGACTAAGTCGTAGTCCGAGAAGCCACCAAGGTCCGTGAGTACTGCCTTTACCTCAACAGTACTGCCATTAGCGTACTCCTTAGTGTCTAACCTATAGGTTACGTACCCGATGGTTACATCGTCAAATAGTGTTTGTTTCAATACCCAGTTGACATATATCTTTAAGTTATCTAGGTTGATATCACCGTTATATATGGTTATTGGATAGGCAACCCCTGAAACCCACGCGTAATTACTTGGGGACACTATACTTACGTACGGATGTACGTTAGATACTTTATACACGTACCTAGTCTCATTGAGGTTTCCTGCACAACCTATGGTTGTAACTTAATTTCATGGAAGCCATCATCAACAGTCATGGTGTTTCAGGCATAAGTGCCATTAGTTCCAAACACTACACCTTTGACTTTATCGTCAACCATAGAACCATTCATGTCATAATCTATAACTACGAAACCTAAGCTATAACCTGCACCAAGACCGAAAGCCATGTTATTAGTTATGTTTAAGTAATTAACTCTCTGAACCATTACCGCCTGGTAAAGCCTATTCATGTATGTAGTAATCATGTTCAATAAGGAATTTATAACGGTTACGTTAGCATCTTCATTATTTACCCAAATAGCACTACCATCCCTTGCTATTAAGGTAGAGCCCTTAAACGTTACCTCAGTATCATAACCGGCTATATAGAGTATTGTGAAGTATGTAGTGGTTGCTGGTGCTGTTGCCGCTATATCCATGTATGTGTTTTCAGCTATGAATCTACCATTAATGTAAATTAACGACTTAGCTAACTGCTTAGTTACTTTGGCAGTATCATATAGGTACGTATTAGATAGTGATGGTTCATTATCATAGTATGACCGTATTATGTGGTTAGTGTAGAAAATCTCTATAGATACGTTCCTAGTTATTAATGTGGATTCACCTAAGGAGTATACATTATTGGCTTATACGTATATGCCTATGTTAGTACATGTCCTCACGATTGAGTTCTTTAGGCTTACCGTAGAGCCTGGACCTATGTATACGGTGTATTTCTCGTGATCTGAGGTCTAACATCTATATGAGAGTACTCAACAGTTATTTTCACATCCCTTAACGCAAGTATAGGTGTTGCTACTTCTGCCGAGCTTGTGAGGTTTACGGTTAAGTTGCTACCGATTATGTTAAGACCCGAGCTCACGGCTATTACTAGTTGTAAAGCAGTATTATACATGTCTAGCCCATTTATCGTGGTATTACTTAAAGCATTGGCGTGTATGACTTGGTAGGCATTGGTTATTGTTAAGGGAGGCGTTGAGTCTTTAATATATATTAAGGGCTCGCCCTCACTATTAACTACATTGTCTATTACTAAGTTACTAAAGTTAAACTTAGGATCTATGATTATAGATATACCCCTATCTAGAATATTATCCTTCACGTCAGTCCAGTCATTTCCACCAGTGATCGGTGAGTATAGGTAAAGTGATGATGTACTTCCATAGATCTCAGAGTTCTTGATTGTTAAGTTCGTATTCATATAGTCATTATAAAATAAATTACTGGGGTGGTGGCTGATTCAGGAACAATTACCTTAAGTATTCACTATTGTGAGGTTGTTTAACTTTATGTATATATAGTAGCCTCCTGCTGAGCTATAGGTCGTTCTTAAGTATGAGTTTCTAATTGTTAAGTAGCCTTTATCAGTAGTGTAAGCTGGAGAATCCTAGAGTAGCCTAGTGAAGGCACCTGTAGCATTTAATACATCTAGATAAGCCGTTGTGTTACTACCGTAATAAGTCATATAGAGTATTGATTTAGCCGTAACACCCGACTTAGTTGGTACGGTTGTTTCCTTACGTAAAGAGATCCTTCATCCCCCAAATAGAATAGGTCATAGTTACTGTAGGTGATCGTTATTGATGTATTGATTATTCTGGCATAACCTCCATAGATTTTTATTGATTACGTATTTACTGTTGAGTTAATCACCTTTAATAAGCCTATATGTGTTCCATTGCCCTTCACGTAAAGTCCTTCCTCAAAGCTTGGTTCTGCTCCGTATATCGTACTATTCTCTATGTATGCTATGCCCCCTTCCTCTACGTATAGTATGTATGTATATGATGTAGCCGTACCTATAATACTGTTCTCCACAGCACGTAGTGCGTTCCCAGGCCTTACGTATATGTTGTACTGCCCATTACTACTTAAGTCCATGGGTACTGTAGTATTTATTAGCGTTAGGTTACCTCCAATCTCAATAATTATGTTGCCAGAGACCGTATAAACATAATCCTCCCATACTTTAGGCTCTGTAACGATTATGACATCCCCCGGGCCTTAGCGATAAAGCTACCTAGGTCTATAGGTATGATGGGCAGTACTAACTGACCAATAAGTAAGGCCATTAATATTATGAGGCTTAAAGTACCTAACATACTCTTATCTAAGGACACTCAATACGCCTACAAGCCTAAGGAAACCTTAAACTATATTTAAGTATCGGGTTTAACAATATTAACCTAAACTCACATATTTTTGTCGATAATCTTACCTTTATTAGATACTATCTTGATCGGCACCACAGTTTTTCTTGAGTGCGTATTTAGGAATGAGCTTATTTGACTATTTCCAAATATATCGGTTATTTCATATCAACATTATTCTACTAGGCTTTCTAGAAATGAATACAGTACTATGCACCAATCATTAGCTTAGATAAAGTTGTTAAGGTTAAAAATCAGTATACAAGTATAGAATGCGGGATCCCCTCAGTGTGTGATGCTTTAGCCCGTTATCACGCCCTCCTTTACCTAGTATTTACTAAGGGGGAGTTCGAATTAGGGAAAGCATTAGCGTTCATAGTTAATGATAAGCCTTTAACAAAGCATTTTGAGAAGGTCTTCGGTATCAAAAAGTGTAATGAGATTAAGGAAAGGACATACTGCTTCCTAGATAAGTATGCTGATGAACTTAAATCCTATATAGGTCGAGAATCATTTCTAATACAGTTTGAAAGAGAATATTTCATGGATATTTTATACTGTCTAGAGGATATTATTAGGTTCAAACCTCTTTCTGAAAATGGTGAATTAAGATACGTAGATCTTTGGATAGATCTTGAAGATTTTATAGATCTCCTAGATAAAATAGCTTATGGTTACGGTATTGTAAAGACTGCAGGCTTATGCGATGTTCTGGTGAAGGTATTAAGAGATCGTGATAAAAAGTTATTAAATCAGTTATCAAGGTTAGGATTAACTATATACTTACCTAAAGATCATGAATACTTAGATAAAAGTCTTCAGAGTGAGGATCATTTCATCATCCCTTGCATATCCTTACAGCCATTCATATTAATGCACATTAAAAACATAATTAGTAGTCCAATTATTGAGTTTCATAAAGATTTACAAAAATTCATATGTGAACTTGGCAGGGTTTTGGGTTATAAGGTAGAGACTGAGGCACAGATAGAGTCTTTTAAATTAGATGTAGTTTGGATGAAAGATAATAAGATTGCTAAGGCTTTTGAAGTTCAATTACGAGTCACTAAACCTGAAATGTTTAAAGTATTACAAAGACTTAGGAAAGCCCATGAGAAAGGGGCCGAGATATTTATAATCGTACCGAATGAGGAAGCATTAAGTAACGCTAAAAGCTTTATAAGAAGTGAAGCACGAGATTTAGAAAACGTTTTAAACATAATTACGGCTAGGGGCATTAAAGAACTTTACAAAATAGTGAAAAAAGAGCCTAAATTAGTGAGTATTTTAAGAGGGTAGACTAGCTTAAAGGCCAAACACTGAATCAGGAACTAACAGCTTTTTGTCTTAGGATTCACGTCTATAAGTACTAGGAATGTGACCAAATATTTAGGCAACTAGTGATTAATGTAAGTACAATATCCGTTCTTAATATCTCCTTGATGATATGGGACATCATAAAATTCGGCTTAATCCTCTATCCATTTATCTCTTAAGAGGTCCATTAGGAGTAGTGCATTGCTTTCTTTATGCTCTATACATTTCTTCCACTCCATTATGAGTCCCATGTATTCCTTAACGTTAACTATTCTCTTGTCTAGTTCCTCCATAGACTTAAGATCATCATATTCTTGAATCGTTACCCACCATGGCTTACCGCCAATGAAGACACGTAGGAGTCTTAAGGTCTTTAACTCCTTAAACCTCTCTCTATTTCTTCTTACGTAATCTAAGACCTTAGAACTAATCTCTAAGCACTTACCCTCCATGCCTTCTTTAGGTATCCATAACTCAATTAAGTATATAGCCATGTAGAACACCTACATTGAGATATATTAAGAACTCCTTTATATACTTGAGTTTAAGCCAATTCACTGTCTGTATCGCTCTGTAACTCATGTATTAAATCTCTCAACTCACTGACTACGGGCTGTATGTTCTCTACTTCAGCGCCATTACTTACCTCCATGTACTGATTTATTAATGTGTTCAGTGCCTCCCTTAACTCCTTGGTATCGCTTAATGCGTTCTTAAGGAAGTTGAATGTCTTGTCCGGGTTCTCATTAAGTTTATTGAGCCATGTATGTAGTAGTACCTCTAACTCACTTACTGCTGCGTAGGTATTGTAGTCTATTTTAGATGCGTAGCGTTCAGCCATACTTAAGTAGTTAGTAGCGTGATGTAGGTGGGCACCTACATAAACACGTAACTCACCAGTATCGCTAGAATTGATCCATGACTCGATACCCCATATCAACGCATCAATACAGTCCAAGGAATACCTAAGTAACCTAACCAAACCATCAACATCACTCCGGTAAGAACTTAACCTCACATACATTAACTCATTATAAAACTTAAAGCAGAACACCACCGAGATAACCAGAGTAATTACAAGCACCGCAACCAAGACCTTTAGCCTCAAACCCCAACACCTAGCAAGTAATTAAAACCACATAACTTATTAAAATACCTCCCATATATTTGGGGGCAGAATCTTTAGAATATAACATTTCGTAGCTTTCTGTCTCATTTTGTATCGGGTAATACTTGTTTTACCATTATTTACTTGGTATCTGGAATGCCTTTGAAGGGGTTTAAGAGTATTACGTTTAGGGAGGATAGGTATTGGAAGTTACTGGAGCTTAAAGCTAAGTTGAAAGCCAGGACTTGGGATGATCTGGTAGATAAACTCTACGATTTAGTGATGAGATATGAAGCTAACTAGAACATTGATCAATAACTATGAGTATGTATTCATACCCTAGTGTCACATATCTATGTATGTAATCAAAAATAGATACCGACTTGTGTTTCGGGAACGCAATATCTATGTGTTTCTCTCCATCTAATGTATGTGTTAATATGAGCAATACCCTATTATCTGGTGACCCATTAGCCACCACTATCAATGCTCTACTCTTCACGGGTTCCATTACTAAAGCATTCATAATGCTTAATCTCTTAGCGAAACCTACTAAATCTTAACTAAGCCTATGTGAAGGGTCTGTAAATCTTACCTTCATGCTCTCACGTCTATACCTAGATCCTTCAACCTATCTACATCGTCAGCGCTAAAGTATTGGGGGCGTAGCTCACCATTTATTAGCTCAAGCCTTACTATACTAGCATTACGTGCCGTTCTTGCTATGGTTGTAGCTGCCTCTAAACTATGGGTGGTGAGGACCACCTGCTTACCTCTCTCCACAAGGTTTGAAAGCCATAGGGAAGGATACTGGAGTGTCCTGGGGTTCATATGTGACTCAACGTCATCCCAAAGAATTATGTCCGGATTAAGATATTCAGTAAGTAACATAGATATTATGAGAGTCTGAATGCCATCACCCAAATCACTAACCCTAACCCTAAACCTATCAGACCTATACATAAATAAGGAAGGAATACCACCAAAAGGCTCAGCAAGTATGTCGATGAAGTCCTCAGCAACAACCTTAGAAACCTCAGAAGCAACCTTCGACGTAATTCCAGAATTAGCTAAGTCAGTCCACACTCTATAAATGTAGTTATAGTAATCATCCCTAAACCTATCATAACAAACGAACAAAACATTACATAATCGAAATGGATTAAAACCACCACTAGCACTGAACCTAATTATTCGGGCTATCTTATTCCCCATGCTTTTTAATACATCAGGGTCTGCATTAAGTAACTTATCTGTTAGGTCTTGATTGTTCCCTAGTACAAAGTAGAAAAGTATACGCTTACCATCTACATAGATAGCTATATGTCTATACTTATCCCTAATCAAGTAAGTGATCACAGCATTCTTTACCTTAGCTCCATAACCATAAATCAAGTGATCTAAACCCTCGCTTTTGAGTACTCTATGCAATCTAGAGAATATATCTAATGAGTATATACCAGCAATATCCTTGTTAAGTCCATGGAGGAGTAGTAGTGCTTCAAGTATAGTTGTTTTTTCCTGAGTTGTTCGGTCCTATCAGTATGGTTAGTGGAGATAGCCTTAAATCGCCCTTAATTACTCCTCTAAAGTTTCTTAGGCGTATGCCTTTAATCAATTAGGTACCCGTTATAAGGCTTCTCATCTAGGCATATATGTAATTCGGTTTACCCGCATCATATATGTAAGT
Source organism: uncultured Desulfurococcales archaeon (assembly GCA_964415135.1). Lineage (GTDB taxonomy): Archaea > Thermoproteota > Thermoprotei_A > Sulfolobales > WANQ01 > CAYXRT01. Next base: position 252 of record CAYPZO010000075.1, on the reverse strand, counting down.
ACTCAAAGAATTCTTTCTGCTTAATACGTAAACATATGAATATAACTGTAGTTGCTCTAGGGTCATTGTAACGGCTATTTTGTAGGTGCTTCACTCCTAAATACTTCCGCTAGTTCGGTACCCCATTCGTAAGCTTCCTTTAATGTGTTCTTATTCATGTCTCTTAACCATCCTCTAAAGATTTTCTCACTGATTACCTCGCCTTTAATTAGTTTCTTTAAGGAGTTTAAGTATATACGTTCAGCAACCCTC
>CAYPZO010000074.1:0-7906 GCA_964415135.1 uncultured Desulfurococcales archaeon | reverse complement strand
CTTAACATACCAAATACTTCCCCGGGATTTAGTAATAATACTTTACCATTCATTATTTTCCTAACATCAACTTCATGTGTATGACCATACATAACTACATTGTACTTACCTGAAGATGCAATATACTCGGCAATGCTTCTCGTAAACACCTTACTCTTCCATCCATGCATTAAGAATATCCTTTTGTTCTTTAATTCCATTTCGTAGGGAGGCTCTATTACTGTAATGCCCTTCTCACGAGCAATATTAGCTAATTGCATTTTATCTCCATCATTATTACCATAAATAACTATGATCTCGGACTCAAGCTTAGCTAACTCTCTAAGTGAGAAGGGAGATATTATATCTCCTAAATGTATGGTTAAATCAACATCACTTCTACTAATAACGTCAACAGCTTTTCTAAGCTTAATTAAATTATCATGAGAATCTGATAATACCGCTATCCTCATAACTTATTCACCTTAAATTTTATTACCATAGTATTCTAGGTATGTCATTTCCTTTACATCTTTACGAGGTTTTGGCTTAGGTTTTTCAGCTGGTTTACCAAGAGCTACTATAGCTATTGGTACCTTATTTTCAGGTATCTTCAATAGTTCTCTTATTTCATCTTGATATCTTAACGCATTAATCCATACACCACCTAAACCCAATGCATGTATAGCTAATAGTATATACATGGTTGCACAAGCACCATCAACTTGATAGGTAACTGGAGCCACTCCAGGATCAGTAATTACTACTATTGCTGCTGAAGCGTTAAGTATTGGTCTTGTTGCAGGAGATAACTCTCCAAGCTTCTTCAACGTTTCCTTATTCCTAACTATTATGAACTCCCATGGCTGGGCATTTTTAGCGCTTGGAGCCCATCTAGCAATATCTAGTATCTTAAGTATCGTGTCTAAATCCAATTCCTCGTCTTTAAACACTCTAATACTTCTACGACTTTTAAGAAATTCAATGTATTGTTCATTCAAATTCCATCCCCTGAGGAATACACTAGCACATAGCATTAGTTAAATATTTCTCAATAAAATTCAAGGCATCAGATAATGAACTTGCTATATAGTCTGGCTTTACCTTAAGTTTCTCTAAAATATCTTTTCTCCTTAAGATGAGTACTGCTCTTAAGCCTGCGTTTTTTGCTCCTTCAACATCCTTCCAAGAATCACCTATCATGAAGCATAGGTTTTTATCAACATCTAGTCCCTCAATAGCCTTAATGAATAATTTAGCATCGGGTTTTCTCGTACCATATTCTTCACCAATAATTATCCTATCGAAGTATTCGTATATTCCATGCTTTTTCAGCATCTCCTCAGTTACGTCCCTATCAGCATCGGTGACAAGCACTATATATCTACATAGACTCCTAGCTTTATTCAAGGAGGATAGAACATCGTTATAGAGCTTTGAAACCTCTATATGTATTTCACGATGAAGCCTATAGACAAAGTCTCTATCTACACGTATCTTAAAGTTCTTACTCTTTGAGAGCATTACAAGAGCTTGCCATACAGCTTCCTTACTAGTTAATGGAGGCTCACGTGAACTATAAATAAGTTCATCATAGAGCCTTAAGTGCTCAATAGGTTCAAAAGCCTTATCATGTATTTCTGAGAGCTTCCTAGATATAATTTCATGTGCTTGACGATCAGATTCAAGATCAGTTAAAGTACCGAATAAATCAAGTATAATGCAACACCTTATCATTAATCCCTGCCAGCTAACGTACAAGAATATCCAGATATTAAAAATTATTGCTAGTAAAGATTGAATTATAACCTTCCAGTTGATTCATATTATGCATAAAAATAAGTTTCTTTCTTAGCGATTTTTCCCGCTAATGGCTTGATTTGAGAGGAGTTGTTTGCTTGATAACCTTCATCAAATAATCTTCAATGCCTTCTCCTGTCAAGAATACAGCTACAGGAACCCTTAATTCTTTACCATGAACGCTTTCAGCAGTTAGCACGGCAGCTGGCATAGGGAGTCCTATAATACATATTTTAACCGTTACATTCTGATAAAACCATCCTCTAGAATTTCTAAGTAGATACATTACACCATCGTAGTCGTTGCTGAAGGTCATAAGCACATGTAACATATGACCATAACCTGTAAAGACTCCTTGATCTCTCCAAATCATAACACCTGTACTATTAATAATTTCTCTTGCGAAAACAGCTTCCTGAGGTTGTAGCCCGTAAAACCATGTAGGACATATATGAAATATCCCCCTAAATCCTAAGCCTCTAATTTCCTCGAAGTATGCATTACAGTATATGCGTTCTATAAGCTCTCTATAAAATACATAGGTTATTACCTTATTATCTATATCAATTATTTTATATGGTTTACTAAGCCTTATTATGTAATAATAGGTGTTATTATTAGGCTTAGAGGTCAAGTTTACTGTAAATGTCGCTTCTGGGGTTACCTCTAGAATTTTATAATGTACTCTTACTGTAAGTGGTAATTCAATTAGACCTAGAACATTATATACGGTACATGATATATAGTCGGCAAGGAGCTGATCAAAGGCGAACCAATGAGAGCATATAAATATAGTTGTTGAACAAGTATAGACGGTGTTCTTTGTGAGATTACTTAGTTTTGTAGTATTTATTATAAACCCCGTTCTGCAATGCTTCCAGAATGGAATAGGTATAGAGTGATTAAACTTTATGAGTATATTAATGTCTTGGAAACTTATTGTTAATGATTTAATAGTATAATTCTCTTTAAACGTACCTGCAGGGATGGTCAATACTAAGAACACATTATTTTCTCCAAAATACCATAAGTGGAGTTGAGGTTTATCATATGTACAGTATTTTAATGCATAATTTAGTAAATAATCAATGTTTCCTTCACCTATTTTATTCATAGGACTTTTTTGTAGTAGTATATAAGATAAACATACTAGAATTAGAATAGCTAACGCTATGCATAAGGTATATCTATGCTTTAAGTGCACGATATCACCAGGACTTCTTAAGCGTTGAGCGCTATTTTTTCTCTCAATCTTATATCTTGAGGGGTTGGGTGGTATGAAGAGAATTATTTCCCTTACTGCATTAGCAGTATTAGTAAGTATTATCTTGTCATCAGTATTAGTAATGAGTTATACCTGGTATTACCCTGATAGTCCAAGAGCTTATATTATTGAGGGGAATGAAGACGATATTGCCACTTATAGTGATGGTGGAAAGATTATTGATTTGAAAGCTTGTAGCATAGTTGGAGCTCCAGGAGTAGGCGATGATGAAGCTAAAGTTAGATTTATAGGTTCATGTTATGGTGAGTGCGTAAATGGCGTATGGGATACTGTGATATTTAAATATATACTTTATGGGAGAATATTAGAGCAAGCAGTTGTTACCAGTGGTAGTATTGATGTTGAAGCTTATCTAAGAATAGAAGTTTACTGTGAGGATTTAAATGAAGGTAGAATAGCAACTGTAGGCTCAAAGACCCATAGTCCTCCACCAGGAAGTTCTGAAGTAGCTTATAACGCTGCTCCTTTCCTCGTGGACGGAGATGTAGCATTCTGCTATGATCACCTATATTCAGTTGATGTGTACATAACTGCATATACATACGCACACATAAATGCCCCTACGGGTTCTGGCTTCTCAAAGGCGATTACAAATTTCGCAAATGCATATGATAATTCTACATGGTCCAAGATTGTATGGGATTATGTGGATGTCGATGTTCTTGAACCAGTGGTGGTGGAGGTTGCCCAACACTTTATTATGATGAAGCAAGAATTTGTAACATCATGCCTGGAGCATTATCGTGGAATTTCGTATTACCATTAAATTAGTATAGAAAGAAACTGGAAGTTTATGATAGTGTAATCTTAGATGTTGGTGGTAGTAAAGAGATAACATTAGCTTTAAGAGAATATGAGAATTATACAAGCTATATAGATATGATTAAGGCATATGTTATAGAAAATGAATATAATAACTACCTAGGGCTATTAATTAATAGTATTGGACCATCAGCCCCTGTAGGGTTTAAGGTTAATCTTTATCCTTCTGAAGTCTATCTTGTTAACGGTACTAAACTTGATGTGGAAAAAGTTAAGGACTTTAGTAATGATAATGAATACTATGAGTTCTATACAGGAGATGAAGTTATACCGAAGTTTAATGTTCAAAACTACGATAAACGAATCGCTTATCTTGCCCTAAGAGTAAATGATGATGATGTCATTAAGGGACCTATAGCTGTATATGTTAAGTACGGTGATACGTGGAAGATAGTTGGAACATTATGGCCTCATTCAGATTATTGGGATAACTACATATTGCCGATAAAGATTAGTCGACATAGTGAAGAATTGTTAGTAAAACTAAAGTTCCATGGACCTTGCAAGTTGTCGGCACTAGGACTTGTAACATTAAAACCCCTAAGAATTAAGCCGATTAGATCAATAAAAGTTCTAACTGGTGATAAGGAGGCTACTGAGCTAGTAAAATATGATGACAATAAATACGTTACCTTAACGAAAGGATGTGAAGTGCTTATCAAAATCAATTCGGCTAAGCCTGTACATAAGCTATTAATACTATTCAAGGGATTCTACTTACCATGTGCTATGCTTGAGAGCCTTGAATACTGTCAATGTAAAGCAAGTATATACCTAGATGGAGCACCTGAAGAAAATAACACATTTATAGCCGTACCAGTACTATTAGATTACAATAACGTTGTATTGTATAAATGGTATGTTAACGGAAAATTAGTATCATTTAAACCAATACTGCATTTGACGGTGGAGGATGGAGCTACATACGTCTTAGAACTGGAAATAGTCTATAAGAATGGAGAAGTATTAAGAACTAAAACTATAATATCATAAAGATATGCTTTCATACCTATTACCTAATCAATCACAAATATTTTTTCGATTCAATCTATTTCCATGATCTATATCTTCACGAGTTTTAAGTTTAAATAATGAATTTAGCTGATATTGTGATCGGAGTTTAGAAGTATGCATAATGCGGTTCATGTGAAGGTTAAGGTTATGGAGGTATTTGATGAAATAGCTTCAAGTTATGCTTATTCAAGAATAAGGCCTTGGCCTCAAGTAGTTGAACTGATTCGTAAATATGATAGGAAGGGTTGGATTTGTGATGTAGGTTGCGGTCCAGGACAATACTCCATAGCCATATCATTGATGGGGAATAATAATGTATTGGCTATGGATATTTCTATGTCTATGCTTGTAATAGTGCGTAAGAGGGCTATTAGAAAAGGCGTTTATCAGCTAGTCGATGTGGTTCAAGCTGATATGGAGTATATGCCGTTAAGGAACGATTGTGTATCCATGGTGTTGCATATAGCGACTATTCATCATTTACCGTCATTAGAGTGTAGAGCTAATGCATTGAGGGAGGTTTATAGGGTATTGAAGAGTAATGGGGTATTAATAGCTACGGTATGGTCTTTAGTTCAGTTAAGGTTCTTAAAACATTTTCTTAAGAATATATTGCTTAGGTTAATTGGCAGGAAGAAGTCTATAGGTGATGTCATTGTTCCTTGGAGGCATAAGGGTAGGGTTCTCTATAGGTATTATCATTTATTTCTTCCAAGAGAATTAAGAAAGCTTATAGTTACTGCTGGGTTTAAGATATTAGAGTATGGTGGTTTAAAGATTAGAACTAAAATAATGCCTGATAACTACTATGTAGTTGGGGTAAAGGAGTAGAAATGACAAGTCAAATGCAATCAATTGAGGAAATTAGAAGTAAGTTGGGTAGGCTTAAGAGACCCGTAAGGACACTCTCTGGAGTTACTATTGTAGCTATAATGACGAAACCCTATCCATGCCCCCATGGTAAATGTATTTATTGTCCTGGCGGTCCTGAATATGGTACTCCTCAAAGCTATTATGGTGAAGAACCAGCACTGATGAGGGCAATCTATGCAGGTTTTCATCCATACAAGCAAGTACATGTAAGGTTAAAGACCTATAGTGAACTAGGTCATCCAATACATAAGGTAGAATTAATAATTATGGGCGGTACTTTTCCAGCAATGCCTCTTGATTACCAGGAATGGTTTGTAACAATGGCTCTTGAAGCTATGAATAGATTCCCTGACCCTAATCCTCCAAGTGAATTCGTTTACCTAGAGGATGCTCAGCTTAGGAACGAGCATGCAATAGCTCGTTGTGTTGGCATGACTATTGAAACTAGACCTGATTGGGGTAAGGAGAAGCAAGCAGATAGAATGCTAAGACTTGGAGCAACACGCGTTGAATTGGGAGTTCAAACGATCTACGATGACATACTAAAGAAGGTTGAAAGGGGACATACGGTTAAGGATACTATTGAGGCGACAAGAATACTAAAGGATTGTGGATTCAAAATAGTATATCATATAATGCCCAGCCTACCCGGAAGCGATTTTGATAGAGACTTGGAGATGATTAAGACGATATTTAGTGATCCAGACTTTATGCCAGATATGTTAAAGATATATCCAACACTCGTTATGGAGGGTACAAAGCTATATGAAATGTGGAAGAAGGGCGAATACAAGGCTTTAACCGACGAGGAAGCCGTAGAATTAATTTCTGAAATGTATCGCTACATACCAAAGTGGGTCCGTGTTATGAGGGTTCAAAGAGATGTACCAGCAAAATACATTATTGCAGGTCCAAGGAGAGGTGATTTAAGGAAGCTTGTAGAGAAGAGGGCACTTGAGAAAGGCATTAAGATTAAGGAGATTAGGTTTCGTGAAGCAGGATTAAAGTTCTGGAAGGAAGGGGTCTATGCGGATCCCAAGAACTTAAGAATAACTAGAGAAACCTATGAAGCAAGTAGTGGTGTTGAAATATTCCTCGCAGTTGAGGATCCCATTAACGATGTAATTGTTGGCATTCTCAGACTTAGATATCCTTCAGATAAAGCTCATAGACCTGAAATAGATGATAAGACGATGATAATAAGAGAGCTACATGTTTATGGACCCGAGGTACCCATTGGAGCTAAACCATTATTCGAATGGCAGCATCAGGGCTGGGGTAGCAAGTTGCTAAGGGAAGCAGAGAGAATAGCAGTAGAGGAATTTGATGCAAGGAAAATGCTAATACTTTCAGGAATAGGTGTAAGAGAATATTATAGAAAGCATGGATACTTTAGACCACAAAATTCACCATATATGACAAAATACCTTAAATGAGGTCAAGCTAAGCAACATTCATTCTTAGGACCATCGAGTACTAGTATCAGGTCATTAATGACCTCTCTTCCTATAAGGTTCTTGCCACCACCATATAACGGTGATTCTACGTAAACTCCAAGTCTTTGACCGTTAACTTCCATTATTGCTCTTGCAACTCTCATTATAATATTACCACTTAATGTCCTATACATTCTCCAATAATCACGAGGAAGTTCACCAACCTGAAAGAATACGTAATCCTCTGTCCTGAGTAGTATTGAACCTTCAAAGCCAGTATCTACTTGTAATTCAAGTTCTCCGTAAGGTTCAAACATCACATTATATAATTTTACTTTTAATACTGGATATGAGCTTAAGGTGCTTTCTTTATACTTTATACAGTTTTTAACTCTATAGATCCTCCTAACCATTCAAGTTCCCTCTTAACTTTATCATCATAGCCTACCTTGAACACTATTGCATGTTTAACCTTAGGTTTTTGTTTTGAGAGTACTTTAGCAACTTCTTCCAAGTTACTATATGCTCCAAGAAACTTACCATGAGCTATAACAATGTATTTTCCCTTATATTTGTCTAGGTCTTTTTTTATTTCCAGGAATACTCTATTATTTACATCTACATCGTTAACTATGTATATCGGATTATGCATCCATAAGTCTATAGCCTGTTCAATTGCTTGAGATAAAGTTAATCC
>CAYPZO010000073.1:2679-7945 GCA_964415135.1 uncultured Desulfurococcales archaeon | reverse complement strand
GTTTTACAAATCTTCTTTACACCTCTCTGACCAGGCCTATAGCTTGTCCTAATAAGTCCAGCTTCCTCTAGCTTCCTAATTTGAGCACTAGCATTCGCTTTACTTTGACCAATAATATTAGCTATTTGACCTACATCAGCTTCACTATCCATTAGGTATCTAAGTATCTTAAGCCTAGTTGGGGAAGCCAAAGCCTGAACAACACGTTGAATATATTCATCTCCAACAACAATTAACGTTCCATTCTCCTCATATATTCCGGGCTTAGTCCACCTACCTTCGCTACCTACTTTAACCACAATAAATCACCTATATAGAATAGTTTAATAAGGGGATTATAAGACCTACTCCGAAAAGTACTAATAAGACGAAGCATTATTCAAACACTTAATAGCACTAATCTTAGATACCCTTTATAAACGTTAAAGATTAAAATGCTAGAAGAAAAGATTAATTTAATGGTTAACAGCTCTTGAAAATAGCATACATATACAGACAACTAAATGAAAGGGACTTCAAGGTACTACTAACAATAGAGAAATACATGCCTAGATACGAGTATGTGGCAATAGAAATCATCGATAAAGAGACTAGACTACCTCCAAACCTACTCAATTACTCATTACTTAAGTTAAATAAACTTAAATTAATAAAGAGGAGAACAGGTAGCTATGTCGGATACTGCTTAACATATCTAGGATACGACTGTCTGGCTCTACGGACCCTAGTTGAAAGAGGAGTACTCGCAGCACTTGGAGATAAAATGAGTGTGGGCAAGGAAAGCGACGTATATGAAGGATTAACTCCAGCTAATGAAAAAGTAATAGTTAAATTCCATAGAGCAGGACGTACAAGCTTCAAACACATAAGGAGAGTAAGAACATATGCAGCAGAAAAATCTGAGTACCCATGGCTTCTACAAGCAAAAATTGCTGCAGAAAGAGAATATAAAGTACTAGATGAACTCTATAAAGTTAAAGCAAGAGTACCAAAACCCCTTGGTAGAAGTAGACATGTAGTAGTTACAGAATTCATCGAAGGAATAGAACTATACAGGTACAAAGAGGCAATAAACCCATTAGAAATACTAAGGAAAATCCTAGAAACTATAAGAAAAGCATACCTAGATGTAGGCGTGGTACATGGAGACTTAAGCGAATACAATATCATGATACAAGTAAGCAATGGAAACGAAGAACCCTACATAATAGATTGGCCCCAATTCGTAGAAAAAGATCATCCAAGTGCCCCTCAGCTTCTTGAAAGAGATGTCAACTACGTCATTAAGTTCTTTAAAAAACGATATAGGATAGATATTAGTAGAGAACTCGCCTTAAAATACGTTAAGGGAGAAGTAGATGAAATCTAGAAGACAGCAAACAGTACTTGGAGTGGACATCATATGCTATAGGTGTAAAGACAATGTACCACACTACGTAGCTATACTCCTCGAAGGCGAAAAAGTAAAGCTAAAATACGACGACATAACGCTACACGGATTAACCAGGTTATTATGGGAAGTTAGACCAAACATCCTAGCAATAGACAATGTACTAGAACTTGGAGGGGATGAAAGAAAATTCACTAAATTCGTAAAAATGATGCCATCAGATGTAAAGATAATACAAGTAACGTTATGGCCTGATGGACTAATAGACTTAAAGGAAGCAGCAAGAAGAGCAGGAATAGATGTTGGTTACGGAAAACTATCACCAAGCAAGACAGCCTACATCTCAGCTCTTCTTGCCAGTAAAGGATATGGAACAGAAATAAAACTCTATGAAGAGAAAACAAGGATCATTATATCAAAAGCTGCAAGCATAGGACCCGGAGGTATGAGTCAAAACAGGTATAAAAGAAGAATAAGAGTATCAATACTAAACCTTACCCGAAAAATAAAAGAAGCACTAGATAAACACGGCATAGACTACGACTTAACATTTAGGAAATCAGGAGGAGGATTAGAGTCAAGCGTCTTTACAGTCTATGTACCAAGAGAAAAACTGTACGGTATAGTAAAGCCCTTAGAGTCACCATATGTAAGAATAGAAATAATACCAGTATTTAAACCGAAACTAGACTTCCTCACGATATTGAAACATGAAGAGAAGAGTAGACCAATTATCGTAGGCATAGATCCAGGGATAAGCGTCGGTATTGCCATAATAAACCTAGATGGAGTACCAATAGCAGTAACTAGCGGTAGGAATATAGACCGAGCAGATATGGCAGACTACATACTATCACATGGAGTTCCAGTACTAATAGCAACAGACGTAACACCAATTCCAGATACAATTAAAAAACTAGCATCAATGTTCAATACAACGGTCCATGCACCAGAACAAAGCCTAACCATAGAGGAAAAAAGAAAAATAATTGAAGAAGTAACGAAAAGATATCCATGGATAAAAATAACTGATAACCACCAGAGAGACGCTCTAGCTGCTGCAATTAGAGCATATAGAAGCTTTGAATCAAAGTTTAAACAAATAGATGCATACCTATCCAAAATAGGACTAGATATTTCAGTAGAAAACGTAAAGGTTAAGGTATTAAAGGGGAAAACAATAACGGAGGCTGTTGAAGAGGAAATAGCAAGAATATATGGATATGAGGAAGTAGAGGAAGAAAGGAAGACAGACCATCAGGTAAAGCAGAAAGTAGTAGATATTGAAAAATATAGAGAAGAAATAAGCAAACTAGTGAAGGAAAAAGAAGTATTAAAAGAAAAGCTCAGGAGAGTTGAAGAAGAAAAGGAAAGACTTGAAAGAGAAATAAACATCCTAAAAACCTCATGGAGTAAAGAGGTAGCAGTAGACAGAGAAGTAGCTAACCTTAAGGATGAAGTTAGAAGGCTAAGTGAAATTCTCAAGAGACTAGAGAACGAAAACAATGAACTAAGGAATAGGCTAAAGAAAGTGGAAAAAACACTAATAAGCATAATTAAAGGAGAGTTAATACCATTAAAGAAAATCAATATGCTAACAGAAGACGCTTTGAGAAAGCTAGAAAAACATTTTGGAATAAAGGAAAACGATATAATATTTATAGAGAATCCAGGGTTCTACATGGTAGATGCCGTTAGGGTACTTAAAGATAAAAAGATACTCGCACTAGTAGTAAAAGATGCTAATGAAGGAAAAGGTCTACAAGATGTTGCTAAAAGGAATTTAATACCAGTACTCGATGCAAATGAATACGTAGTTGATACATTATTCGATATCCCCCTAGCTAAACCAAGTATCATAAACGATGCATTATTTCTCAAAAGGAGAGTGAAGGAGGAGAGGGCAAGAATTGAGAAATCACGGTTACTGTCGATAATAGAAGAGTATAAAAAGATGAGAATAAAACAGTATTCACATGAATTAAAATAGCATTACCTCTCCTTTCACTATAAGCTCTGTTAGCTTGGTAATCTTACTTAGCTCTTCATCAACTATACCTTCAATATCTGACCTGATTTCTGAAGTTAAAGTTTTATTATCTTCAAGCAATACCTTAACGTTAGCCATTAATGGGTCATCTATTGGTCTTCCTATCTGGCTTAATAATTGAACATAAACCTCCTTAATATCCTTTACAGTACTGTATATTTTATCAGCTATTCTCTTAGCCGCAACATTATACAATTTACCAACATGACTTACAGGATTCTTACCTGCAGTGGCTTCCAAGCTCATAGGCCTCATTGGCGTTATCAGTCCATTAGCTCTATTACCCCTACCTGTAGCACCATCATCTCCATGTTCAGCAGAAGTACCAGTGACAGTTAAGTACACTATACCTTTATTTGGCCTATCTGCGGTATTAACGTAAACCTCTACATCGTAATCAGGAGCTATTCTTGAAGCTATATTTAAGATTCTATTCTTAATCTCCTCCTTCACGGAAATATAATGGTCAACATCAGGTGTTAAATGGGATATTATTGCCGCTGCTATCGTCAACGTTATTTTCTTGTCTACTCTTAAACCCATAACCTTTACATCTTCACCTACTTCAGGTAACTCCTTCTTAAGTGCAGGCGAGTTAAGATAACGTTCAGTCTCTAAAACCAATCTCTCTAGTACCGATAATGGAGCATAACCTATGCCAAAGCTAGTATCGTTTGCTAAGGGCATTCTCTTTCCGAGCTCGAATACTCCAACGAGGTCAGTACTTCCCATACCTATCTTATAATCTACAATTACATGATTATCTGGATCTAAGTATCTAAAGTTCTTCTTAATCCACTCCTTTACCGCCGATACAATTATAGTACCAACAGGTATTTTGATTATCTTTCCTCTGTCTATTACCTGTGTTGTAACTCTACCCGAAACAATAATATATATTGGTTGAAGAACTTCACCTCCACCAAACTTAGGGTCGGCTTGACCTCCTACAAGTAATGCCTTATCAACATTATGGTGGAGTATGGTACCAAATTGCTCCAAGTAGTACTTACATAAAGCTCTACTTGCGGATTCTGCTGCGGCATCAGCTATATAGTCGGGATGTCCTACACCTTTTCGCTCGACCATTTCAACGTTCAGTGATTCTATTGGTTGCCAATTCACCGTTTCAATTACTATGTTACGCTTCATTTTAGTCGCCGGTTTTCCTACCGCTACATTGATACTATAACTTTTTCGTTCATTGATAGTATTGCGGTGATTCCCTGTAGGAATCACTTGATATTACAATTGTTTAACTTGGTGATAGTCTAGGCTTACAAATAGAATGTTACTACCTCTAATGAACACCCTACCATATTTAGTCTTTGGCTCATCAGAGCCCTCATGAACCTCAATGCAGTCACTCAATATTAAATTCATGGTATTGTCACTTAGTTCTAATTTACCTATGTATTCACTTCCATCCTTTAATTTTACGAGTACTACTCTATTCATAGCACTCCTGAGATACTTCAATGGTGCATCAGGTTTCGAAGACACCAAGGTTTTTCACAACCTCCAGTTTAGCTCATATACCTTTAATGATCCTTTAGTATCTCATTGAGAGTGTGGTTGCGAATCAGGTATTTAAGTGTTGAGGTTAATTTCAATATATATGATATCCTTACATTCACGTAAATGTAGGCTCTTCTCTTTAAGTATGCTGTATATGATTAGTCCCTTGTCCTTAAGAATGTCCTTAACTTCTTTAAGTGTATTAGACTTATCTACAAGTAGGTCAACTACTGTAATTAAGTATACTTTATTAAATGAACAATTCCTGAACGGAGGATGCTCTGCATCAGCACATATGAGATCGATGT
>CAYPZO010000073.1:0-2579 GCA_964415135.1 uncultured Desulfurococcales archaeon | reverse complement strand
AGTTTTGCCTCCCATGAAGTATGAGAGAAGCGTTCGTTCACGAATCTTCTTAGCCTCCTTCATTTCCTTTAACATAGATCTAATCTTAGATAAATTAACTTGCTTAAACTCCATACCATGAAGGTTAAGTAACTGTAACGCAGATTTAGTTATTGAGGGAGCAACAAGAATTCCCCTCACATTCTTAATACCCATTGATGCCTTCACAGCATTAACATATCTAGCTAGCTGCTGAACAGCCTCCTTTGAGGCAGTAACCCTCTTTAATTCTATTACAACTATATTGCCTTTAGAATCAATACAATACATGTCAATAAAGCCTGGCTCCACAGGTTTTTCAATACTAATAACCTTAAGTCCGGGTTCAATGAGGTCAGGATTCTTTATCAGTATCTCTCTCATCTCATGTTCATCAATATATTCTATAAATTCAGCTGCATCCTCTAAACCTGAGGCAACTAGTAAAGAATATACATTGGATACCTTGACAGTAACTATTTCTCTAGGCCTAGCTCTAACGGCCTTAATAATAAGTATATCATCCTTACACTCAATATTTATGAAACTAGATTCTGGCTGCCAATTTACAGGAGAATAGCCTGTTGGTCTATGGACTAGAAACGCTAAATCCTTCTTAATTATTATAAGCCTATCACCTTCACCGAGATGTGAAGCACCTCTCCCCTCATACTCAACACTACAACGTGCAAGCATTAATATTAAGTTCTTTAACTTAACACTCTCTCTCAATATCTCCGCATATCCACATAGATCGAGATCTTTATAGACATCTACCTTCAAAACCTTACCCAAGTAATAGTTTAGTTTTTAACAAATTATATCCTAATACACTCAATTATAAAAGTGAGGCTAAAACTTGAAGCAAGTCAAGGTAAAGTTAATAGCATTCGACAGTCTTGGCGTTAGGTCTATGGCAACAGTAATAGAAGCCTATGGCGTAAAGATATTCATCGACCCAGGAGCATCCTACGCTCCAAGGAGATACGGCTTACCACCTCATCCACTAGAACTTGAGACATTAGAAAAGCTCATTAGCGAAATCTCCAAGGAGCTAGAAGACTCAACGTATGTGGTCATATCACATTACCACTACGATCACTACTTAAGGGGACAGGACTACGTAGAACTATATAGAGGTAAAAAACTCTACATAAAGAATCCAAAAGAAAACATAAACGTTAGTCAAAGGATAAGAGCACATAGATTTCTAGTTAAGGATGGAGTGAGCAACATAGCGGAAATAAATATAGCTGATGCGAGAACATATACATTAGACAAAAACATAATAATAAGGTTTTCTAACCCAGTACCACATGGTGAAGAAGGAACACCACTAGGCTGCGTGATAATGACATTAATAACCATTAACGACTATAAAATACTACATACAAGTGATATCCAAGGACCCATATGTGAAAAAACCTTAAACGTAATAACCTCATGGAAACCAAACCTAATAATACTCGGTGGACCACCAACATACTTCGAAGGCTACAAAATAAATAGAGACTCCATAATTAAGTCAATTAATAACATGAAGAATCTACTTAAAATTAAGGAATTA
This sequence comes from uncultured Desulfurococcales archaeon, assembly GCA_964415135.1. Classification (GTDB taxonomy): domain Archaea; phylum Thermoproteota; class Thermoprotei_A; order Sulfolobales; family WANQ01; genus CAYXRT01. The sequence continues at coordinate 994 of CAYPZO010000073.1, read as the reverse complement.
AAGACGTTAATCATTGATCATCATAGCCTTAGGGATCTAAACTATCGAGATAAACTTAAGGAGATATTCAAGCTAGGAAATATACTTAATAAAGAGGTTATAACAGCAGCAGAGTACATGGGAAAAGAGCCAAGACCCTTAGAGGCTATGAGGAAGATACTATGGGGGAAATAGAGATAGCTATAGAACACTTAGAACCAAGACTATCAAAGTGGATTCTACTAGAATACAGCCACGTTTCAAAAATGATAGGAAGAGATAAGCTACACTTCACTAATGTAGTAAATGAAGGAGATAGAAGGATATTAGAAAAATACGGTATAGTGCATAAAGAAAGCATAGTAGAGTTAATTCAAGACCACTGGGATAACATTCTAGTCCTTGAACCAAAGGCAAATAAATTACTTAAGCCTAAGGACTTCATTAATGGAAGAAACCTAATAGTTATCGGAGGGATTATGGGAGATCACCCGCCAAGAGGTAGAACATACGAGCTACTTACATCTAAAATGCTTTCTAAGTTCCCTGAGAAAGTAAAACCCGTTAGCTTAGGGAAGCATCAATTTAGTATCGATGGAGCAGCATATATGGCTATCCAAGTATTTAAGGGGCTTACGCTAGATCAAATACCTATAGTTATAGGAGTTAAAATAAAGGTTAAATCTTACATTAAGGGAGTAGAACATGAAATATACCTACCATATACCTACCCACTAATTAACGGTAAACCATTGCTAGCACCTGGACTCAGAGAGTATTTGGAGAGGGCAATAGTATTAGAAGAGCTTAACCTTATTGAAGAATATAATTAAGGAGAAGTTGTAGTAGTTACGTTTGTTGAAGTGATATTGGTTAAAGTGAAATAGGCATAGGTATCATATATTGTTATCCATGATATAAACCATGCAAGAAAGTACATGAGCACGCCCTTCCCAAATAATAACCAGTAACTTCTAGCTTTAAAGATAATATAAACTAATGGTACTGTTGCAAG
>CAYPZO010000072.1:4738-7996 GCA_964415135.1 uncultured Desulfurococcales archaeon | reverse complement strand
TTAATATATTATGAGGATGAAAGTGCTATTAGTGAGTATTACTATGATAAGGCTATGGCTATTGACATGATATGTGATTTAGAGTACTTACTAAAAGTGTTTAGGAGGGAGAGATTACGCCGTCTCCAGGCTTGGAAGCAAGAATTCAGAGGGGATTAGGTAGTTTAAGTAGGTTGAAGAGAATAGCTTCCTTGTCTTGGGAAGAATTTAGTACAGATAGGGATATTTTGGATATAGCTGAGAGAAATATGCATATTTTACTGGAGGTTATACTCGATTTAGCTTCATTTATTGTTGCTAGAAGAGAACTAGCTAGAGCTACAACCTATAAGGAGGTTATGAGGACTCTAATTTCGGAAGGGATAATACCGAAGAATTATAGTAGGCTGGCTATAGCTATGCCAGGTTTAAGGAATATTCTTGTACATATGTATGCTGACATAAATTACAAAATACTATATGATATCATAGTCAATGAACTTAATGAAGTGGAGAAGATACTTAACATATTAATTAATGAGGTGGAGAAAATCGACCCATAAGCTAAAAATATGAAATGAACCTCTAATTTATTAGGTTAAGATTAAGAAGTCCTAATGCTTAGCTTTTGGCTTTTAGTGTTAATATATATGCTATGAGATGGACGTCAGGGTCTAGTGTTGGTAGTCCTAAGTTTCCTGAAGCAATTACATAGTATTTGCCATAACCGTATACTTTAAACCTTTTCTCTGACTTTAATTTGCCTCTAACATGGTATTTGATTTCGTATTCAATTCTATGGTCTTGACGCTTCTTTTCCTCTAGGTAGACCCTATCCGCTTTATATACTTCGCGGTAAGCCGTTGTTATGGCTTCTTCGAGTTTACTTCTATTATTAAATACTAGGAATAAAGCCCTTAAAGGAGCTGTAGGCCCTGATGCTGTTGGTGTTATAACTGGAACTACGGTCATGGGGCTTCACCTAAGGTGTATGTTATGCTTTATGTGTATGTATGGTGTATTTAAATCTATATTATTGTGCTTCTACATTGGTATTTACTTGGGGATTAGTGTTGTATTTTAAGGGTAGGTTCTTAGCTTTAAGCCTATTGCTTTGTATTTTATTGTCTTTAACTTTACGGCTAGCTAGTTATACTAGCGATTAGGCTTTACCGCTTGGTATTGAGGGTGTTAAGGAGTTTCTTGAGAAATGCTATGTCTATTATAGGTATTATTCTGTTGAAAGGAATAAGACGTATGCAACTAAGGATATAGGGTTACTTGTTGAGCATGCTAACTAGTGTAATGTTTGTTGCACCTGATAATTATCTTGCTATTGGTGCTCTCTACTTCTTAAACTCTTCGTATTGGAGGAGGGTTACTTGTGGAGTTTTAGCTCTTAGTGGAGGATATGATTTTCCTTCTACGGGCTTGTATGAGGTGCTTTATGGTAGGATATTAATGTTTCTTGGCCTCCTAGGTATTCGTTTATTGTTGATGTTGGTGAGCTTAGGGAGTTAAGGAATGGTAAGCTACATTACTATAAGGTTAAGTGGAGGTTTTGGTTTGGTAATAGGAGTATTAGGTATTGGAGTTTTGTTCCAACGTATCTTGCATTGGGTGTAGTGTATTACATTGTTAAGGGTGATTTACCCAAGGCTAAGGATTATATGGATAAACTTATTGGTATGTGGAATGGCTATGGTTTTATGGGTTATAAGGGTTATAGGAGGTACTATGCATTTAACTTGGCATTAGCTTACTTTGCATATAGGGTTTTGAAGAAGGTTGAGCCTGATCGGTCTAAAGAGTACGGTAAGGTTATGGAGGAGGTTAAGGAGGTTGCTTTTAGTCTTTTAGGTGAAGGTATATGTAGTGTATATGAGGTTAGGGATGGTGAAGTTAAGCCTATAGGTCCACTAACAGTATTCTCTACATCATTATTTGTACTAGCTTTCTATTCACCACTTCCAGAAATAGTTGCTGAGGGAAGGGATTTTCTCACATTTATTAGAGATAAGTTGTCTGAAGAACTTGGACCGCCTATTTTGGGAACACATAGCACCTGGTTCAAGGCTTATTGTTACTGCTCCTCATGCAATTAGAACCTATAGGCTAGTTAGATGGAATAATAGAACGATATTAACATATCATTTCGGTGAAGTGGAAGTATATAAGATAGTGAAGAATCTCGTCTCTAGGTATAATTGTAGTGGATTTTATTGGAGGCTTAGTGGTGGTATTGATGCTAACTACCATGATAAGTTAACGTGGATTCCATGGAAACCACTACATCCCCTTAAACAGAAGGTATTGGAGGCTATAGGTCTTGGTGCTAGGTATTTAGTTGATATTCATGGCATGAGAGATGCTTACGGCATATCTATATGTATTGGAACTGGTTATGGAGCTTATTGTGGTAAAGAGGTGGTTGACAGAATAGTATTTGCTTTAAAGCCATATAATGACACAGGGATAATACCTGGACAAATATTGTGTAGGTTTAATGAGCCTTTCTTTGGAGGCTATGACCCCAATAGAGGTGTAGTTCAGGAAACTATGTCTCATTTTGCATGGGTGCATGGCTTAAAGGCTCTTCAATTAGAGCTTAGCTATAGTTTCAGAAAACTATTAATAAAGGGAAATCAAACTGCATGGCATATATTGGATTTAATTATTGGTGTATTGATGGACTACAAGCCTCCAAGAATATCTAATGTAATAGTTAAGGTTATGGAGAATAAAGTTCTCGTAACATTTAATGTATGGGATGAATTTGAAGTTAGAAGTGTAGAGTGTAGGACATTAGATGTGAATGGTAATGGAGTATTAATTGGTAATGTAAAAGTAGTCAACAATAACTATACATATATCGTACCATTAAGTCTAGTACGGTTGGATAAAGTTATAGTAATGGGACGTGAAAGTAATTGAAAGAGAAGTTACGGCGATTAGAACAACAACGACAATCAAGTCGTATACATACATGTTAACAGTTACATCACCTATAACGAAAATGAAAACATTAACCAAGACAACAACTTCAACAAAAACTACAACATATACCCTAACTCAATTCTCCGACATGACAACCACTAAGACATTCATGTTAACTACTACAGTAAAGGTTGTTGAACCAACACTTCAAGCGGTAATAGCAGTACTTATAGTGGTAATAATTCTAATGCTACTATTTATTTTAAGAACTTTAGGAGCGGGAAAAAGCTATTGAGGCCTTGATTTAAGTATACCTTTAGCTCTTTTTCAGCCAAACTAAGT
>CAYPZO010000072.1:1954-4638 GCA_964415135.1 uncultured Desulfurococcales archaeon | reverse complement strand
GCTATTGAGGCCTTGATTTAAGTATACCTTTAGCTCTTTTTCAGCCAAACTAAGTTCTCTAATGCCTTATCCATTTCAGTTATAAATATGCCCATTATGTGATCGCTTACTCCACCAACCCATATTAATAAGTCCTTATATACTATTAATCCATTACCGAAGATTACCCCTGGTCTATCACCATATATTTCATTTAATCCTTTTGGTTCTAGTATGTAGTGTGGTGTTATTGCAAGGAGCCTACCTTCCTCATCTACTACTGCTAGTCCCTCCCTATAGAATCCATCATTGTTTGAAACTCCATGCCATCCAACTAGGTATTCGTTCTTCGAGATCTTCACTGCGTTTGTCGACCATCCTATTTTTGCTTCCCATTCTTCATTGAGTAAGTTAGGCTCTAAGCTCTCTACATTCAGTATTAGCTCCTCCATATCCAGTATTCCCCTCCAGCATACATCAATTCCTTTAACTGAAGGCCTTGTTAGTAGTGTTGATTCCTTACTTCCTATTTTGAGGAATGCTGAATCTCTCCAACCATTAGGTATATGTATCTTATCCTTCATCTTGATTTTAAAGTATCCTCTAAACTTAACATTATAGTCTAGATCCATTAAAGCTAATGCTTGTAAACCAATGTATCCATAAACCCCTACAATTGGTCTCTTCCATAACCTATCTGGGGGGTGAGCGACAGCAGTATATAATATATAATATGTATTATTCTGCAACACTACTCTAGGATCTTCACATCCAAGAGCCATTTCCCATGGTTCTTCAGGATACATTACTATTTTTGTTGGAATAGGCTTCTCTACTTCTCCCTCTAAGACTTTCTCAACATCGAGCTCTATGAGCCCTATACATGAAGAGTAATAATAGTATCCATAAATTATTCTTGGGAATATGAGTAATTTTTTATTCTTAATTACTGCTCCAGGATTAAATATTGATACTGGTGTTTTTCTAACCCAGTTAACAGTCTCTATGTCTTCGGGAGCTATATATAGTACTCTACGGAATAAGTCCTTGGTTTCATTCTTTCTTGGTGGTTTCTCCTTTTTTACATATTCGGTTATTTTCTTGTATAGTTCTTCTTCTATTTCCTTTGATTTTATATACCATGGTTTCGTCAAGTGAGAAACCTCTCTTCACTTTTAGGTACTCCTATTTAGGCTGGGTATTATAATTCTTTAATTTCTATGAAACTTTAAGAATGTAGTGAAATGTATTACTTTGAATCTAATTAAGAATATGGATAGTGGAGCTATCCATATTGTAATGGGGTGCAGTATGCTTATTCTTCTTCATCTTCAGGAGTATATAGTTCGTAGCCTGCTTCTTTGAAGTAGTATCCTGGTTCTCTTCTCGGGCCAAAACTTTCAAGTCCTTTCTCCTTTAGCTGTTTCCTTATTCTCTCTGCTTCTTCTTTTGTTATTTCTCCTCTACGCTCCATGTAATCTACTACTTCTAGGGCTTCCTCTATGGTTCTAGCTCTTCTAATAAAGTCGTAAACTGTTGGCATATAGCCTCTCCAAGGATCTGGTTTTCTTGGTCTAATGATATGGAATCTTATTCCCTTTCCCTCTCCATCGAGTATTTCTCTAGCTAGATTTGGGAACAGTTTTCTAAACTTCTCTATATCTATTTGAACCATTAATTACCCTCATTTTTAGCTTACTTTCCCTTATCCTTAATAAATTAATTTGTTTGGCGGCTATTTTTTGACGTATTGGCTGTCCTGCTTTTTAGTTCATCTTCAATTATTTTTAATACTTCAGTTAATATGTTCTTCCATTCATTTAACCTCTTTAATAGATCTTGCAGTTCAGCTGTAGTATACTCCTTCAATATTTCTCTTGATCTTGGTAGTGAGCTTATTATATATGATCTAATAGCATTTAATCTTGCATCCACTATTTTTAATAATCTTAAACCCTTATCGGTAATTTTATAGTATTTTCTTATTTTTCCTTTCTCTTTTTGACTATAGCTTTCTACGAATCCCTTATTTTCAAGCAACTTTAATGCTGGGTATATGGATCCTGGAACGGGTTTCCATAACCCAAGAGTTCTCCTTTCAATCTCTTTTATTAGCTTGTACCCATGCATTGTCTTCTCACTTAGAATTCTAAGTATCATGAGCTTTAGTGAACCCCTAATTACGCTTTGTATCGTTCTTTCAACTTCTCTTTCAAGTTCACCATACTCTTGTGTGTTCATTTCCTCTCTTTCCTCCAGTTTACTCCTTTTTCTGTATTTTTTAGTAAAGCTTAAATATCATATATCGGTTACCGATATATTCTAGGTAATAGAGAGGTATGAGGGATGAGCGTAGCTAGCAAAATTATTAAGTATAGGAAGGTTGTTGTAATTTTATGGATAATAGCTATTGCTTTAAGCGTACCTATATTTAGGAAGCTTGATGAAATCTTAGTGTATGAGGAGGAAAGTTTCCTGCCACCTACCGCTGAGTCAGCTATTGTTAGTAAGCTTTTGAAGGAAGAGTTTAGGGAAGCACCTCCAACACCATACTATATGTTATTGATTACTGGTCTTAATGTTTCGGATCCAAAGTTTAGGGAATTGTATATGAAGTTTGAGGAAATGGTTTATCGGGAAAAGCTTATGAAGAATCTTATAAGCTACTATGATTTATTAAATGATATTGAGAGTTTAGCTCATGA
>CAYPZO010000072.1:0-1854 GCA_964415135.1 uncultured Desulfurococcales archaeon | reverse complement strand
AGGTTTAATTCAATCTTATATCAATTACCATACTATTACATAATAACTTACTTTAATGTAAGTAGAACTCACTACTACTTGCTAAATATATATAATTACTCAAGATTACCATCAGTTACTGTTATGAAGGAGGTAACTGACTTATCCTCCCTTAACCCTAAGCTTGGACCTGTTAGTAAGGATCTTGTGATCTACCTTTACTTTGAAGTTAAGGATAAGTTTAAAGACCCATCAAAAGTTAATGAACATCACTTAAATAATATTACCAAGAAGATAATGGAGATGGCTATATCAAAAATTGCTCCTGAAGAATATATGGACATAGTTAAAGTCTACTTAAACACTATCTCAAGCACATGGGATAACATTATAGATGAACTTATGGAGAATGGTGGTATTCTTAAATGGTATGTATATGATAAAGAAAACATAACTAATACTAGGTTAAGTCAATTAAAGGTCTACTATAAGTTAATCGATAAATACAATGAATTATTAAGTGGCTCCATTACTAAGTCTAAGAATGAGATAGCCTACATTATTGCAAGCAAATTTAATGTTCCATTTGATGAAGCGTTAGGAATCATAGATATTGCTTTGGATATAGGGTATCCAGCTAATGAGACTAAGGCAAGAGAACTCGTAGTAGAATTTTACGCGAATATGCTTAGGGATAAGATAGGTGAAGTACCTGGGTTAGACTATAAAGGCCTTATTGAGTTATTGTGGTGTCATGGAGCTTCACCTAAACTAGCCCTTAACATAACTAGAGTTATTGCATGTAAGTATATTGATGAATTAGAAATTCCAGAGGACATCATAAGTAAGGAGGATGCGAAGGAAAAGGTATTACCATTAGTAATCGATATTATAGGAAGATATGACCCTGAAGCTAAGGGCATCATAGCTTCTGGTGTTAAATTAAAGGAATTAACAATCTATACTATGTTAAGAATAATTGAGGTTCTTGGAATTGAGGTACCTCAAGAGCTTCCGGGTATAAGCGTATATGATGTACTAGGAGCAGTCTATGACTACGTAGATAAAGGTGATGATAAACCTATAAGGTTGTTGATAGGGAAGGTTATGAAGAGTTATTTGGAGGAGTTTGTACCTCAGGAGTACTCAATGATAGCTGAAAAGCTTGTAAACTATACGTGTACTCTATGGCCAATTAATTCTAATGAAGAACCACTTATCGTAGAAGATTGTTTTAGCTATGTGATAAGAGTAATGGGTGTTGAAGTACCATTTAATGTAAGTACCGTTATTGTTAAGTACTATGATAAAGTTAAGCATGCTGAGAACGAGACAGAGTTAAGGGCTATTGCATGGAATATCCTCATAGATTCTCTAGCAAGACTGAACACTACATCAATGCTAATGGTAGAGGTCTTTAAGACAAGTAACGTATTTACAACTAAAATTGAGGAAATTCTGGTTAGAGAGGGTAAGTGGCTTCGTGAGAACACTGATGTAATAAAGGAGACATTTGATAAATATCTAGTTGAAGTACTTACAAGTTATAGCTTCTATAATGTAACGTTAAGTAAGGAAACATCCGAAAAAGTCGTCAATTTAATTGCATTAAATAAGACATTAGGTGCAGCAAAAACCGTACTTAATGAAACATTAACAAACATTTTATCCGAGTATAATGCTACGTTCATAGTATCCTATCTTCTCGCTCAAGAACCAGGGTTTACGAGTAATAAGACTTTAGTTAAAGAAATTATAATTGACGCTATGCTCTCTGAGTCTAGGAAAAGATTTAAGGACTTTGTAAGTGATGAGTTAATGAGGTTTACGTTATGTGTAATTTATGGTCCTAAGGATACTCCTAGAGAGAGTATT
>CAYPZO010000071.1:0-7999 GCA_964415135.1 uncultured Desulfurococcales archaeon | reverse complement strand
CAAATACAAGGTTTTCAACACAGGAATTAATAAGAAAATGGATAAAGGCATTAGAGTACCTTGAAACACTCAGCATTGACATAATCATACCAGGACATGGATCTATATGCAGTAAGGAAGAAGTAAAGAGAAATAGGAGTATATTGGAGAAGTACGTTAATTTATGAGCAATGTATTTCAATTGAACTTGAATTTAGCCGGTTATTGCACATTTTATTAGATTATTTTGGAATCCTACTTTACCATTAACGTATTGAAGTATGTTTTCTGTTAATAATTCATTAATTGCATGTAGAAATGTTTCTTCTTCAAGCCCTGATTTACTCATTAACTCATACATGTCTACTACGTCCTTTTCCTTTAGCATGGACTTTAATTCCTCTAATAGCTTTTTCGATGCTCTCGATAATCTTGAAAATACGTGCTCACGTATTTCCTCTATAACCTTGTTCAATAGCTTATCTATATCTTCTAGAACAGCTTGTGTATTCGTTGCCTTCATTTTATTTATGAATTCAATTATGACGGAGGGATTACCTCCTAGAATTTCTACCATGTATTCTACTTCAAGGCCACGGTACTCCATATTATAGGCTTCTAAGAACTTCTTTGTAAGTTCTATCGCATATTTACGTTCTAGCTCCTTAATATACATGACCTCAAGATATGATCCCCTATACTCTTCTAGTAGCCTATAGAAGGTGTAGTCACTTGTAGATAGAATATATATGGGGTATCCTTTTATGTCCATGAATCCCCATTCTTGGTTCTTTGAAAGATAAGTAATAAAGGTCTTTAATAATGGCTTAAATCTATCCTTAGATACTATTACTTCTAGGAAGTTCTGGAATTCATCATATATTATAACTAGTCTAGAGTTCTCTTTACCTGCTAGTGAACATAACTCCTTTTCTAACCTTCTTAGAACGAGTGTTGGTCTAAGCTTACTTAGTATTTCCTTATTTTCTGGTGCTAGGAGTACTTCTACGATCTCCTCACCTAGAAGTTTAATTCCCATTGCTACAAGTACTTTCTTTAACACTTGAAGCCATGGTGGCTTAAGCTTTCTTATAATCTCAATATACTGTGCTAGCATGTCTGCTAATAGATCTTCTGTACCTTCATAAGGTCCTCTAAACTCTACATAAACGAATACAGTATCTTCAACTCCTTGTTCAACAAGTTTTCGTAGGAGACTAGTTTTACCTACACCTTTTGGGCCAATAAGTAATAGTAATTGTCTTGAGCGAGGTAGTTCTTGTAGGGGTAAAGGGAACTTTAATATGTAGTTCTTAAGGTATTTTAGCTCCTCTCCCCTATCAACAAATATCAATACATACTTCACCCTTCATATCATTAATGCATTCCTTTAGGATATAAAGCTTACATTAAACTTAAATCTTATACAGTTAGCTAATGTAAAATCTAATCTAGGCAGGATATATGGTTGCCATTAAGGCATTATTGAGGGCTGTCAATGAGTGTTACAGTATTATAGAATCGTTAATTGGTAATAGGTATCCTTCTATAAGTAATGTATATGAGCTTATTAGTTCATTACATGGCTCTAAGTTCGTACTTTGCCGTAGTAGAGGAGGAAGACCCATTTATGCGTTAAGGTATGGTGATAAAGGTTTACCTGTTTTAATTTGGGGCGGTGGTGATGCTAATGAGCCTCTAGGCGTTTTGTCTTCAATAACTTTAGCTAAGATATTAGAGCTAACGGGTATTCACGATAAGCTAGGCTTATCAGTATTTATCGTCCCCTTACTTGATCCTGATAGTTATGTTCTTAATAAATGGTTTGATAAGTCGTATGACCCTAAACATTACGCTATGTGGAGTTATAGGCCAGCTATAAATAATTCACCTGAGTATACATTTGATAAACAACACTTACCTGAAACTAGGGGACTTGTTAAATTAATTAAAGATGTTAAGCCGTTTATCGTTATTAGTCTTCACTCCCAACCCTACCCAGGCTCCTATGTATTGATTAGTAAAGAGGTATCTGGGTTAAGAGATATTGTAGTTAGGCTTTCGCGTAGCTTTAATGCACCCTTTATCAATGTTAAAGAGCTATTTGAAGAATACAAGAGAATTGATGTAGGTATATACTCTATTGTTGGTACTCTTTCTGGAGTTGGCTATGTGGTTAAAAGAGGATTTAGCACTGTTGGTGTTATTCCAGATATTGCTGAATTCTATGATCTCGGCGCTTCCATAGATAAACCCATAAGTAAGAATAAGGTAAGGAAATCTATGGATGTGATTAATAATAGTCTATGTAAGTGCATTGAGAAGGCAGTTAACGTGTATAATAAATTAAAGGATCTCTGTTCCAGTCATGTTCTTTTCAAGTCTTTTGAAGATAACTATTCTAATGGTATAAGCTTAGACTACGTAGAAGTTGATACAATTGCTGAATATATTTTCCACTACTTGTACAGGAAAGTATGGAGGTCTATGATGATATTTGGACAACTATCTAGGATAATTATTGAAGCATGTAGAGGAGATATTGAGTTTAAAGATCAATTAAAGGATTTTAATCAGTGTATGTGTAAGGCTGAGGATCTTCTCAGAAAGTTTGGCTTAGGCTTTATGGTTAAGAGTATAAGAGTTAAGGTAGCTATTGAGGTGCTTCTAGTTTTACATATACTTTATAGCATAAAGTCCATGTATATGAAACCATAATATTGACATAATCATTTATTGAATTAACTCAATATACTTGAACTTGATGTTATCTTACTTATTATTTTTCGTAACGTTATGTACTTTAACATCCATGCCAATGGCGTTATAAGGATAATGAGTGCTCCTAAGAGGAATAGTATGGATATTATTGTGAATTTCCCTTTACTGAATACGTCACCTAGCCTAATAGAGCCCATAGCTAAACCTACATGCCCTATAATTAATAACATTATTGCAAGGGTTACTAGTATAATGCCTAGAGCGAGCGCATTAGGTGCTACGTATAATATTATAGATGTAACTATGAAAATATACCCTATGAGGAGTAGTGCAAAGCCTCCTAAATAACCACTCTTTATCAACTTATAAGCAGTATTGAAAGCATTAAACTTAAATGCTCTTAACCCTTCGTATGCAGGTACTAAGAAGGCATAGGATGCAATTAACCCCAAAACTATACCTATAAATATTATAGTGAACGCGATCTTACATACGAACATAAGAAATGCTCTATGCAGAGACACTTTAAATACATCGCGATATACTATTAATACAATAATGTTAGCATCTATTAGCAACCTAGAAAGCATACTGATAAGCGAGGCTGTTTTAAGGTCATTTAGAGATTCAATAACACTAGGTTTCTCATAAGACAAAAAGCCCCCATTTCTATTCTAGGTTACTAGTACTTATAGCTCTAATTTCCTAAATACGTATGGAGGTTCATTGAAATCTTCAGGCTTAACGCTTTATAGGTTTATGTGCAGGTATTATGTATTTCACTCTCTAGGTGTTTGGTCTAGTATTCCGATGATGTCTATGTCTTTAAAGAATATCCACTAGGTGTTTATGTGGCTTGAACTAATTAGTCTTTGAATGTGTAGGGTCTTAGTAAATAAACGTGTTTCTGCTTTACTTATTTCACTGGTTTTTGCCTCTATTTTCACGTCAATAGGTATACTTGGTGCGAAGGAGAAGTTGTTGCTTCAAGAACCTATTCTATTCAAACTTACGTATGCAAGAACTAAAGCTCTAGAAATAGAGACGTGGATTAAGGAAAACCAAGAGAAACTCATATGTTTTGATAATAGTGATCTCGAGAGGTTTAGGAAAGGTAGGATTTTAATTAAATATGTAAATGTATCTAAAAATTATGATAATATGACTATTTACTTGAGGAATTTAGGTGTAATATCGTATCCTATAGGGAGTAAATTCAAAATCAATGTATACTATCTGCCTACGAATGGGAATAAGTTGGAGGAAATATATGTTGGAGAATTCACATTGAGCACTCCATTTAAACTTAAAGATCTAAAAACAATAACTATACCTATTGATCTTAAACCATATAGGGGTTTAGCTATTTACATAATAGTTACTTCACCTATAGGATTAATGGATGCAGTAGCATTCATACTAAGTAGTAAGTAGTTTATCCACCTTAGACAATACTTTATCTATTTCCTCTATAGGGGTAAGCTCTAGGTCTCGATAATTATGTGCTATTTTTTGTAGTAGGGTGCTTATTTCCTCTAGTAATGCGGCTTTTTCCTGTAATCTCTTTAGTAGTGTCTTTGATTCATCTGTTGTTAGGTCCATGGCGAAGCTGTTGATTTCCTCGAATACTAGATGCCATTTCCAATATTTTTGTTCTTTAGTATAGTGGTGTAGTATTGAATATATTTGTGAAAGAACATGAGAATTACACTCGATATTCTCCAATACGTATCTCATAGGGTCTACTGTTGCATTATGTTCTAGTAAGTATAGTAGTACATCTATGTTACCGCATAGTTGAAGTAAATTAGAGGAGAAGCTGCTAGCTATGTGTTTTAGGATGCTGTTCTTTTCCTCTATGAACCTATAGTTTTGGTATATGATTATGCCTATGAGGATAGCTATGATTAATAGTAGTGTTGGTATAATCTGTTTTCTACTATTGTTTTTCATGTATGACCCCCTAGAGTTATATCATGACTGCCGATATAAGGTTAGTGAAGAATACCTCGTGTTTTTAATTGTAATTTACGATAATGTACTTAATCTTAGTAGTATAGTTATAGTATGTGAGGTATTAGGTCTCTAGGGGTATTGGGTTATGGTTGAGTTGAAGTTAGGTAAAGAACCTATACTTCAACTTGCTCTAGACTTTACTGAGCTTGATCGTGCTATTAGGGTTGCCGAAGAGGCTATTGCTGGTGGTGTTGATTGGCTTGAGGTTGGTACTCCTCTTATAAAGAGTGAGGGTATGCGTGCTGTTAGAGAGGTTAGGAAGAGGTTTAAGGGCAGAGTCGTTGTTGCTGACTTGAAGACTATGGATACTGGTAGGCTTGAAGTTGAAATGGCGTTTAAAGCTGGAGCTAACGTTGCGATTGTGTTGGGTGTAAGTGATAATAGTACTATCAGGGAAGCTGTTGAGGCTGCGAGAAACTATGGTGGTTTCATTATGGTTGATATTATGAATGTACCTGACCCCGTTAAGAGGGCAGTAGAGTTAGAGAAGCTTGGTGTTGACATAATATGTGTTCACGTAGGTATCGATCAACAAATGAAAGGTATGGACCCCATTAAACTCCTGGAAGAAATTAGGGGTAAGGTTAGTGTGCCCCTTGCAATAGCTGGTGGTATTACGAGTGAAACTGCTGGTATTGCTGTTGAAAAGGGTGCTGATATCGTTATTGTTGGTGGTGCTATTACTAAGGCTGAGAACGCTACGGAGGCTGCTAGGCTTATTAAGGAGGCTATGATTAAGAGGATATCAATTAAGGCAAAGAAGGGTAGGAAGGCAAAGACCGAGGAGGAAATTCTTGAGATTCTTAGAACAGTTTCTGTGCCTAATATAAGTGATGCAATGCATAGAGCACGAGTATTAACAGGGTTTAAACCAGTAATTCCGGGTAGTAAGATTGTTGGTATAGCGCTCACGGTGAGGACTTATCCAGGTGATTGGGCTAAACCAGTAGAGACACTGGACATAGCATCAGAAAACCACGTAATAGTAATTGATGCTGGTGGAGAAGAAATAGCTGTTTGGGGAGAACTAGCAACATGGAGTGCTAAGAACAAGAAAGTAGCAGGAGTAATAATTAATGGCGGTGTAAGAGACATAAAGGACATAAGGGAAATAGGATTACCAGTATTCGCAAAACACTTCTGCGCTAGAGCTGGTGAACCAAAGGGATTTGGAGAAATAAATGTGCCAATAGAAATAGATGGTGTAAAGATAAAGCCTGGAGACTACATTGTAGCTGAAGAAGAGGGAATAATTGTAATACCAAAGGAAATAGCTAGAGAAGTAGCAAACCGAGCCCTAGACGTAAAAGAGAAGGAGGATAGAATAAGGGAAGAGATTAAGAGAGGATCAACACTTGCAAAAGTAGTTGACCTATACAAATGGGAGAAAGTAACATAACTCCATGGTGTACCTGGTTTGGATATACTGATAGCTGGTATGGGGGCTATAGGATCACTTTTTGCAGGATACCTAACCAGTATAGTTAATGTACATGCTATTGGAAGACCATGGCATATCAATGAGATAAAGAATCGTGGGTACTTAACAGTAAAAATACTATATAAGGGTGAGGAGAGGAAGGTTAAGTTAAAGAGTATTTCAACAAGCTTTAAAGACTATGAGGATCGGTTCTTTGACTACATAATTGTAAGCGTTAAGGCCTACGATACAAAGGCCGTCCTAGAAGAACTAGTAAAATATAGTGTAAGAGGTAAATGCTATGCATTATTACAGAATGGTTATGGTAATGAGGATGTAGCTAGGGAGGTTTTAGGCGAAGCTAACATTATGAGGATATTGACTAATAATGGAGCGTATATTGAGTCGCCCGGGGTAGTTGTGCATGCAGGTCTAGGTGAGACATTTATTGGAGGAGTCTATGGAATCAACAGCCAGTACTATGCAAAGGAGCTCGCAAACATCATAAATAAGTCTGGGCTACCAGCTAAGGCTGTCGATAATATTGAGGAATTCATATTCATGAAGCTCGTAGTTAACGCTGTAATAAACCCATTAACAGCTATACTCAACATTAAGAATAAAGCTATAGTTGAGGACGAGCATTTACGTGAATTAGCAGGAGATATTGTACGCGAAGTAGTTGCTGTCGCCAAAGCTAAAGGAATAAAAATGGATTACGAGAAAGCACTAAACATAGTACTTGAGGTTGCAAGGAAAACAGGTGAAAATATATCATCAATGCTGCAAGACATTAGAAGAGGAAAGAGAACAGAAATAGACTTCATAAACGGAGCAATAGCAGAATTAGCTGAGAAATACAAGATAAATACACCTATAAACAAATGCCTATATATGCTAGTAAAAGCAGTTGAAGCAAAACGTTTAAAACGATGACTTAACTCCTGTTGGCAAAATTCACTATTATCCTTATCTTTTTCATTAACGCCATTAAGTTCTAAGGAGTTTCCTAAGTATATGAGAATAATGTAACAACTTATCATAATCATTGGTACTTATATGAGCTATTTCGGGTCCTAAGATTTCTGTAAGTATATTCTTATGTTTATTAACAGTGATGGTTATTGTTTTAAGTAAGGTCTTTAAGGACTTAATATCTCTATTAATAACTCCTTTTATGGAGTCCATTAATTCATTAAAGATTTTAGGTTCAATCTTTTGAAGAGTTTTAAGAATGTATATAGCATTGAGTTTAAATCTCACCTCATCGTTATACGTACCTATAATGTATATTTTTAACACATGAGTAGAGGGAACTTTAATACATTCTAAACCGCTTTTACCTACATAACAGTCAAGTTCATCTAAGTAAATTCCATACTTTCTACTATACTCTACATGAGTCTTCATGTGCTGTAAAATAAGCAAGACCTTAATCCCATTAACCTTGAAAATTTCAAGAGGGGTCTTAGCTACTAAATTTGTTTCAATGTACTTCCAGAAGTTCTCTATAGCGTGGTCTGACATTTTATTTATTGACCTTATTATACCTGAAGTTAAGGCGGGAGGATCTATGCACCATAAGTTAAGTTTTGAGCACAATGAAACCTGCATCTTGATGCCATCTAATATTAGTTGAAGATAATCTCGGCGAATTCTAGACACCACCACGTAAATTATATTCTAATCTAAATATAATTAATGTTTATAAAAAATAATTTTCATGACTTTATGATCATGGGGCGAGTAACCTTATTCTTCCACGAAAAATTATTCAGACTATGCAATTATTTTTTGAATCAATACCCTATAATGGCCATGAGGATACTCCTAGCACTACCTCCAGAAAGTCATGAATGTGAA
>CAYPZO010000070.1:5984-8078 GCA_964415135.1 uncultured Desulfurococcales archaeon | reverse complement strand
TGTCATAGTTGTAGCAGTAGGAGTTGGCATAATGTTAATGCAAGCACCAAAAACATCAACGCCAACAACCACTCCCACAACAGCGCCATTAACTACAACACCAACCACTATACCATCCGCAACAACTACTCCAACACCAACAACCACTACTACAGTAACTACAACACCACCCGCTAAGAAGATAAAGGTAGCAATACTCTTCGACGTTGGTGGTAGAGGAGACTTAAGCTTCAACGACATGGCATGGCTAGGAGCTCAGCGAGCAGCAAAAGATTTTGGAGTAGAAGTACGGTACCTAACACCAAAGTCGCTACAAGACATGATACCACTACTAGAACAACTAAGTGAAAGTGAAGAATACGACCTACTCGTCCTAGTAGGATTCCTATGGACAGATCCACTAAACAAGACAGCCGATAAGTATCCACAACAAAAATACGCCTTAATTGACGCAACAACAGGAATTGTTAGGAAAAATGAAGTAGATATACTATTCAGAGAACAAGAATGTGCATCACTAATAGGAATAATCGCAGCGGGAATGGCCTATGAACTAGGAGGAAACACTATTGGAGCAGTTGCAGGCATGGACATACCACCACTATGGAAATTCCACATAGGATACCTATTTGGAGCAAAATACTTCGAGTTAAAGACAGGAAAGAAAGTAAACTTCCTATGGACCTATACAGGCACATTCACAGACCCACAAGCAGGATATACTGCAGCAATGCAACTCCTAGAACAAGGAGCAAAAGTACTCTATGGACTAGCAGGCCTAACACACGTAGGAATGTTTAACGCAGTAATAGACTGGAATAAACAAGGAAAAGGGAAAGTATTCGCCTTTGGACAAGATGCAAGCCAAGAATGGTATGCACCAGAATACATACCACTAAGCGGAGCTAAGAGAGTAGACGTAGCAGTCTATACGGCGATTAAAATGGTAGTTAAGGGAACATGGAAAGGAGGAATAATAACACTAGGACTAAAAGAAGAAGGAGTAGGAATATGGGACCTAGAAGGAGTAAAGTGGTTTGCACAACTAGCTAAAGAAACAGGACAATTAAAAGGCAAAACACCAGAAGAAGTAGTCAATATAGTTAAAAGCATTAGAGAACAATACATTAAGGACTACGTATGGAAACTAGTTAACGAGTTAAAGGAGAAGATAGCCAAAGGAGAAATAGTATTCAAAACACCACAAACACATGACGAATACGTAGCGATCATAAATGAACTAGAGAAAGGAAACCTAAACGCAGCACTAGCTAAAGGATCAGTAAGCTAAAACAAATCATAATCTTGTTTTCTTCCAACCCCTCAAATTTATTTTCACTAACCCTACATGTTTAATGTAGGTGTAGGTTTAGTGAACAGGGAAACACCAGCAATAGAGATGAAGAATATTGTTAAAATATATCCTGATGGAACAATAGCTCTTAGAGGAGTAGACTTCACGGTTATGCAAGGAGAAATACACGGTCTTCTAGGAGAAAATGGTGCTGGAAAAACAACACTAATGAGGATACTGTATGGTGAAATAAAGCCTACAAGAGGAGAAATAAGGATTTTTGGAAAAAGGGTAAGCTTTAAAGGACCATGGGATGCCATGAAACATAGAATTGGAATGGTATACCAGCACTTCACCTTAGTACCAACATTTACAGTACTAGAAAACCTATACTTATCATTATCAACAATAAAGAAGACAACAATAGAAGAGGTAGAGGAAAAGGCAAAAGAGCTCATAAAGAGAACGGGACTAAAAGTACCATTAGATGCTGTTATAGAGGACTTACCGGTAGGCTTACAGCAAAGAACTGAAATACTAAAAGCATTGTTGAGGAATGCAAGAATATTAATACTAGATGAGCCTACATCAGTTCTAACACCAATAGAAGTGAATGAGCTCTTCAACACCCTTAAAAAGCTAAAGGGTATGGGAATAACAATAATATTCATAACCCATAAGCTAAAGGAGGTTAAAGCAATCACCGATAGAATTACTGTTTTAAGGAAGGGTAGGGTGGTTGGAGTAGTAGAGACAAGTAGAGTTAGTGAAGTAGATTTAGCCAAAATGATGGTAGGTAG
>CAYPZO010000070.1:0-5884 GCA_964415135.1 uncultured Desulfurococcales archaeon | reverse complement strand
CTCATGGTTGGTAGAGAGATAATTAGAGAACCAAAAATATTCATAATATCAGAGCCAACACACGGACTAGACGTAAACGCTACCGAATTCATAAGAAAACTACTCGTAAAGCTAAGAGATAAAGGTAAAGCAATACTACTCATATCAACAGACCTAGACGAAATACTACAACTAAGCGACAGAATAGCAGTCATATACGAGGGAAAAATAATGGCGGTAGGTAAACCAGAAGAATTCACGTTAGAAAAACTAGGGCTCCTTATGGGTGGAGTCCATGCTTAAAAGCATAGCCAGTAAGTTTAAGGCTAAATTCGAAGACTACATGATCACCATAATAGAGATAGTTGCATCAGCAGCTATAGGCTTAATCGTAGGAGCAATAATACTACACGCCTTTGGATATGATATAGCTAAATGCTATTCCATAGTCTTTACTAAGGGTGTTAGGGACTTAAATTACCTATTATGTAGAGCATCACCGATAATGATGACGGGACTAGCATTTACAATACCAATGATAGCTGGAGTCTTCAACATTGGAGGTGAAGGACAACTATACATTGGAGCATTAACATCAATACTAATAGCACACTACACTCACAACTTAGTATTAGCTTTCATTGCAAGCGCGGTTATGGGTGCAGCTATAGGAGCATTAATAGCTTTCCTGAGAGTTTATAGGGGGGTAAATGAGGTAATAACGGCAATAATGCTTAACTGGACATTTTACTACATAGTACTATACCTAATAACAAACGTATACTATGATCCAGCAATACCACATCAATCAGTACCTGTACCCGAAGACGCTAGAATAGGATTCATAACAACGCCATGGGGATCGATTAGAGCTACATTCTTCATAGCAGTAATATTATCGCTAATAGCCTACTATATACTAAAGTACACTAAGGTAGGATACCTACTAAGAGTCTCAGGTCTATCACCAAAATCGGCAAAATACGCAGGATTCAACCCAGATAAGGCAATAATATACTCAATGATGCTTGGAGGAGCATATGCAGGTATAGGAGGAGCACTACTATCCCTAGGACTAGTACCATACATAGACTCAACAATGTCAATAGTCTTTGGACAAGGATTTACGGGAATAGGAGTAGCATTACTAGGTAGAAATAATCCCATAGGAATAATATTCTCATCAATATTCTTCTCAATACTAATAATTGGAGGTCAAATGATGGAACTTCTAACAGGAGCACCACCAGAACTAGCAGACGTATTAACAGGGGTAATAGTCATATCACTAGCACTACCCTACGCTTATAGAATGATGATAAGCTACATTAAGACAAGGAGGATGATAGCATGATAGAAGACATACTAAGCATGCTCTCAAACACATTAGTATACATGGTACCAATACTATTAGCTAGCATTGGAGAAATAATAACAGAAAGATCTGGAGTGGTAAACATAGGTTTAGAAGGAATACTAACACTATCAGCATTCGTAGCAACAGTCATCACATTTACTACGGGCAACCCATGCCTAGGACTACTAATAGGATTAGTTATAGGAGCATTATCAGGAATACTACACGGTGTTATAAGCGTATATCTTAGAGGAGATCAAATAATATGCGGTATAGGATTTAATGCCTTCGCCTATGGAATATCGGTTATGGGCCTAGTATCGATATGGCAACAACATGGAGCATCACCACCAGTAGAAACATTACCAATGATAACAATAGCGGGAAAATACTCAATATCACCACTAACAATAATAGCAATAATAACAGCCCTAATAGCATGGTACTGGCTATTCAAAACATCAAGTGGACTCAAACTAAGAGCTTGCGGTGAGAATCCAAGAGCAGCAGAAGCAATGGGAGTAAACGTATTAAGAACAAGATTCATAGCAACAATAATAGGAGCAACACTAACAGGACTAGGAGGAGCATACCTAGCAACAGGATGGATAGGACAATTCACAAGAGCAATAGCAGCAGGTAGAGGATTCATAGCGCTAGCAAACGTTGCATTCAGTAACTGGAACCCTCTACTAGCAATACTAGGAAGCTTCATATTCGGATTCTTCGACGTACTATCAATATATCTACAAATAAAGGTACAAACAATAGCATTAACATACCCATTAAAAGCAATACCATATATAGGAACATTAATAGTGGTATCACTATTCATAGGAAGAGCAAAAATGCCAAAAGCACTAGGAAAACCATACATAAAGGAATGACATAGTTCAAAAACAAGAGCTTAACTTAAATACTCACTTTCTCAATCTGAATACCTAGTAAACTCGCCTACACCAATAGCATTAACTCCTATAACCCTACCATTAACAACAACCTCTCCTGTCCACATAATGAAAGCTCTACCCCAAGTAAATACACCATCCTTATTCCACCAAGTACCCTTACCCCAAGTCCACTTACTAGGCCAAAAGCTTACAACCCTACCAGTTAAGTTAAAGTAGCCACCCTCAAACTCGCCTCGCATCCTAAATACCTTAGGTTGAAGAGTTCCATCATCAATTACTTGGAACGAAGTAGTATCGATGCAAATACTCTCATTTAGCAAGTTTATCCTCAACTGATGCTGTAATGAAACTCCAGGATCCCATGGAGATGGATTAACAGAACTTGCCACTAATATGTTTAATCCTTCCTGATAAATCACCATACACGTAAAAGCTAGTGGTAGCCCAAAACTACCAGCAAACCTACATGGACATACAACTTCAGGGAATGACGGCATCGTAATAGTTGTACTAGCATATGCTTCACTTGAAGATTTATATACTCTATGAGAAGCCCTATCAAATATAAATACTCCCTCAAAAGTCTTTATAACTCCCCCAACATTTACTTTAGCCTCCATAACACATATATCCCAAAAACCACTCCAAAGATCAACACCCTTCTTTCTATTGTAAATTCCATGGACAAGATAAGTCCTATTCCATTCACCAAGCCACATAGGCGCTCCAACAGCTTTAGCAGTAATCGATAACAGGACCCTATTATTCTCTAAGTCTATTATCTCATGCTTCCAAGTCCTATTACTGGGTACATACAGTATATACTGTAATATATTACCAGACAAATCGTATTGATAAACCATTGGATACCCATACTTCCCCCCAACATCATAGTATAGCGGCCCAGTAAACACAATATCTAGTACATGCCATTCGCCTCCAAGAAATACCCTAGGCCTAAACAAGCCCTCTCTAGGAGCTAACGGCAATCTACCCTGATAACCAAACCACTCACCATCACTACTACAACCCATAGCGATTATTATAAAACAGCTAAGCCTCCAAGTAGGATCATTCCTAGGATACTCAAGGTAACCCTTATCCGTTAACACAAACACCGTACCTATAGGAACGAAATCCCATACCGTAGGAACGCGCCTAACATACAACGTGTTTTCAGCAACAGTAAAGTTCAATGGAGGAAGCTTTGGTAGAAGCCTAGCATTCTTAAGCTCTTTCTCGGCTTCCTCTAGGAGTTCACGAACCTTATCAATATCACCCTTACCATAATAATACTTAGCCGATAACAATAAGTACTCGGCATAAAGAACATCATAGCCTCTCATCTCCTTACTCTTAGCCTCCTTAGCTAACTTCTCAAATAACTCCTTAAGAACCTCAGTACTAGTAGTCGTAGTAATCGTGGTTACCGTAGTAGAAGTCGTTGAAGGAGACGAAGACGTTGTAGACGTAGTAGTACGTGTAGTTAGTGTACTTGTAGAGCTACTACTACTCCTACCTAAAATATCAAGAACGCCATACGCGCTTAAACCGCCAACAATACATAAGACAACAATAACACTTACTATAAAGAGTATAGCCCTTCTGCTAATAGTTCTCCTCAAACCACTTTTCAACACTACATCACCAAGAAGTAATAAGCTACATAGTTCTATAATAAGAGCCCTCTGGGAAGGTATAGGAACACTCACGGAACAATCATAAAACAATTATACCTTCAAAATAAACACTATAGCATAGAGTAAGGTGGAAAACACTATGCCTAAAGTAAATGGAATCCTAATATCATATTGTGGAATCATATGCGAATATTGTCCTGCCTATAGGAAGAAATTATGCCCAGGATGCGATGCACATGCAAATGAATGTGAATACATAAAATGTCTCAACAAGAGAGGAGTAAACAATTGCCTCCTATGTACTGATTTCCCATGTAAATTACACGAGAATGGATTTAAATGGACTACAGAAGAATATGGAGAACTAACATGGAAGGTATATAGCAACATATTCATTGAACTTATGAAGAGAATTAAGAGCTCAAAATAAGAGGGAAGCATAAAAGCAAAAACATTAATACATTATTTTAAGCTAGCCTTCATCTTCGCCTAGTCACTAACACTATTATTAGCAAGACTAATACTATTATTAATAATAATGTATTAATATCTTTAAGTAATGGTATAGGAAGTCTAGCTCCCTCAGTTTCAGAAATTGTTGTAGGAGTAACCTCAGTTACAGTTTCAGTTGTAGTCACTGTAGTTGTCTTGGTTATAGTTGAGGTTTCTACTAATGTACTTGTTATGGTCATAGACGTTGTTTGAACCTGAGTTACTGTTGTAGGCTTCACTATTGTAGTCGTTGATGTAACTGTACTCGTAGTAACCGTAGTTACAGTAACCGTAGTCGTCGTAGGAGTTACCGGTACTTGAACTGTAGGAGTATCACACTCATACCTAGAACCAGTAAATACCGCTCTAACAATGAGCATACTGCCATTATAGAACTTACTTGGAGTTAACCTACACTCCTTAAGATCACAATCCCCACTACCAATAATTAAGGCGTGATACACGTCAATGAAGCCTTCAGTATAATTACCCTCAACAACCTCTATAACCTCATACCTTACAAGCTGGAAATTCTCAACCTCACCACACCAAGCATTAAACACGGGTTCAGCCACATAGACTACACGTCCAAGAAATACTAGGGTAACATTTGCTTGAGGATCCTTAACTTTCTTAGGATTAGCAGGCTCACGTACCCTGACTATTATTGGTTTACCATTCTTATCCTTAACAATATCACAATTTCTTACACGGAAAATCTCCCTATAAACCTCAACCTTATTGCCCTCCTTATCAGGAGGACCAAACCAATGCTTAGCCCAATGGGTCTCATTAAGAATCTGCCACGTATGACCATCAAGAACTCTCTTACCAATACAGTCAAGGTAAACTCTAATAATGTTTTCAGACCTAATACCGCCCTTCCTATGAGAATCCATATAGCCAGCACCATGCTCAGCGGCATAAAGCGCTTCATTAAGTGTATGAGCTATTTGCTGTGCTCTATCCCAAGCATTAGGGATTTCCCCCGGATTTGGAAGAGCCTCTAAATCAGCTAAATCCTGAACCTGCTTACCATTACCCTTAAAAGCATCAAACCAAACACCAGGATGACTCTTATTAAGAAGAATTTCAACCCTCTTACCACTCTCAATAATCTTCTTAATCTTATCATATAGAGGCTTAATTTTAGGCTCCTTAGGCTCCTTAACAATCCTAACCCTACCATCCTTATCAACATCAAAATCAGCACCAGTATACTTTTCAAGCCACCCAATATACTCCTTAACATACTCAGACTTCCTAGCATCACCAAGATTATCAGCACCCTTTAACACAAAAGTACCATGACCTTCACCAAAAACAAATACAAAACCACCAACATTAACAAAGACAACAGCTAAAACAAATACCACTAAGAGAAACCTACATAAACTACAAAACCCAAAACGCTTACTCAAGTTACTCAGACACCACCTATAGCATATTAAACAAGTTACTGTAGTACAAGTATATAATCTTATGCTATGAAGAGAAAACAACAA
>CAYPZO010000069.1:0-8209 GCA_964415135.1 uncultured Desulfurococcales archaeon | reverse complement strand
CATTCTTACCTAACTCTATGAACACATCTTCATCTACCTCTATAGTGTCTTCTACAGGTCCCTCCTTTACCACTATGTATAGGATATCGGCTTCAGCATCATAGTGTACGCGCTTCACTATACCTTAATCTACCTCCCACTAATTGTTCTTCTTCGAATTATTTTACCTAAACTTTTAGTATCAAAACCGCCATGAAGCAAAACACCCTTCACATAAGCTCTCTTCACGTTCTTTCAATAACCCCTCCATTACTATACTCGCTACTCTTCCCCCAGATCGAATATATAATCTCCTAACCCGATACCGCATTGAACAGATACGCTAATCAATACTCCTCCAATTAAATGATGCTAAGCCTATGTCCACTATAAACCATTTTAGCGGAAGGCCATTTCAATACGATCACGTATCTGTGTAAAGAGGCGAGCTCACCCATATATGTGCAGTTTTCTAGTGAATGGAAAGGCTTTATATATTTCTTCACGTCCAGTACTTGTGGGAGAGTAGTTGTCTGTTGCTGAGAAGGTACTTGAGGAGCTTAGACGTAGAGAGGATCTTAGAGAAGCTTTTGCAGAAGAACTCCTACCCATATTAGTTAAGAATAGAAAGCTAAGAATACTAATAACTACATCACTCCTCAGGGAGATAGCTACAAAGGATGACCTCAAAGACCTAGAGAATAGACTTAGAAAAGACATCGATGGACTTAGAAAGGACATTGATAACACTAGGAAAGGGCTAAGAGATGAAATCAATAATATTAAGGGAATGGTTTTAGACCTTAGTCAAAGAGTATCAAGATTAGAGAGGATGATGAGCCTCTTCATAAAGCTCTTCATAGCCTTTAACGTACCTATACTCATAGGAATCATAGGCATATTACTAAAAATGATATTCACAACACCATAGGATTAACTAAGAGTAACAGACATGTAAGCTTAAGATAATGTTTATGAAGCCTTAAGTTATGATAATCATCTATTATCCTTACATTAGCATCCTTCAAAATGCTTATTGCCTTATCGATATAATCTCCTACAAGTTCATAGCCTTTCTCAACAATTACCTTCTTAGACTCATAGTAACTTCTAATGCCTAATTTCCTCTCAATAGCTTTCCTAGCAACTATGAATATAAGCTCATTTACAACGGTATAAGATGTTATAGGGCTTGGTATAGTTTCAAGAAGCTGTTGAGATATATCAACATACTCTGTTTCAAACAATATATTATAGAATATATTGGTATCTACAAAGACCATAAAGTAGTTAGAGTTGAAGTTGAGTTTCTTCTTCAAGTTCCTTCAACTCCCTATACGTTGCCTTACCTAATACACCTCTATACTTTGAGAGGTCACGTTTAACAATAATGATATTAACTTCCTCACCTTCCCGTAACCCAAGCTTCTCTAAAGGCTTTAATACGCCATCCTCGTACCTAACACGAGGAATCCTAGTCATATAATCCCCAAGTACTCTTTGAGCTCAACACTGATAAACAATTCTATTATTAACTCACTTAATTCATAGACCTTAAATCACTGTTTCGCAGTCATGCTCCTCTTGAGATTAACTTTAAATAATCACATTACATAGTTACGTTATTCATTATAACGTGGTCTTTAATCTCGGTTAAGACTATCTGCTACGTAAGCTAAAGAACATAAATACATTGTGTGTAGGGTGATAATTATATATGGTGACAGGATATACATGACTACTTATTCGTACCACTACATAGATCAGGTTAATAAAACTAGGAGCTATGTAGCGGTAAGGATCTTAGCATATAATGCTAAGTAACCTAAGCGCATATTTGTTCTAGACTTCTCTATGGATATGCCTTCTCATCAACAAGACCTCTAACCTTTTCTAATTCCTCAATGACCTTAACTTGTCTTCTCCCTGCTCCATACATCCACGTTAATATCGTTAGCATTGCTCCTACCAAGCGGTTTATCAGTGGTGGTAGCATATGTATCTACTGGGGATCTGATATGGCTAGGATTGTTGAAGCAGTGTATGAGAATGGTGTGTTGAAGCCTTTGCAGAAATTGAATTTAAAGGAGGGTCAGAGAGTGAGAATAAGGATTGAGGAGAGTATTGTCGATGTTATACGCCGTTATCGTGAGGAGCGTGGCGTAAAGCTTTCTTCGGAGAGCATTGAGGAGTTTCTAGCTGAGAGGCGTTGATATGAAATGATAGTTATTGATGCTTCTCTGTGGTTTGACTTATTCAATAAGGAGGATACCTAAGGTTAGCTGAAGAGTTCTTTAATAGAATAGAGGGTCTCATGATATATGAACCTATGTTGTTTAGAGTAGAGTTTGCAGGCCTTCTCGTACGCTATAATCCTAGGGAAATTGTTGAGCAGTTAGTTGAGGAAGTAATGACCAGGATTAATCTATTAGATGATGAAGCGCATCGAGTAGCACTAGCAACAGGCTCTAGGGCAGCTGATGCGTACTACATAGCCTGTGCTCGTAGAACAAAATCAATTCTATTCTCAAACGACCGTGTACAAGTTTTAAGCGCTAGAAGATACGGCGTTGAAGCGTATTACCTACTAGAGGAGCAAGACAAGGCCTTATTAAGGCTAGAAAGAGTTAGACAAGTATATAGCAGAAAAACATGAAACTACATAATGTTGCCTGTGATCCCCGTTCACCATTATAGATGATGCAACTAATATCTTTCACTTCAAATGAATACTCATCGTGCCAATAGTTAGTTGAAGTATTGAGGTATCCTTACCTCCCAGCTCACCTGCCTCTAACTCTTATTCATATCTATCACTTTAACTTCAAAATATTATAGAATTCATAATGCGAGAACAGCTTCAACTTTTCTAAGCTCTCTTGTCACTGGATCTACTTTAAGTGCTAGGTTTTCAAGCGCTGTAACTCCAAGAACCTCAGCATCACCCTTCCCAGCAAAGACAGCAATGCACGTAGCCGTTTCAGATTTTGTTTACTTTTTGTGATTTGTAATCACTTTTAATCCCTTGTACGCTATTACGTATGCACTTGCCATGTGTCTATCTAGTCCTCTTCTCCTCATTACTTCTTCATGTTCGTGGCTATGGGTTGTTCCCTTCGGGTCTACTAGTATTGGTGTCAACCCTAGTTTCAACGTCATTAACAACCCATGCTGTAGGAGTTGTTTCTTAGCGAACCTAGATATCTTCCTATTACCGCTTGGTGACCTTACTTTACCACGTTTCCTCACTTCAAAAAGGTTCTCAAAGACAACGTAGTCTACACCAATCCTCCTAGCATAGCTTGGTAGCTCCTTCAATTTCTTCAACCTAATATCTCTAGCCTTATCCCTAGGAAATCCATGTAACGTTGTCTCTGGAAACCAAGCAGTCTTCATAGCGATTATCCTAGCATTAGAATCTATGACAACCATGTTAATCCTATCACTATTGAGGTCTAGCCCCGCTACTAATCCATACCCTCTACGTTCTGGCAGTGAGAAATGTTTTAAGTATAAGAAAAGTGGTACTGAAACATGTAGTGTTATCTCACCTTCTCTAAACACTATACAAGTACCGTAACCTTCCTTCCTCTGATTTGTTAGCTCAAGAAGTTCTCTCAGCAATGGAATGTATTTCTCACCAAAGAGTGCTCTACACTTTATCCATGAACTATCCCAAGGATACTTAATGAGTACCTGAAAGAAGTTAGCGTTTGGAACCATCTTTACATTCCTATTACCTTTATCGTACTTGCTGCCTCGTGATATGATGAATAACTTCCTAATGTGTACGTGTTTAGGGTTACCATTATTGAATTTACATCCCTCAACTATGAACCTTGCGTGTTTGTATGCAGATTCTAGGTAGATGTAGTTTGGTAGTGTCTGGTAAAGTTTCTTCGTAGCGTCCTTCATAGAAGTACCATTCACTACCTCACGAATCATTAACTCAACAACTCTCCTGAAGCTCCATGCTAATCTTACAAGTTTCATGTAGTCCTCTGGAATCTCTGGAAGAAGCTTACCAATAACTGTTACGTGAGGTATTAGCTCCTCTATGCTACTCAGTCTTAGTGCAGACAATCACTATCACCTCCTTACCATGTAGGTGCATCATCTTCTCTGCTACATGCTTCGGTATGTAAATACCTAGGGATTTCCCTCTACCGAGCTTAGATAGTTTAGCAGTAAACACATAGACCTCACTCATTATCCGTACACCAAATATGAACAAGACAGAAATACTTATAAGTTTTCCCGTCTATCTTTAGTATTGGATGAACTCGATGAGCTAGGCGAGGAGGACTAGTGGATGAAGCCCCATGTCGCCCGAGGGAGGCACGCTCCCGAAAGGGAGGCATAGGGCAGATATTAGGGGTGATGAGGGCAAGTCACCAGAAGTAATCAGAAGTATTTAGAAGTAACGATGAAGCCCGAACCCTTCCCACCAAGACACCAATAATAGCTTCACCCGCTTCATGTTCAATAACCTTACCCTCAATAGTCCTAAACCTTCTCTTACCTAAACGCTTAATACCCAGCTCCTCAAGCCTTTCACGCTTAATCCAATAGTGTCAATAAATGAATCTAATGCAATACTCTTAGACTTATCGTAGGGGTTCTCAAAATGTAGCTTTCAACCTTTCTCATTTTTAACTTTAATACAGGATAGTAAGTGTAATATTTCTCGTTTACTTTATATCTCTTGGGTTCAGTATAGTGGTCACTAAGAGAATTGTTGTTGAGGGATTCAGAGCTTTTAGGAATAAAGTTGAGGTGCCATTGAATACTATTACTATTGTTACTGGTAGGAATAATGTAGGGAAATCATCGCTTCTTGAAGCATTAGCGATAGGTTGTAGTTTAGCTAAGGGGTTTAGGGATGTATTGGATAGGGATGTTATAGAGTATATAATGGGTTCAAAGGATTTAAGTAAGCGCATGCTCGTTAACAATAACGTTGACTATGCCGTAATCTCTATAGAGTCTACGAAGAAGGTAGAATTCAAGATCCATAAACCACCCTTTACTAAATTAATGGGTTTAGAGGAGTTAATGGAGCATAAGTACATAGAAGTACTCAATGACTACGCTACAAAGTTAGGTGAATATACTTATGGAGTGGAATTAAAGGAAATTCCAGTTGAACTTCAAAAAATCCGTGTAATAGGAGGAGAGATTATTAGAGATGAAACTCTAGCTTTCTTATATAAGATATTTACGGTAATCCTAAGACTTAATCATGACCAGCTACATGGTAAGGATATTAAGAATGTAATAGAAGATTTATGTTTAACTGTAGCCGTGGAAAGAGATGACATGGCTACATGTACTTCTCGTATAGGTCATAGAGTAGAAAGGCTTCTCTCCGCATACTCTAACTTTATTCACAATATTATTAAATTCTATATAGAGAACTTTATAGACCTTATAATTGAGTACAGAGGAAAGGAGAATACAAGGTGCATACGCATTGAATGCATTAATCAGGGTTATGAGCATTTAATATCAAGTATTTGTAAGAAGTCAAAAATGTATATAGATAGTGTTATTAAAGAGCTTAATAATGTAATCATACCTCTTGCTAGCGTAAGCCGTATTAGGACACTTGAAATTGATATTAGGAGATTACGTCTTATCGGCGTACTTGATAGAATGCTAAAGGCGTTTATTGAATTCGTGGTTGGGAGGGTAAGAGAGGTAGTAGATAGGATTAATAGCGAGCTTCAATCATATCCTCCCAAGGTTGATCAACTTGATGTGCTATTTCTAACTCATAGGTCTATGTGGAGGTTTAGTGACTTAGATGCTCTATTAGATAAGGTTTATGAGTTAAAGCAGAAGCCCCTACTTATACGTCTACTTAGAGTAGTAGGTGTTGAGGATATATGGAGGAGTAGGGATGGTAAACTCTATGTTACAATTGATGATGAAAATATTCCTATCCAGGCTTTAGGAGATGGTACTATATCGTTGTTAAGGCTTGTAGCACTACATAGTCTTATTGATAAGGGAGTTGTTATTGTGGAGGAACCTGAAACAAGTATGCATCCAGGCTACATAGCATTATATGCGAAGATTCTCGTTGACTATGTGACTCAGAGTAGGTATAGGCAAGTAGTATTAACTACACATAGTATTGAATTAATTGACCAGGTAATGGAGTACCTGAGGAGAGCTAATGCGCTTGATAAAGTCTCAATAGTCTTGTTGTCGAGGCTTAATGGACATGTAGAGGTTCATCCCTATAAGGGAGATGAAGCTTATGAATATAGGAGGAAGATCTATGAGGATTTAAGAGGTATTTAACATGAATTTGAAGATAATAGCATTTGTTGAAGGATTAAATGATACCATATTTATGGAGGAAGTATTTAGGAGGATGAAGCCATTAAGAATTGAGAAAGTGGATATTAGTGATCTATTTAGTATGGTTAGGAACATTATGTATGAGGAAGAAGATATGGCGCTAATTACCGAGTATGCAGGTATTGGTCTTAGTAGGGCTCTTACATTGCAAGCTAGGTTATGTAGTCACTTATTAAGGGTGAAGGATGCGTTTAGATATAATAAGTTTTCAACATTAATGTTATTGGACGCTAATCATGCATTAGATAATAAGGTGGGTAGAATAAATGAAACAATATATAAGCATATAACCCGATTCATTACTCTCTCACCTTCCTATAAACGTAGATATGCGTTGTCTTTCACGTTAACCAATAAGAGCCTAAACGTAAGTGTAACAGCCTCTTTTGTGTTCGTTGAATGTTCTTTGGAGTGTGAAATTGCACGAAAGATATATAAGCAATATGATATTTTCTGCAACACTTATGCTTGTCATAGACTCTTAGATCAATTAGATAAGGATACTCGATTATCTAAGGTAAGGGAACTTGCCATACTATTAGAAAACCAACATAACGAGGAATGGTATCGCAATCTAAGACATTTATTAACTATGGTCATGAAGTAGAAATCAATATACCCTAGAATGGCTATTACCTCCAATAGGGCTCTATATGACACTTAATTGAGAGGAACAGCTGAAGAAGCTCTTAGAAGAGCTAAGAAGCTAATTTAAGGACCTTACTGTAAATAATGTTCTCATTGGCTATAGTGAATGTTTCTTCTATGCTTCTCAATTATATCTAGTATGTTTTGTTTTCTAGTCTACTTCACTTTAGGACTGCTACGACTTCAACGATGCCTGCTCGAGGAAAAATAAATTACATAGTTTTGAGCATCAGGTATACCTAGTACAATATGTATCTTTTTGCGTGTTTCGACTCCTCGCTTATATATCTTCGGGGAGAGATATTTTGGTGGCTCTAAAATGCTTTTAGCAATGATACTAGTATCTAGTACAACGCTATGTGTAGAGCTTTTTGCCACGTTTACGGACCTCGCATAATATTTTATCTATATCCTCCTTAGCTTCTATTCTTAGTCTCTTAGAAAGTTCGTAGAAGCTTTTACTCTTAACTATAACTATTAATTCTTCTCCTTCCCTTAACTCTAATTTCTCCAAGGGCTTTAAAACTCCATTTTCATAGCGGACGCGAATAGCCTTAATCATTTCAGCCTCCTACTTTATCTTATTATTTTAGATCCCTTAATAACATAGCTATACCTCTCTAATATCTCATATAAGCGAATATCCCACTATTACAGTTTGATAAGATCTGGTGTCCGTATATTGAGGAGGGATAGAAGACCTAGAGGACTAAGATTCATTCTAGGCGAAAACATAGTAATAGAATGGTGATCTAGGATACCGGATATTGATGCAGAGATTAGCTTTACTAGACATGTACTTGAAAAGCTAAAGAGACACCTCTACCAGCTAGGAATATCAGAGGATGACATTATAGATACGGTAAGGAAACCTGATGATGTTGTCTATGATGCTCTTGAGGATAGGTACGTAGCTTTAAATTATGATAAGAGTTTAGCAGTAGTGTATGAGAAGAATGATAAGATAATAGTTGTTACAGCTATATACAGTTCTAGGCTAAGAGATCTAGTAGAGCGTAGAAGGAGGAGTGGTAGATGGATTTAATGTTAAAGTACTATCCTGATGTTGATATTCTTGTGATAGAGTTAGGTGAAGATAGGATAGCTGATGAGGAATGGCTCGACAATGATGTCGTTATAGGATATAATGAGAAGGGGAAAATAGTTAGAATAGAAATACACTATGCATCAAAAAGAGGGTTATTAAATATAG
>CAYPZO010000068.1:0-8224 GCA_964415135.1 uncultured Desulfurococcales archaeon | reverse complement strand
CACTAATGATAGACTACCACGTAGCACCATCACTACTAGCAGTAGCAATAGGATTCGCATGCCTATCAGGATCAATAACACTAATAAGATCATGGATAATAAGCAAAGCAGTAGAGAAGGAGAAATAGGGACAAACATATCCATATATTATACTATTCTAAAACTTTAGCTTAGAGAACATTGTTATATCGGAACACTTTTAACATTAACCCATACTACTCTATTGATAGAGGCGGTGAAATGAAGCGATTACAAGCTGTTAGTGAAATAACAGCTTCAGTACTTACTTTACTCATAGTTGTAAGTACATGTTCAGGACTATACCTATACCTATACTCTAACGTAGCGCTTTACCAGCACTCTATGTCACAGGAACTATTAACAGAAGAAACAAGGGCAAAACAACAACTATCAATACTTCTAGTTCACGGAAATTCAACTAGCCAAACAATAGACATAGTAGTTTCATCAGGATCCACGGAAGTAAAAATAAACGCTATATATGTAAATAATGTATTAGCTTCAAGTGAGACCATAATAATAAAACCATTAACATCAACGGTAATTACAGTTAAAAGCCCCATAACTCTTAATCCAGGAGACATAATTACTGTTAAGATAGTATATGCAGAGGGATACTATTGTGTTCAAGCTTCAGGGAAAGTCGTGTAAAGCTATTGGAAGTATAGTAGGATTAGTGTTCATAATATTTGCAGTGACATTAGTATTCGTCTTAGCTGTATTCGGATTAAGAACACAGCAAGAACAGTTAAAAATACATAGAGAAATATATGAGCAACAGTCGAAAACAATAGACATTGTTAAGGCGCTGAACATTGTATGGTACTATAATGACTTAACCTATGAGCTTAAAATAACCATCACAAATAACTATATAGAACCCCTAGTAATTACTGGACTAGTCGTACTATACGATGATGGAACATATGAGTTATACAATGAAACCCTACCATTAAGTGGAGGAGGTGCAGTAAGTCTACCTTACACGATTAGCTCTGGAGAGAGTTTAACAATAACAATAGTTACGACTAAAGAGCCCGTATCAATAAGGGCCTCTGTTGGATCCTTTTCACTAGGTGTCATAGCATCAGCTTCAGCCAGAAAGTATACTCCTATAGCCATACAAAATTACACTTCAAGGCTACTACCAGTAATATTTAGTACTTACACTACATCATCTATAGGATACAACTCTACATCACAACCTGTAAAAGCAACAGGATATGTAAATGAAACAGGAAAAGTAGTCGCAGGTAATTCTTACTCTTTAAAACAATTAGACGATAATTACTTGGTCATAGAATCAGTATTAGATCCTTCATCTGGATATTTAGTCCCTATTAGCATAAGTAATAACGTTAACATTGATCTTACAGATTATCAAATAAAGGTAATTCTTGATTCTACATGGGATGGATGGGATTACGTTCAACCAGATGGAAGCGACATATACTTTACTGACGAATATGGGAACCCACTCTACTACTGGATTGAAGTATTTGATAAAGTTAATCAATATGCATTGATATGGGTAAAGGTACCATATATTCCAGCATTAGGTACAACAACCATATACATGTATTACGGTTCAACCAATCCCTATGCTTCATATAAAGATCCCTATAAGACTTTCTTCATATACGAAGACCTCACAAAAGGCATAAAAGAGGGAAACATAGTTAAACCAGCATATTATGATCCCTCAAAACCTGCATTAGTACTTACTAAGCCTGAAAATAGTCAAATAGGTTATCTCTATTATGATAAGGTACCTACAAATCCTACTGGCTTTTATGCAAGATTCTACTTTAGGGCATATGACGGAACTGGTGCTGATGCTGTATGGCTTGGAGCATACGATAGTACATACTATGGTACTAGAGAGGATATAGTTGCAGGAGGATATCATTTCACATATGATGAATATCAAGATAGAATAGCATTCACCAAAAGCACAACTGATAACGGACCTCCAATAGCTTGGGATAGAGAACCCTCCATAGATGATGGTGATATCCATAAAGCTGAAATATACTTCTGGTATGATGGTAGCAGTGTCTATGCACAAATTTTCTACGATGGCAGACTTAGAGTTAATGCTTTTGATCTGAATGTTCAAGATAATGTAATTAACGGTATAGGCATGATGATATTTGGTGGTAGGACAGGAGGACTTACTAATCGGCATGAACTATGGTACAACATAACTGTAGTTAAGTACATATTCCCTGAACCCACAGTTAACATAGGAAATTCAATACCCTTCTATACCATATCCATCATCTTGTATTGGGTTGGATATACACCAGTAAGCATTACAGATCTTCATTTAAGTAATAGCTTTGTAAATATATCATCTTACGATATTCAAGTCTATGAAAACTCCACAGGCAATTGGAACCTCATATATGTGGAGAGAGTAAATAGCTATGACTTACCTGAAACAATAACCATAAATAGACGCTTTGAAGAAGGAGTTGTTGGAATTAAGCTCAAGATACGCTCCACGGAGTTCTTTAATTTAAGTTTAGATTACGTTGCTTTAGGGATGAGAAGACTAGATTTCAATAATCCATTAATAATTATAGCATGTAATGAAAGTAGTAAGCTTTACATATACAAGCCATTAACTAATGAATGGATAGAGGTCACCTTAAGTGGTAAACTTATTAATCAAAATGTATTCTTTGACTATACTACGTTGAAGTTCTTGATACTTAATGAAACGGGTATCTTACAATATGATCCCTTATACAATACCGTAGCCCAGGTAATTAGGTTTACAAGCGTAGAACGTGCAAAGAGAACGGCATTCATAATGGCTATGAATGGCTATGTGCTTTATGCTCCTGGTGGAGGAAGTAATCAAGCATACATATTTGATGAAAACACGTGGACAACAACACTAGTTACCTTACCCGAACCTGTAACACCATATACGTGTATAACATATGATCCAAGTACTTCAACAGAATACGTAATGTTTGGTGAAACAGGAAGTATTTACTCAATAGAGATACTTACAGGTGCTGTTCCACAGCTATCCTATGAAAAAATAGTAATTACTCCTTCACCTCCTACGGTATATCCAGTAGGCTTAGCCTATGGAGACGGCTACCTATGGGTTATTGGTAAAGGTGGAGGAATATACAAGATAAGTATTAGCGGTACTACAGGTTATGCCTTAACACTACCCATACAGATACCATATTATCCCCTATCTGAAGGAGATAGATTAGCCTATAATAGAGGAAAGCTATACCACGTTAGAGGTGATGGAACGAGCGAGCTTGCAATAATAGAAGTAGTTACCTCCTAGTAGTACTAGTTAAACTGTTTTCACACCTATCTAAGCCTTTACAGAGAGAAATGTATATATTTCGCCTCATGTTATTTCTCTAACCCGAAGTGGTAGCTTGAGTTATCCTAGGGTAGCCATAATAACATTATGTGTCCTAATTCTAGTAATAACCATAATGAGTTATGCAGACTCAGCAACAACTTATAGTCCAAGAATATGGCATGTAGATGATGACCTACAAGACTATCCTGAAGCAGATTTTACAAGTATAAGTGATGCCGTGGATGCTGCAAGTAGCGGAGACATAATAGTAGTTCATCCAGGTACATATGAGGAAACAATAGACATAAATGGTGAGAATTTAACAATAAAGGGCACGAATAGAGATGAAGTAGTAGTAAAAGGAAACATAACTATAACCGCAATACAAGATTCTACAATAAACGTAACACTATATAACTTTACTATAAGGAACACAGAATATGGTATTAGGAACAATATAGCAATACCACGAGCTCCAGGATTTACATCAACAACATCACGTACAAATTCACCAGGAACAACAGGCTTCATATTAAACATTACCTCACTTAAAATAAAGAACACTACATTCGCCATTAACATTACATTAATAGATGCTGTAATGAATGCAGTAGTAGAGGACTGTATATTTGAAAACAATACCTATGGAATACGAGTATATGGTGAAGTAAGCTCTATACAAAACCTAGAAATAATAGACAATACCTTCATAAACACTACAAACACGCCAATACTAGTCCAAGGACTAAGAATAGGACCACAAGACTACACATTATCTATAGATAATACGCTAATAGAGGTAACTTATTTACATGGACACCATTAACTAGAGACTATAATACCTATCAAAGTAGAAACAACATCAATATTACTGGTGTTAATGTTCTAGGAGAAATACTGGTAAAGGTCAATATATTTGAATGGATGTCAGCCGAAGGCTACGGAGTAATATTAGACGATATGCTTCTAAAACCAACTGGTTTAGTAAAGATAACGGGTAACTTCATTAACGCAACACTAGCATCATTAATCAAGATAGGAAGTAGCATACATGGGGGCGGAGAAGGAGTCTACATAGAATCAGCTGAAACACCAAGCTATAGAATCATAATAAGCAATAACACGTTGAAAAAACACATAACTAATACAGCTGAAGCAATATTCCTAGACACCATAAGTTTAGATCCATATAAATCACTAATACTAGTATCAAGTAATACAATAGAACCAGCATTTACAGATACCACTACAAGCTACTATGCCATCAATGTATCAAGAACAATAAACTATTAACAACAAAAGCATACAATACAGGACAAACCGCTATAACCTTATCAAGCCTTATTCTAGAGGATGTAGTTATAGAGAATAACAGCATATTACTTAACTCTACAGCAGGAACCTCCTATGTCGTCATATTACCAAGTACATTAAGTAACCTTACAATAAGAGGCAATAATATAACTATGGACTGCTATGAAGCAATGGCGATTATCGGTAGCCCAACAACAACGAATACCAACATAGTTATTGAGAACAATAAATTCAACATATCATATACGCCCTATGGGCCATCAGAAACGCCGCCATCCAGAAGAACACTCATATCAAGATCACCTTCACCTGAGGAAATGGCAATCATATACCTTGACTTAGACGCAAGTAATACCACACTAGATATCAGGGACAACATGTTTAGGAATACGGGTAAAAACCCATTATACCATATATTTATAATTACTAATCCAATAAATGAATCAATAGTAAGGATATGTAATAATGAATTTTATGGAATCATCACCGAATATGATATAGATTATGGTGTATGGATAGGTGGTCCCTGGGCAATCGAATATGGAATTCATGGTTTATTAGGTAACTCTACAGTTATTGTAGAGAACAATAAGTTCAACGACATCATATCAACCATTATAGCAGATGCCCGCTTAGCTAATAATACCAAGGTAATCGTAAGAAACAATGTAGTTAATGGAGGTATAGGAGCAGCATTTGTCTTTGTAACATATATGCCTCCATTAACTATTGATTGGGGTGCAATTATTGAAAATGAAGTATACAATAATGTTTATGATATATGCCATGTCCTTGAATTCGTAATGTCCTACAATATAGATAAAAAGTATTGGATGTTAGTAAGGAATATAACGACAACTAACTCCATTGGAGCAGCATATTTCTTATATGCTTACGGAATATGGGTTGAAGACTGTTTATTCAAAAACATAACATATCCAGAAGGACCTGGAGTAATAGCTATTGGAGACGTAGACAACTTTACATTAACTAATTGTAGAATCATTAACTGCTCAACTGGACTCTACATATCAATAACGGGAGCATTTCTTGGAGGAGACGTATTCATTAAGAACAACCTAATAAAGAATTGTAGTACTGGAGTAGTGTTTGAAGAAATAATAGCACCAGTAATAATGGAGAGAAACACCATAATAGATAACGACATAGGAATATATGCACTCAACTACAATATGTCAGGGCTAATATTTAGGCTAAATACTATAACTGGTAATAACATTGGACTATTATCGGAAATAACGGAAGATTACCCACCAATAGATGTTAGGCTTAACTGGTGGGGTCACTGGACAGGACCATACAATGAAACAACAAATCCAGAAGGGCTAGGAGACGAAATTAAGGGAAGAGCAATCTACCGTCCATGGCTATTAAATGAACCAGGAAGAGTACCAATGTATAGCCTTGAAACAACTGGTATAGAAATCCATGAAGTTACTCTCGATACACCAGACTATAAGGCAACAGCTAAAGTAAATGCTACACAACCCCTAGAAGTAGCATTAACAACATATAATGTAACTCCAATACAAGATGCAGTAGCTCCAGGACTTAAAGTACTTGGCATGGGAGTAGACATATGGGTAAACAATACTAATGCAGTACAATGGCCTATTAGAATAGAACTCAAGCTAAAGAAACCAGTACCAGAAGGAATTATACCACTACTATACTATTACAACAAAGCAACGGGAAGATACGTGAAATGCTCAAATACAGGCTATGACCCGGCAACAAGAACCGTATGGGCATACCTAACAAGAGAAGAATATGAAGCAGGCATAGGAACACCACTAGTACCATTAGGTTCACCAACAATAGTTGGAGGAAAACTACTAGTAGAGCAAACAAAGACACCAGATACGTTAGCAACGATACTAGCAGCAATAACGCTAACAGCGATACTCACAACACTAATAGTTAAGAAGAGATAAAACAAGCACGCCTTTTTTAATACAATTCATGCTTTTCATACTTTGAAATTAAAATATGACTTACTTAAAGTAAGCCATAGCCAATGGACTCATCAACGTCGATTTTAGTGAATCAAAGGTTAGCTTAATATCGATAATTTGAACTACAAGCTAAAGCAGTTAAGCTAGGTATACCTCCAATACATGTAGTTAAAGCAATAAACATGATATTTAGGTCATTTAAAGTAATACCCTCCTACGAAGAGGACATAGTAAAAAAGCACATGAAGTTAATGAAATGCTAGGGGATTACATCGATAGTATAATAGTTGCAACAGCAATAACATTAAATGAAGAATTAATAACAGAGGACACTATCATAGACGAGTTAAGAGAAATACTCTACAAGAAGTACAGACTAAAGGTAAAAAGTATAAGGACTTAGTCAAAGCTTATCTCACTAACCATTTAACTCAATAACTACGAGGATTCACAATTTAACTAAATTACATTAATTAACGCTTTCTTTCCATTACATGTACTTGAGTTTAACTAGGTGTATAAGGAAATGATCGAGGAAGTTCAAGGCAAATATAATGAGGTACTAGAGTATCTTAAAATACTTAGAAATATGGAGCCAAGCTTTTCTAGAGGTGAAATATTTAGTACTATGATTACCAAGCCACATCCAATAGTTGTTGAAGCATTTAAGATATTCATTGATACGAATTTAAACGACCCAATACTCTTTAAGCAAACACATAAACTTGGAGGAGAAGTAGTAGAGTTCTTCAGCAAATACTTTAATTCAAAAACCCCATGCGGATTTATAACAACTGGTGGATCGGAATCAAACATAACAGCACTCTACGTTCTAAGAGAAATTACGGGTAAGAGAAAGGTAATAGTACCAGCTTCAGCGCACGTAAGCATATTTAAGGCATGTAAAATACTATGCATGAAGCCGATAACAATAGGCTTAGATGAAAACTATGTGCCAAGAATAAGTGAAATAGAGAAAGCACTAAAGCAGAATCAGGATATAGCAACAGTAGTCCTTACTGTAGGTACAACAGATTTAGGACTAATAGAACCCGTAGACAAGGTATCAAAAATATGCGGGGAACACAATATACCAATACATGTCGATGCAGCATTTGGTGGAATAATAGCACAAACACTAATAAAGCTAGGATATAAGCTACCACGCTTCGACTTCACGTTAGAGAGCGTCGCAACAATAACAATAGACCCTCATAAACTATTTGCACCAATACCTGGAGGAATAATACTATTTAAAAACCAAGAGCTAAGAAAACCACTAATATTCCATGCACCATACATGCCCTTAGGAAAACAAGCAACTCTACTAGGAACAAGAACAGGAGGATCAGCAGCAGCAATATGGACAGCAATAAGACTGCTAGGAGAAAAAGGACTAGAAAGATTAGTGCTAAGGTTAATGGATTTAACAAACTACTTAGCAAAAAGACTAGAAGAGGAAGGACTAACACTAGTAGTAAAGCCACAACTACCAATAATTGCAGTAAAGGTAAGGAATAGAGATAAGATATTGGAAGAACTATGGAAGAAGAGAATCTACGTCTCACCA
>CAYPZO010000067.1:0-8232 GCA_964415135.1 uncultured Desulfurococcales archaeon | reverse complement strand
ACTATTACCCCTAGGAGGTCTTGGAGAAGAATTTGGTGGTCATAAGGGTTCAGGATTAGCATTCATCATA
Organism: uncultured Desulfurococcales archaeon; assembly: GCA_964415135.1. Classification (GTDB taxonomy): domain Archaea; phylum Thermoproteota; class Thermoprotei_A; order Sulfolobales; family WANQ01; genus CAYXRT01. The sequence goes on along the minus strand of CAYPZO010000067.1, from coordinate 8,162 downwards.
GATACAATATCAGGAATACTATCAGGAGCTGCATGGGGATACCACGTAGGACATACAATAGGCACAAGACCAGCAAACGTAGGACACGCCTTTGCAGCCATAAACATCGAGGCATTTATGGATAAAGATGTGTTCTTCGAAAGAATAGAAACATATGTAAAGGAGATAAAATCGCTAAAGAAACATCCCAAGGCCGATAGAATATGGATCCCAGGAGAAAAAGCATGGCTAACAATGCAGACGAGATTAAAAATAGGAATACCTCTACATAAAAACGTATACAACGAGCTCATACAAATAGCTAGGGAAGTGGGAGTTACAAGAGAGCTTAGAATAATTAAACAACAGTAATTTACATCTAATAAACATAGTTTAAGAATTCTAATGAACTACTTAAATCTACTTCTTTGAATATGTATTTTTAGTAAATGAGACAACATAATTATAAGAGCTATTGCAACGTAAATGGCAACAACTATACTAATGTTAATGTAGTCCAGGGGTTCTTCATTTAATTTTCTTTCAATCCCACCTTGTCTTCGGATAATACATTTATTAAATGGTAGTTGGAGCTGAAGGATTAGCTGTCGTATCAATTACATTAACACTAGCTATATACGATCCTTAAATCTTATCCTCGTATGCATTATCTAATATGAACTCATTCCTCCCATGTCCATTATAAGCCTCTACGAGTATAGGTGAACCTATATAATATTGTACAAAGAATGTATTGACTATAATTGGTATAAAGATCCTTGCAAGCGAATCTCCAATCTTCTTATATTCTCCTATTAACCTACCATGCGATAATGATTTACTTCAACAACTGTGATAGCGTCATTCAATTTACTTGAACTTTCAATGACTATACCCGTAGGTTTAGATTTAACAGTTACTTGATACTTAATATATGACCCAATGTAATATCCTGCAACTATTAATATGGCGACAACTACTATTAATACCTTATGAAATCATTTTTAACCATATTTTCTGTCTCCTCTGGAATTGCGTTACTGCTTATAGTGATGTGATATATCGTATTCAAAATCTTTTAAGACTTACTAATGCAGAGCAGTAGCGGAAAACTTTCAAAGTTAAAGGCAACTTATACTACATGATCTCACTACATCTCCATTATCCTAAGCATAAGACTACTTCTTAGGTATTCCAATTACATGATCAATGCCTTTAAATGTCTCCTCTCAGATGATTATTGTTGTTTGCTTCTTACAATCCTTAGTATTATTTTAGGATCTATTCCTAACTCTGTCAATACTTTGTATAATAGTGGTTGATGCAGGTCTATCTTCTGAAATACTTTATCGTTTAGAAATTCTTCTACCTTACAATTAACTTTTATTCTCCCATTATTTATAGCATATATCCTATCTGCTATTTGGATAGCAAAATCTAGGTCACATGATGTTATTATCAGTGTTTTTCCTTCACTTTTCGCTTTAAGAATTATGTTCTTGACCAAGTCTAAGGTTTTTGAGTCCAGGTTTGCTGAAGGCTCATCAAGGAGTAATACCTTAGGTTCATATACAAGTATGGATGCTAAAGCAACCTTCTTCTTCTCTCCAACACTTAACTTAAATGAAGATCTATTAAGTAAATGCTGTATTTTAAGTAATTCACTAATGTAACGCACTTTCTCCCTTATTTCATTCTCCTTCACGCCTAGAGATCTTAATGAAAAAGCTATTTCATCAAATACGGTGGGGTTGAAGAGATGATCATCAGGATCTTGAAATAATATACCGATATCTCTTCTAATACCTGGTAGGAGTTCATTTAATGGTTTATTATTGTAGTAGACTATACCTTTTTCTGGTTTAAGGAGACCAGCTATTATTAATAGTAGCGTTGATTTACCACAACCAGTAGGACCTATAATTACCGTTATCTCTCCTTTCCGTGCTTCCAAGTTAATGCCTCTGAGTATATATTCTCCTTTAGTATAGCTAAACCATACGTCTACAACCCTTATATTATACCCCATGATCTCGCCGTTATCTCCAATAATACTACATATATAGCTGATGTTAACAGCACCACGTTCCATAGACTATTTGAACTAGAACTATACTTTAAGTCTACGGTTTTTCCAAGTGATCTTGCTTCTAGCGCGAAGTTAAATCTCCAGGATCTATAATGTGCTCTTATAATAGTCTCAGATACTATTGCTGCTAATAGCTTCCATATATTCGATAAAGGTTGCTTACGGAGGATTCTTGCCTCACGCGCTAGTAGCATTCTCAATACCTCGTTTAGAAATAGAGGTATGAACTTTATAGTACATGAAATCATCCATACTAGATTACTTGGTGCTTTAAGCCCTCTCAACCCGTACAGTATGTTTCTCCATCCTATAATTCTCAGTATTAGTACGAATGCTGTTGTTGAAGCTATAACTCTTGTTATAAATCTTAATACTTCTACATTATATGGATTTACTATGATTAAAGGTAATGAGACTACTAGTGTTAATGCTGTGATGAAGAGTATTGGTTTTACTACGTTCTTTAACTCCTCCATTACTCTACCATAACTTGCAAGAATAAATAATATTAAAGATAGTGCTATTACGGTTATGTGTACTGTTAATGTATTACTTAATGATACGGTAAACACTATTATGAGCCATGATATTAGAGATAAAAGAGGTGAAGTATCTTTTAATCCTACATCATGGGTAAGGTTTGTTAATGCTTCACGTAGTTCCTCAAAATAGCTATATGCTAGGCTTCTTTTCGTTTCATACCACCAGCGATCTTATATGCAATATATCCTATACCAAGTATTATGCCAACTCCTATAAACCCTGATATAATGTATCCAATTACGTCAGGTAGTCCAGGCACCTTATAGTCAAAGAATGGTGTCCAGTTTATTTCTTCACCAATATCTTTTAGCCCAAGTAGTTCTGCAGCTACGTCGAGAGGCTCATGGTATCCAACAATATCAGCTAGTATAATGCCGAACACAGGGCTAATGAGAATTAATAATATTATAATGATTAATGCCTTAGTACTTATCATTTATGAACCACCCCCACGCCTTGTATAATATGGGGGGCTTTCAATGCGATGTAGTCAACGACGAGAGCAGTTATTATTCCCTCAATAACTCCGAGTACTGCATGCCATGAACCCATAACAGGTACAGTTACACATACGCCATACGGACATGCAGGTGAAAACCCTATTTCTAATCCGCATGCTATTCCTGCAACGATTACACTAATCCATCCTCCTAGGAATGCTCCTATAATTCTAGCCTTTCTTGCTTCGCGCACTACTTTGTTAGTTACTGTGAATATATAATATCCCACAAGGACACCTATTATACCCATGTTAAGTACATTAGCTCCTAGCGCCGTAATGCCTCCATCATGGAATACTATGCATTGAATAAATAGTACTAAAAACATTGTAAGAAAGCCAAGCCATGGGCCTAGCAGAATACCTGCCAACGCACCTCCAACAAAATGTAAGCTAGTACCTCCAGGTAGGGGCCAATTAAGCATTTGTGTAGCAAAGATACCAGCAGCTAATACTGTTGCCAAGGATATTTTATCTGCACTAATACCTTTAGCCTTTAACAAACTATATGCCAGATACATGATGAATATAGCATATGTTACTATAATAGTTACAATATCTAGGAATCCGTCGGGAATGTGCACTTAGTGCACCGTCTTAAAATGTTATGTGTTACTTCTTAAGTTTTTCCGTAAATGCGTCTAAATATAGACACATAAAGATTTTATGAAATAGCAGCACCATACTATGAATTGATACGAGATGCATAAAGTAAGTAAACATGAGTTAAAAGGAATGTTAAGTAAAATTGATGGTAAGAGGTATAGCCTCTATAAGAAGTTAAGAGAATATGTCATAGACTATGGTGTCGCTAAGGCATACTTTACGAAAATTCAGGGAGATCCGCATGCACCTCCATCAATTCTAGAAATAATTGTAAGTAGTAAAGCCCATAGCTTCCCCTACGAGTTCTTTAGAAATGAAGTACCCTTTACTGACCATCTTGCTAGGGAGTTATTTAAAATTACAAGGAGATTTAGTCGGAAGTGTGGTTCAGGTTATAGTGGTTATATTGGAGTACCAAAGCCTAGTCCTAGGATACTAAAGCGTTCCTGTGTTGAAACTAGGGATAGAGAAATAATACTGAGAATCTATGTTGGACTTCCTGCTCGTGGTAGAAGAATACTTGGAGATCAGGCTAAGAAGCTACTATTAGACTACGTTCCCAAAATTATAAATTCAATAATAGAGTTAAGTAGTAGAGAAGGGGAGATAAGAGAGCATATTGAATATTATCTTGACCAAGAGTATCTTAGAAAATGGCTTTATGAAAATGATTATGCTTTCTTTGTAGCAGATGATAGTATTCTTCCCAGAGAATCTAGTTTATCTGAAAAGCCGTTAAGGAATGCAGTTCCATTTAAGTCTCCAGAAACTCTTAGAGCTCGAGTTAAGCTTCCTAGTGGTAAAGTTGTTTCAGGTATGGCGGTACCATTAGGCGTAATAGTTATAACTGGTGGAGGATACCATGGCAAGACTACATTATTGGAAGCTATACAGGAGGGGATGTACAACCACGTTAAAGGTGATGGAAGGGAATACGTTGTCTCAAGGAAATATACTGTAATGGTTAGAGCTGAGGATGGAAGAATAGTAACAAATGTCGACATATCAAGCTTCATAACAAGTCTGCCAGGAAATACCAGTACTTCTAAGTTTAGTAGTCTTGATGCAAGCGGTTCAACTAGCATGGCAGCATCGATAAACGAAGTTATTGAAGCTGGAGCTGAACTACTATTAATAGACGAGGATACTAGTGCAACAAACCTATTATTTAAGGATAAGGTCATGGAGAAAATAATAGTTAAGGAACCTATAAGACCTCTATGCTTACAGGTGAGAAGCCTAGTAGAGAAGACAGGTATTGGTGTAGTAGTTATTGCTAGTGCTTCATCTTCATTTCTAGGTAGTGCTGATAAGGTCATATTAATGGAAGACTACGTTCCAAAAGACATAACAAGTAAAGTAAAGAAAATGACAAATACTGTAAGGGGGCTAAAATATAAGCTACCTAGAAACCGGATGTTTCATGGAATAAGGGGGTTAAGGAAAGTAAGAGCTAAGGACTATAAAATAGTAGCTGAATACAATGATGGTACTGTATTTGAATTAGACTTAGCTTACTATCCTAGGATTGTTGAGAAGGGACAGATAAAGTTCATAGCACAAATAGTGAAAAAGCTGTCAAAACCAAGAAAACCATTACCGATACCAAGACTAGTAGACTACATAAACAGGCTCATACATGAGAAAGGATTTAAAGCATTTGTTGACCTCATACCACCAGATTTAACAATGGTTGATGGATTTGATGCGATATGGGTACTGAATAGACTATATAATTCTCATGTTGTATAGCATTATAAGCTCGTAAGCGTTTAATGTATACTGGAGAGTAATTATGGTTTATATAGGGCATATTCGTGCTAGGAGAGTACGAGTAGGACGCATAATTGGTTTGGTGAAAGTACTTGGTAGTAAGAGTAAAGTTAAGGTTAAATAAAAATAGTAAAAGTATTGACGTAGTCGCCCTCGTAAATACGGGCTATGAAGCTGATACACCACAGCTAATAATCCCAATAAGTATCGCAAGGAAACTAAATCTATGGCCTCCTCCAGCTAATGCAAGGGAAGCAATTTTTGATACAGCTGGTGGCCCATTAAGGGTATGGATTATACCTCAACTAGTAAAGGCAAAAATAATAACTCCTAATGCAGAGTCGAAGGAGATAACAATAGATATAGTTATATCCCCCTTAGCCGATGAACCACTTATAAGCGACTTACTTGCAGATGAACTAGAAATAGCAATAGAGTCTCCAGGAAGAGGGTTATGGAGGTTTAGATGGGAACCACCAAGTAAGGTTAGGAAAAGTGAAAAGAAGTCGATATTATAATTAACCGTATTCTAATGGCTTTAATCGTAGGGCTTTGTATATGAATGCAAGTATATCACTATATTCCTTACTTTTACTTCAGGTGATGAACCCATATGACCACTAGCAATTTCAACTCTAAGATATACTGATGCCTCTACTTCTTCAAGTTTTACAGTAAACTTTAACGCATGACCGGGATGAACCCTATCGTCATGGAGTCCAGCGTATATGAGCGTTATGGGATACTCTTGTTTCCGTACATTATGGTATGGCGAGTACTTCAGCAAGTACTCTCTATCCCTACAATTGTCGGAGTCACCGTATTCTGGTATCCAAAGCCTTCCTATGTAGAGTTTATGGAACCTCAACATATCTATAACAGGATAACCTATAATAGCAGCATCAAATAATTGTGGCTCTTGAACCATAGCTGCTGCTACAAGAAGTCCTCCATTACTAACACCCCAACCAATAGCTCTAAATCCCTTACTCTTTGCATACCTTAAAACAGCCTTATAGTCTTCAAATACGTTCTGCATATTCTCCCTCATACCCATCCTATGCCATTTCTCACCATACTCGTCACCACCACGTAAATTAGCTACAACAAATACGCCTCCATCTTCAATAAATGGAGCAATGCCTCCTACGAAGAATGGTGTAATTGATATGCCGAAGCCACCATAACCATAGACTAATGCTACATTCCTCTTCCTAGACCTATGCTCGATGACGAATATGTGTATTTTAGTACCATCAAATGAGGTAACCCATTCCTTACTAATCCTAACATCAAGGCGAGCCTCACAGCCATAGAATTTTCTTAAACTATTCTCCTTTAACTCATATATTGTTCGAGGTCTACTAAAACACTCCACTAAAACAAAAACCCTATCATTGTAGAAGTCAAGTTGCCTAATAGTAGATGGTTCACTAAAGCTAAACTCCCTAACCAGTCTACCGTTTACGTCATATACCTTAAGCCTACTACTAGCATCAATAAGGTAATCAGCATAAATCTTATCCCTAACCATAATAGCCTTATCAAGAGGATACCCTTGCTTACCTATAACCTCCTCCACCTTTCCATTAACAACCCTCATTATCCTGCCTAAACCCTCGCCATCATAGTATACTAGGTAGGGTACTCCATTATAATACCCAATAGGCTTAACAAGATATTCACCTCCATCAAATAATAGTTTCCAATTAGAAGGATCACTCCTAAAACCACCATAAACCTTCGACTTAACCCAACCATACTGGACAACAACGAATATGCGATCTAGATCCCAAGGCTCATCAATCCAGACCATATAGTTAGTGTCAATATCTTCGTAAAACACCATTTCCTCGAAACTACCTATTACGCGTAGGAATATTCTTTCAGTAGGAGCTTCTACGCCATCAGGCGCTCTACTACTACGATAAAACCTAACATAATAGTAGCTACTCCTATTAATCCAAACAACATTACCTACAGTACCCTTAAGTTCATCAAGAACCTCCTTAGACTCGGGATCTATTATTTTGAGAAGGCCTTCATCACTACCAGCAATTGTGTAAAAGAAGCCAATAACATCGCCTTTAATTGAAGGATAAATAGCACTAATAACAACATTTTCTCCTAAATCTCTTGACCTAACAACATCAACAGTCTCTCTATCCCAACGAATCAGCTTAATACTATAAGCATTCAATTCACGAACAATAGCATATACTCCTTCCTCAGTAGCTTTAACCTCAATGATGAAGGGCAAACCATAATACCTCTTAACCCTATTAATAAACATATTAGGCAGGTCACCCATGAAATCTCTAAACCTCTTATTAATGCTCTTCAATAAACCTTAAGGTATCAGGATTACTAAGATCCTCAAGCCAAACATAAACATCACTCACCAAAGTAAACCCCCAAATTGAACTAAAGGAGTGACTTCTATTATATCATTACCTAGCCGAATTTACGTGAAACAAAGATAAGAAATAAGAAAAGCAAAAACGGTAAATAGAAAGTACGTGGAAAAGCGTGAATCTTTGCGGAGAAAGAATACCCAATGATTAGATTATTTTGTATTTAGACTGTATTTAAGGCTTCAGAAAGCTGTAAGGATGTTGTTGAAGATAGAAGAACTCTTATGGTTAAGGATAGAGGCAGGGATATTGCAGGCCT
>CAYPZO010000066.1:4199-8326 GCA_964415135.1 uncultured Desulfurococcales archaeon | reverse complement strand
GTAGCCGAAAAGACAACTAAGTACTGGTACGAGAAACCATGAAATAACTATAATCGTTACCTTACCCCAATTTACTATCTCTGTACCCGCACTAATTAAGCCAAAACCAAGGATTCCTCCTACAATTCCCTGAGATATAGACATTGGTATCTTAGCCCATGTAGCTATAATAACCCACGTACCCGTTGCAAGCAGGGCAGCAATCATACCCTTTATTACAATCATGTAGTCATTATATGCAGTTATATCTATAATCCCCTTCATTAATGTTCTAGATACAAACTGTCCAAAGGTCATAGCCCCAATGAACTCAAATAAAGCTGCAATCACCAGTGCTTTTCTTAAAGGAAGTGCGCTACTTCCAACTATAGTACCTATAGCATTAGCTGCGTTATTTGAGCCGTTATTCCATGCAAGGAACACAGCTGCGATAATAGCGAGCATTAGCCATAACATGATATCTATACCCTATATAGTGCTATATAGACTATAGTTAGACGTTAGAAAGAGATTATATAAATTTTCCTGACATGTTAAATGAAAAATATTCAATTCAATTTAAATGGTTGAGGAAGGAGTTCTGAAAGTTTTGCTTCAACTAATTTACTAGACTTGATACTGTACATCAATATCTTTAAGTCTCTACAAAATTCAGCTAATACTTGTCTACAGGCACCACAAGGTGGTATTGGTTCTTTATAGTCAGTTACTATGGCTAATTCAATGAATTCTCTTTCACCATGAGTTATAGCATTAAATATTGCTACTCTTTCAGCACATATAGTTAACCCGTATGATGAGTTTTCAACATTCACTCCAACATAGATTCTGCCGTCTTTTGTCTTGATGGCTGCAGCTACGTGAATATTTGAGTATGGAGCATAGGAGTTCTTTAAGACTTTTATGGCCTTATTTATTAACTCCATTTCCGTTCACCGGGTTTCTAGGTGTTGATTGTCTTTAAGTGGATTATACTTAAATACTTAACCTAATGAAGTGATTAATGGGTGACTATTAGCTTGAGTAAGAAATATGATGTTATCGTAGTAGGTGCAGGATCTGCGGGTTGTTTTGCATCATACAAGCTTACAAAGGCGGGGTTATCCGTAGCATTAATTGAGTATAAAGGTGAATCAAGTATAGGTAAGAAGGTATGTGGTGATGCTATAGGTGCTCACCACTTTAAGACATTGAATTTAGAAGAGCCTAAGATAGGAGTTGACGCTATGGGAATATTTGATGGGGTTAAGGTTTATTCCCCTAGTGAAAAAGAATACATCACTGCTCCTGGCAAAGGATTTGCCCTTAATAGACATGCATTTGGTCAACGTTTATTGAGGATGGCATTAAATGCTGGTGCAGAATTATTTGATAAGCATAAAGCTATTGAACCAATAATTGAGGGATCATGGGTTAAGGGTGTAAAGGTCCTAGACCTAAAGAATAATAGCATAAAGGAATTCTATGGTAAAATAGTAATAGATGCTACAGGAGCAATTTCAGCCATTAGGAGGAAACTTCCAAAAGAATGGTGGATTTCTGAAGAGGTACCTAATGAAGACTATAATGTAACGTATCGTGAGGTATGGGAAGTAGATATGGATTTAGATACAAAGTATGCTGAAATATACTTAAACCCCGAAATTGCTCCTGGAGGGTATTGGTGGTTCTTCCCGAAATCCAAAAACATAGTGAATATAGGATTAGGTGTTCAAGGTAAACCGGATAATCCCAATCCCCTTAGGCAGTTCATGAAATACTTAAGGATTAGATTTAAGGATAGAATAGTAAGGGTTATAGATTCTGGAGGAGGTATTGTACCTACAAGGAGAACACTCTCATGTATGGTGTGGAACGGGTTCCTAGTTATAGGTGATGCTGCATGTACAGCTAATCCGTTACATGGCGGTGGTATAGGTCCTTCAATGTTAAGTGCTCTTAAGGCGTCTGAAACCATAGTTGAAGCACTAGATAAGGGTGAACCTACAATAAGTAATCTATGGAGCTACCATAGGAAGTATCATAGAATTTATGGTGCTAAGCAAGCTGCACTAGACTTAGTTAGAATGTATCTTCAAGGGCTATCAGGTGAGGAGCTAAACTTCTTTATTGAGCGAAAAGTTGTTAGCGGGCTTGAAGTACTAGATATGGGTTATGAGGGTGAATTAAAGCTCTCTATATTGAAGAAGCTTGGGATAGCTGTAAAGCTCATGAATAAGCCTTATTTATTGAAGGAGATAAAGGCATTAAAAGACTACATGGATAAGATAAGGTCATTGTACCTAAATTTCCCAGAAACACCAGAAGAATATAGTCGTTGGTTAAGTAAGGTTAATGAATTGGTAAATGAGTTTAAATTAAGGATAATGCGATAAAAATTTAAAGAGTGGGATTTTTCATAATCCTTGGCGAGTTCCATGAGCAGGAGGAAAATAGTTTTTGCCATAATACTAATTGTTGCCTACATACCAATTCTAGGGCTACTAGCGAGCAATAAGGTTGAGCCAAAGATATCTGGTATACCGTTTCTATGGGTATACTGCACCTTATGGTCCATAGCCACCTTCATTCTACTATGTCTAACATACATAGTTGATAAGGTGATGAAGTAATGGTAGCAAACGTTGAGGCAGGATATATAGCTCTTGGAATAATAATTGGATGGTTAACACTTACAGCGGCGGTAGGAGCACTTGCAACTGCAAGAAAATTCAAGAAAATAGCTACAGCTGAGGCATGGTTTGTTGCAGGTAGAACACTTGGACTAATAGTATTATGGCTAAGCCTTGGAGCAAACATCTATAGTGCTTATACGTTTCTGGGACTACCAGGTTTAGCTGCAAGAGAAGGAGCTAAAGTATGGGCAGTAAACCTTTATGGAATGATAGCCTATCTAATAGGATTCCTCATAATACCATACATGTGGTCTAAAGCTAGAGATAGAAACTGGCTAACACTTGCTGACGCCTTTGAAGACCTATATGGAAGTAAATTACTAGGAGCATTCGTAGCCATCATGGGAGCATTGTGGTGTATACCATACATACAGCTACAAATACAGGGTATAGGATACATTATAGAGGAATCAGCATATGGTATGCTAGACCCGTTAATGACTAAGATCATAGCATTCATCTTAATAGCCTTATTCACAATAGTTGGAGGACTAGTTAGCGTAGCCTTCATAAACATGCTCCAAGGAGCACTAATGCTGATTGCTGTATGGTTTGTAGGAATAGCAGCACCAATAATAGCTTTTGGTGGAATAGATAAATTATTCAACATACTAGAAAGCTATGTCACTGCACAACCACCAGACTCAAAATTCAGTTTAGTATTTAAGCCAAAAGATATAACATGGGCTATAACATTACTATGTGCAGCACCATTAGCATTTTGGCTTTGGCCTAACAGAGTACAAAATGTCTTTGGAGCAAAGGATATAAAGACGACTAAGAGGAACATGGTCCTTGTAGGAATATACCAGATATCACAAATACCAGCAATACTTGTAGGATTAACAGCCATAGCACTGTTTGCTCAAGGAATGATAAACATACCGGTATACAAAAAACCAGGCTGCGATCACGCATTCATGTTGGTTGCTAGATGCTTATTCCCGCCATGGGTTGTAGGACTTGTAGGAGCAGGAGCACTAGCAGCATCCATATCAACAGCAGCAGCACTCCTCCATGTATGTGGAGCGCTGTTCTCAAGAAACGCTTATCAGAAGATATTCAAGCCGCAAGCAAGTGGTAGAGAGCTTGTACTAGCTGCAAGGCTATTCACAACAGCATTAGCAATAATATCACTCATCCTAGCACTACTAGCACCAGGAATCCTAGTATATCTACTATTAGTAGGATATGCTGGAATAGTTCAATTCTTCCCAGCATACGTCTTTGGAGTATACAAACCAGGCATAGTTACAAAGTATGGAGCATTAGCTGGAATGGCGGCAGGAATGGCTACTGTAGCCTACATTAAGATAATACTAGGAAAACTACCTCTAGGAATATATGAGGGATTCTGGGGCCTAGCAGTAAACATACCAGTAATGTTGATAGTAAGCTTCTTAGAGAAAAGACTTAGTCACTAATAATCTTTTTAATATACTCCCTTAAACC
>CAYPZO010000066.1:0-4099 GCA_964415135.1 uncultured Desulfurococcales archaeon | reverse complement strand
AGTATAGCAGTTGCAACTACAAGATCTACATCAATGCTGGCTCCATATACTTTACGATAAACCTCAGCGATGTTTATGGAAAGCATTGTAACACTAAGAGTATGCTCCACAAGTCCACCAGGATATGCATGATGCTTTTTAGGTGCAGCTGGACTCTCCAACAAGTTTATCTTGGGTCTAACATCGGTGAAAGTAATGTAGGGGTTTTCAATTATATCCAATACTATGTTTTTCAATTCACTATTTTTAATGTCTCTTACAATGGACTTTATTTTGTCCCAGACACTCAAGTATATGTCCATGCTATGCATCCTCACATTATCTTCTTTTAGTTAGAAGCCTTGGAGGTGTTGATAAGTGTTCTATCTTAAGCTTCCTCCTAGGCTTATAGCCTAATATGAAGTAATAATTTGGCTTAATGTTTACTGCGTCGACATCTTCGAAGAATAGCCATAATAGTGACGAGGTCTCTGCAATGCTCCAGAAAAACACGTCCATAACCATTATGTTTCCAGGATTAGTGTAATCTATGAATGCTCTCCTACAAACACCTCTTACAGGATCGTAACCTATATGATAGCTCACAACCATACGCTTAACCTCATTTTCTTCAGTATATGCTTCAGCAAGAGACCATTTATATCCCTGGGTGATGAAGATGGAGTACCTTCTATCACTTTCATCGATAATGAATATACCGTTTTCTCTAAGTACTTCACAAATTGAAGCTATTACCTTAATAAAATCCCAGGGATCAAAATGTGGAGTAGAAAGACCATACATTAATATTATATCGAACTCTTCATCTAATTTATGAACCTCCCTAGCATCAACAACTTCAACCCTAATATCTCTTCCTAAAACCTCCTTACCCCACTTTCTAGCAACTTCTAATGCCTTTCTACGTAAGTCCGTAACAAGTAGGTCTACATCAACATCTCTATCCATGAGAGCTTTAGCTAGAGCTATACCACCAATCCCAGTACCACCACAAATCTCTAAGACCTTAACCTTCCTCCTCGATATAATTCCTTGAATCCATTCATGACCTATGAGCATCTCCATACGCTTTACGGTCTGTTCAAATCTCTCCCTACCTTTTCTTGTATATGGATCCTCAGGCCAAGCATATATAGAGTAAAATCTTTCTAACTTAGCTTTTTCGTATTCACCTATGGTTTATCACCTAATCCTAGCATAGAGTATAAAGACCTATTATTGCTTTACCTCTATCCTAGATTCCAAGAATTAACTACTTCCCATAGCTTTGATATCATCTTATCGTAGTTCTCCTCAGTACTACATGCACATATAATTGCCGTTCTATCTCGCTGAGGATCATAGAATGTTATGAAGAATCCTCTAAGCTTAACCTCCTCGTAGGGTTCTACATCGCTGCGACTAATCATTCCACCATACATGAGATATGCCTTATACCCCTTGAACTCTATTTCAGTTATATTAACTACTAGGTCTACATACGTATATGGTTCTTTACATCCATGAATTCCTAGCCAGAAGTTTTGATCCCATACAGCAAATTCAGCTATTAATCCTAGGTCCTTGGGATCTCTATATCCTTGAATTCAATACATACCAATTCAGACTTGATATCCAGGCGAACTTCTCTCAAATCTGTCATGAGGATAATAGAAGTTGTTAATACCCTTTTCTCCTAGTGGAAGCCATACAAAGTCCATTTTGGTATGAAATCTTAAGAGCCAGTCGTGATCAGTAAATCCTCCTGTTACACCCCATTTATTAATATAGGTCAATACGTATCCTACAGAAATTATTACACACGTTATGCCAATTAATGCTATAATGTACTTTAACTTAATATGAAGTAATTTGTCCTTAGCTAAGGAATACAGGGTATAGGCTATTAGGAAAGATATTAGTGAATCTTGCAGTAATACTATGAATCCCTTCATTCTTAGAAATTGAAGTAGATAACATAATGTATTCGAGGCTAAGCCATAAAATACAAACCATAGTAAAGCATAAATAAATGAAGTAAAGATCACCCCTATGTGGAGCATCCTTAATGATTTTCTACGTATAGAATAGAATACTAATGCTACTATGACATATATCCATGTAGCATAGAAGTAGACGTTATAATAGGGCGGTAATTAGTGGTGGAACAATGAGTGCTACTAGTAAGCTCCATGGTGAATTTAGTATTAGGATTGCAAAGTATATTCCAATTAAATCATAATATCCTGGAATATGCAACGTGTCTGAGACTATTCTGGAAGCAATGCTGATTAAGGTTGCTAGGAAAACTATGAGTATAGTCCTCACTGGAATCTTAGCTGTCAAGGTGATGATCCCTAGCGAGATTGAAAGTACTCCTAGTATTTAAAGTTCACTTTAAAGGTAGGTATATTAAGAATTTATGTGTAGATAATTACATGGGTGAACTACTTGAGTTCAAGTGAGGAGTGTATTAAGGTAAATACTGTAGATGTATGTGTTGTTGAAGGAGATATAACTGAAATGAACGTGGATGCTATAGTGAATCCAGCTAATAGCCTAATGATTATGGGAGGTGGAGTTGCAGGTGCCATAAAGAGGAAGGGTGGCATGGAAATAGAGATTGAAGCTCGAAGGAAAGCACCAGTACCAATAGGTGAAGCAATAGCGACAACAGCTGGTAGATTAAAAGCTAAATACGTAATACATGCACCAACAATGACACAACCAGCCATGAGAACAAATCTTAACGCAGTCTATAGAGCTACAAAAGCTGCACTAAAGTTAGCTGACCAGCTAGGTATATCAACAATAGCGTTCCCAGGCATGGGTACTGGCGTTGGTGGCTTAGATTACTATGATGCTGTTAAAACGATGCTTAATGCCATAAAGGATCACGTAGCTTTAACTACTACGAGCTTAAAGAAAATATATCTTGTAGCTTGGGGTTCTGAAGCACATTTAAAGTTCCTTAAGGCGCTAAGAGACTTCAAGAAAATCTAGTCAACAATATATCTATCATGCTCAGGATCGAATGGAGGCGATGACATGAATAGGAATATTAATACTTCATCTCCAATATTTCTTATTGAGTGAATGGTTCCCTTAGGTATTAACACTACATCACCTTCCACCACTTCAATGTACCTGTCATTTAATCTAATTTCACCTTTACCCTTCAATATAACGTAGATTTCATCTCTAAACTTATGGTAATGATCCTTAAGCTTTACTCCAGGGTTAACTATAGCTACGTGAACACTTGCATTCTCTCCTTCAGCTAGTTTTGATATAGCTATTCCAACTTCGGGATCGAATTTTGCTTCCTTAACCTTAACCCATATATTTTCATGAACCATGAATTTCCACCTATACGTTTACGTTAAAGTTATATACGCTACCCTTCAAATAATGTCTAACGACCAGCATTAAAAGGTGCTTATGACGTAGGGACGAAGGATATGTATGATATAATGCCCTTAATAGGGTTCATACTGGCCTTCCTCGTTCTCATTGCCTTGTTAATAGCTAAGGTTGAACTTGGCTTAACACTATTTATATGTAGTTTAGTAGTAGGCTTATTTTCCCTAGGCATAGGAGAATACTTAACCATAATGTTAAACACGTTAAGTGATTACTATACCCTAAACTTAATGGCAATAGCTTTCGCCATTATGGTTCTCGCAACACTATACGAAGTTACAGGATACATAAAGGTTCTAGGGAATGCCTTGTTAAGCATGTTTAGGAATAAGAAGCTCCTGTTAATGACTGTTCCAGCAATAATAGGCTTATTACCTGTTGCTGGAGGAGCATTAATGTCAGCACCATTGATTGAGCAGCCAGGTAAATTGCTTGGCCTAAGTCAAGACAAATTAGCTTTCGTTAATGTATGGTTTAGGCACTTAATATTCATGGTTTATCCATTAAGTCAATTCCTTATACTTACATCGGCTCTATCTCACGTTCCTATAACTACTTTAATTCTTAATCAGCTTCCAATACTATTATTCATGTTCTTAATAGGTTATTTAATATCATTAAGAGGATTAAGGGATAAATCGGAACACTTAGGGCAAGGTACATCGTTTTCATTGTCTATGATGAAGCCATTGCTTCC
>CAYPZO010000065.1:5939-8506 GCA_964415135.1 uncultured Desulfurococcales archaeon | reverse complement strand
TTTTGTTGTAGGAAGTCTTCTCTAATCATTCTAGCTACTTCAAGTATGAATTTATCTTCTTCAGGTAGTGCTTCAGTACCTACAAGTCTAACAATCTCTGAGAGCTCTGCTTCACGTTGCAGTATTTTCATAGCTTCATCTCTAAGTTCTCTCCAATCCTCTCCAATATTTTCTCTCCACCAACCTTCTACAGCATCTACGTATAGGCTATAACTTATAAGCCAGTTTATTGCGGGGAAGTGTCTTCTATTAGCAAGTGCTACATCAAGTGCAAATAGGGCTCTGATGTATCTTAGAGTATTCTGTGTTACGGGTTCAGAGAAATCAGCTCCAGGAGGACTAACGGCACCAACTATAGTTAATGAACCTATTCTCTCGGGGTTACCGAGCGCTAATACTCTACCAGCTCTCTCATAGAATTCAGCAAGTCTTGAACCTAGATATGCGGGGAATCCTTCTTCACCAGGCATTTCCTCTAATCTACCGCTAATCTCTCTCATAGCTTCTGCCCATCTTGATGTTGAGTCCGCTACAACCATTACATCATATCCCATGTCTCTAAAGTATTCTCCTATGGTTACTCCAATGAATACGCTGGTTTCTCGTGCTGCTACGGGCATGTTTGAGGTATTGGCTATGAATACTGCTCTTTTAACTAAGGGCTTACCTGTACGAGGATCCGTGAGCTTCCTAAAGCTGTCTAGAGCATCAGCCATTTCGTTTCCTCTTTCACCGCAACCAACATAGATGTTTATATGAGAGTGACTCCACTTAGCAAATTGCTGTAGGGTAACGGTGTTATGGTATATTACTGGTATAATTCCTCCTATAAAGTTGTGTGTATCTTTAACAGTTAAATCATATACTATGGTTTCTTCTTCAATTACTTTAACATCTTCAACTCTATCAAAAGCTACATACATAAGCATGTGAATAAGGTTCTCAATTACTAATGTAAGCTCCGGAACAATCGTTCTATGCTGGCTATTTCTTAATACTGTAGCAAGCTTTAGCATACTGCCTAGACCTAATCTTCTACCACTATATATTTGGTTACCGATATGAATTCCAATGGATTCAAGTACTCTTTTAGATAATATTCGATAAATTCTCCTTAGTAGTATTGGTGATAGTGGTATAGATTCTCTAGCAACACCCCTAATCTTGTGCTTTGTAATGTATTCCTCAATAGCCTTAACCTTATCAATCTTAGGAGCATTCCCTAGCACTACTGTGTAAAATCTCTGTATTTCTGGAATACCTGTTATATATAATCTATATCGTTTACCTGAACTTACATCTACTGAATATAATATTCCAAGCCTTGCTAATAGATATGATAAACCCGAAATAAGTTTCTTTGAAACTGAAGTATATTCAATAACATTCTTGCTAAAGCCTCCATCACCTAGGAATAACCCCCTTACAAATGCAGCTGCGATGTTATCAGGGGCTTTCATTACAATCTCAGGTACTAGGGCATTATGGGATTTCCTTCTATCTGGAAGTCCTAGAATTTTAAGCAATCTCACAATAAGTGCTGAGTTTACTTCAACGCCTAATACCGTGTTAAACATCTTCTCTCTACAGTTAATACCAAAAACTTTCTCTACTAATGTCTTGAATCTACGTCGTAGCATTGGATCATTATTAAAGAATATAATTCTATTCCTTATTATTGAGCCGTCGGATAGTATTAATCCCATAAGTTCAGCAAAGTCTTCATTAATGTAGAGGGGTATTTTCACTGTAATTTTACTTCTCATTAATCCATATAGTTTTGGATATCCTAGGTGATTATGTTCCTTGTAGATTTTTCTTAGCGCTTCAATGAGCTTTAATGGTATACCACTATTCTTCTTATGTATGATGGTTCTTATTGTTTTTAGCGATAATCCTGTCTCCTTACTTAACTCTATGAGCTTGCTTCTTTCTAGATTCCTCAAAATATTTCTTATAATGGAGTTGAACTTTTCATCTCTGCTCATAACATCATTGTATTTTGCAAGCTCTTCAATAGGCAATTTAGGTATGGATGTGGTTAATTCAATTCTTCTAGGTATGACTAAGTGCATTCCGGGTGTAATGTTTTCTGCTTCTATTTCCTCTACGTATCCGTTTGGATTAAATACTGGAAGTTTATGATAAGGTGTTACCCTAATTATTCTTCCACTAGAAGTCCTTATTTCAATGAGCTTGTCGGTGTAACCTTTATATACGTGAGTAGCGATAACGGGTCTTAATTCCTTACCATCAAATCCTATGACATATAATGGATTCTTTAACTTAATTAATTCTTCTCTAGAGGTTTTTACGATAACTTCATGGTTTCTTGCTTCTTCGTATATTTCATCTATGATCTTTATAGATCCGTCAGCTAAAAGGATAGGTGTGCCTGGAGGAACGCATTTACCTGTTCCGAAGCCTCCTGGTATTGCTGCTTTACCTCCCTTTGCTAATGGGAACATGTAGTCTATTACTCTTTGACCAGTTATTAATGGTTCAACGGGGTCTAGTTTCTTGGCATAGGGTCTTGGTTTGCGAACAGGCCATCTCTGATACATTTT
>CAYPZO010000065.1:0-5839 GCA_964415135.1 uncultured Desulfurococcales archaeon | reverse complement strand
GGGCTTTTACTCCCCTCTTTACGAATGGACCTATAAGTTCTTCAAGTGTTTTTAGTGGTCTTTGTAATCCATCATAGATAGCGCTTATTAGCCCTGGTCCTAGTTCTGCTGTTAGTGGTCTTCCTGTACCCACAACTTTCTCTCCAACAGTTAATCCGCTTGTATCTTCATATACTTGAATTATCGCTTTCTCTCCTTCAAGTCCTATGATTTCACCAATAAGTCCCTCTTCACCTACCTCTACAACCTCATATACCATTGAGCCACTCATTCCTTCAGCTATTACGAGTGGTCCTGCTATTCTCCATATTCTACCAATAGCCATGAATACTCACCTTTAGACTTCTATGCTTACACCTAGTACCTTTCTAGCACGAGACTTATAATACTCTTTAGGATCATGTGCCTTGATATTAGCTGGGCTAGGTAGCTCTACTATTATAGGTGTGATCTTATATTTAAACTGTTCAATAATATCCTTAATGTATGGGGAGATAAAGTCTTCAATAACTATAACCGCTACTTCCTTATCTTCAAATATTTTTTCGATTTCATCCCTTAGCTTATCTATTTCTCTTCTATCCTCTATGACTATGTACTTATCTATACCTACAAATTTGAACGCATTTACGAGAATTGAAGAACCCATTACAGCTATTGAGCCTTTCGTTATTTTCAATAACTATCACCTACATTAATTCATTAACTATTTTTTCCATAACATCTTTATTTACATTCTTTAGGACGGAATTTAATACAAGTCTTAGTAAATGTGATTCTACCTCCTTCAACGCTATGTATCTTAATATTGGTTGTGGTGATATAGGTGATGATGTAGGTAATTCACTTAATATTTTTAGTGTATACGCGTTAATGGCTAAATCCATTGAACTTAATATATCCTTGGTTGCAGTTAACAAGTTGTTTAGTTTTTCTGCAAGATGTATATAGGGTGTTGATCTAAGCCAACTTATTACCTGGCCTATATTACTGTAATTTGTAGCCTCTTGTAGTTCATGTATCGGGATGTAGGCTCCTTCATCAAAAAACATGTTTCTTGCGATGTGTCTTGGTATGTTTAGAATAATGTTCTTTAGGACTAATTTTATGTTAAGTAAGTCAATATATCTCTTTATCCATGTTATTAGGTTTGTATCGGTAAACCATCTTGCTTGTCTTAATAGTTCTCTAATATAAGCATTGTATAGTAAGTGTTCTATGAGGTATATGTTCTCCTCCTTACGCGTAGTTATGAGTTCTTTATTATAGTATATTACTTGGCTAAAGGTTCTTAGCCTACATTTATTTAATAAGTCTATGATTTCATCAGCATTACTTGCACGGACTAATAGGTCTAGAAAACCTAGCTGATGAATAATACCCTTACTTATTGCTCTATATTTAATTCCTAAAATTAATTCGGTTATCTTACCGATTATATTTACTAAATCATGTTTCCATAGAAATGTTGAAACGAATCTGCTAATTACTTTAGGTGATTTTTCAATTATGAATGTATATTCCGAGTTTAGGTAACCATCTATTGCCTTACCAATATCCTCGGGCGTAGGGCTACTAGGTATTTTTCCAGAAATGTAGTTTCCTATATGTGAAGTAGTTATAGATGATATTGCTTCACTTATATCGCGTGATTTTAATATTTTAATGAAATCCTCTTTCTTTAGTACTGTTAATTCTCTCGACTTTACTACTGAGAGAAGAAAATAATAATCTGATTCATATAGTAGTGGTATTGGTGACTTTATTGTCATTTAAATAGTTCCCTCGACAAGATTTGTAGCATCCTACTTTCAATAGCTTTTAGTCTTGAATCATAGCTATTATCTATTATCATAGTCTTATCAATTGATTCTACGATTACACCACCAATAATGTTATCATTCGCTTTTATCTCCTTAACCTGCTTTAACTTTTCCTTCTTTACTATACCCTTAATCACATCTATATCACTTGACTTTACATAGACTATGACATCTACATTGCCTATAGCGCCTAGGGATTCCTTTAATAGGTTTTCTAGTGATTTTCTCCTATCATAGTTTCCTGATAATAGTTTCCTCTTTACCGCCTCCATGACTTCTTGGATAACTTGGTTTTTTGCTTTAGCAATATTCATTCTAGCTTTAATTTTCGCCTCAACAAGTATTTCCTCAGCTCTCCTCTTAGCATCTCCTACTATCTTCCTTTCTTCCTCCTTCTTTCTAGCTTCCCATGATCTCTTTGCTTCTTCTATTATTTCCTTTGCCTTTTTCTCTGCTTCATTAACTATTTTTTCGGCTTCTCTTTTAGCATAATCTAGTATTCCTTCCCTTAATTTTTCAACCACTGTAGTCGACATAATGTCACCAATTCCTTGTTTCTTAGAAGAAACTTATCATTAACAATCCGAACACTAATCCAAGTACTCCTAGCAGTTCAACGTAAACTGCCATCATCATGGCGTTAACGAATATTCTTCCACGAGTCTTTATTAGCATAGATATACCTGATGCACATACCTTACCCTGCCATATAGCTGAGAATAGTTCTGCAACAAATCCTACTATTCCAGCACCTAGTCTAGCTAAGGCCTTTATCATTTCCATTTCAGGGGTTACTCCGGATAATGCCGATAACATTATAATTAGTCCATAAAAGGTTTGCGTCGTGGGCATTGCTGCAAGTACTAATACGTTTCTCAGTTGTTTTGGGTCCTCTGATAATATGGATACTCCCGCTGATGCTGCTATTGCTATACCTATTGATGAACCCATTAATCCTCCAGCTAGTGCTAGTGCTCCACCTAGTATTGCAAGTGCTTCGGGCCCCATCCTAAAAGTCACCTCTATTAAGTTCTAGCGACTTAGCCTTGACTATATTTAGGAGAGGGTTTTAAAAATACTATGGTCGGAAAAGTCATAGGCTGGGACTTAATATTATAGTTTTCTGAATCATTAGTTTAAGGGGCTTATACTCTACTCCTCCTCCTTCATAGAATTTTGGCAAGAATTCTACGAAGAATAATCTCAGCGAATGAATGAATGCTCCAAGTGAACTAAGTACGAGGTTTAGTAGGTGTCCTAGGAACATTATTGGTATTGAGATTAGCGCTCCTACTACTAATCCTATTGGGTAGGGTAACGATGAAGCTATAGTTGATGAAGCTAGACCTGACATTAAGTTAAAGCTTTGTGCTAGATATGCTGTAGCCATACCCACACCAGCTATTCTAGCGTATGACATTACGTCTCCTAATAGTCCTGTGAGCTCAAATAACCATACTATTCCACCAAATGCTCCAGAAAGCTTTATGGAGGCTACTATGATTAGAGCAACTCCTCCAATAGCTCCATACATTAATAAATTGTACATTTCTAAAGGTATTGGTAGTATCCTTAGGCTCAAGAACTTATATACTACATAGGGTATGCCGAAAACTTCAGCTATAAATAACCCTGCTTTAAGTACTATTCTCCAAGTATTCCTAGCCTTTATAGCTCTAATGAGGGCAAGTATGTGAGCTAAGTTTACGTGTATTAATCCTATTATCAAGGATATTCCTATAAACATTAGGGGATTACTTAACTCATGTATAATTGCTACATCGAATCCAGTAATTCTCTTAACTAAGTCTCCTAGATAAGTACCGCTCAATATGCCAATAATAATTGTTGCAATAGCTGAAGCTTTCAATATATTCTTGAATAATACGTAGCCTTCTGACTCAGGGTTTTCAACGAATTTATCCAATACAAACATCGTTATTAAGAGTAGGGCTATACCATATATGGCGTCGCCGAGCATTAAGCCAAAGAATATGGGGAATACATAAGCTATGAGTGGTGTTGGATCCCATTCCCCATATCTTGGTATTCCATAGAGCTTAGTAAGTACTTCAAATGCCTTGCTAATACCCTTGTTATTTAGTTTAGTTGGTGGAATTTCCTCCTCTTCCTCATTACTGCTATGTTCTTTTATCTCCGGTTCTTCGAGTATTACTATGGTTCTTGGGATCTTGGTTTCGAATGTATAGAGCAGTTCTTGTTTACTTGATTCTGGCGTCCATCCAGTAATCATGTATGCATATTTGCTTCTAGCTGCCATGTATAGTGCGTTTAGTTTCTCGTATAAGTTGTCGAGTATTATTTTGCTATATGCTATGAACTCTAAGTTGTTTTTTACGATATTCTTGATTTCGTTGAGTGAATTAATGTATTCAGTATGTAGTTTTTCTATTTCTTCCTTGAGCATAAGTGATAAGCTACTTAGTTTTAGATCTTTGTATGGAGATAGATCTAGTACATTTAGCTTTAATTCGGTTATCAATTCCTTTATTTTCTCTACTTGTTCTCGTGAATAGAGAATTATGTATATTTCTTCTGAATTACATGGAATTAAGTCGATTATCTTAGCTCCTATGGGTAATCGTGATTCCAGTGTTTTGCTTATCCCTTTAGAGCCTATGAATGGTTTTACGTGAAAGCGTCCTTCCCAATAGATGATGCTTATTGGTACATCTCCGAGTATTTTTATCATTGCGTTTATGTACTTGTATAGGTTCTTCTTCTTGTTTAATGTTTCTTCTATTCTATTGATTTTTAGGCTTAGCCCATTTATTTGCTCCATTATTTCTTCTAGTTTACTTCTTATCCTATGAGCTTCATCCTCAAGTTCTTCAACACTAATAGTTTCCTTAATTTTCACTAAAACTGGTTCTTGAATGTACTTGAGTATTTTGGTTAATAGTTCTCTACTCCTAGCTACTGTCTCTAATCTTTGCTGAATGTATTCTACTTCTATGGGTTTTAACTCTCTAGCTTTACTTACATGAAGTACTCCAAGAGAATGTAATGTAGTTAACACGTTTTCAAGCTGGTCTGCTGGGAATATTATCTTCGTGTAGTACATGGGTTCGGGTGTTTTCAGCATTGTTAATCCCTTTAACGTCTCTTTGTAGAGCTTTAGGGATATTTTCTTCGTATACTATGTTTTGGTTATGACCTTAACTACTAGGTTAGCTATATCATCTATTTTCTCTTTAGTGGATTTTACTATTTTTTCTGCTTCTTCTTCGCTATTCTTAATTATTTTTTCTGCTTCCTTTCTTGCCTTTCCTACTATTTTTTCTGCTTCCTTTTTCGCTTCTGTTAAGTCTATGGGTTTAGATAGTATTTCTTTTGCTTTTATACGTGCCTCCTTAATTATTTCCTCAGCTCTTTTCTTAGCTGCTAATAGTATTCTATCTGCTTCATCTTCTATTTTCTCAATCTCATCGGTACTCAGTTTAATACACCGTTTCTAATTACAAAGTCTAGAATAAATAAGTGTTGAATTAAAAAATACGCTTATCGTGGGATATAGCGGTCTCGGTTTAATGGTATGTTATGGTGTAAATTTTATTAATGGTTAAGTAATTAATGTTATTTAATAGAATATGAATTTAATTCCAGGTGATGTATGTGCCTACGTTAAGTAGTGGTTTGGTTATTGCTGGTGCTTATGCTGATAAGATTAGACGTACGCTTTTCGCTCAACTTAAGGACCATATCAGGAAGGGTGAAATAACAGCACAAGAAGTAGCAAGAGCAGCAGGAGAACTAAACAGGGTTCTATATGAAATACTTGTGGATAGGTTAAGGATTGATAAGGGTGATGTGGTTAGAGTTAGGGTAGAATATGATATTATTGATAGTAAGGTTAAGTGGAATTACAATTCCTTGAGTATTGAGGTTTTTAGGAGAGAGCATGAGGATAAGGTGAATACTGCTGTTCGTAAGGTAGTAGCTGGAAGGAAGGTTGAGGAAAGGATGGAGAAGGTGGAGGAGGTAAAACCCTCCTA
>CAYPZO010000064.1:4108-8747 GCA_964415135.1 uncultured Desulfurococcales archaeon | reverse complement strand
GCAGTGATCGGGACACTCATCATCCTATATAACTAAGTTAACTCTACAGCTTTAACTATTTGCTTAGTTTAGTAAGGATAATTTAGTATCTTGGCCGAGCTGGAAGTGTTAGATTATATCTATGTTGTAAAGGATTGCTTCTCCCCACTCTTCTATATCATCGATAATGGTGTGTGCTACTAGGCGTAGTGGATACTTACCTCTTGGCATGGAGCTTGGTATTTTTGCTTCAAGTAAATACGCCTTAGATGTACATTTTACTCCATAGTCTTTTATTGAATATTCTACTTTACGCATAGTCCTTACTTCAAGTTTTTGTTCGCCAAGATATACTTCAACATCACTTTTCCTTAGAGGAGCTAAAATGTCTAAACCGCATAAGTCCTCTACGTTAATACTCTTTTTGTCTTCATAAATGCTCTTTAATATCCCACTAGTATATACTACGTCCCATGCAACGAAGTGCACTATGAGAGTTCTCTCAGGAGTTTCCATAGCAGATAAACGATATATTTCAATCTTATCAAATCTAGCATCTAATTTAAACTCGGGAGGTTCAACCGGTACATACCAGCCATAAAACTCTAATGTATCTCTACCATAACCACCATCACATATAAATGCGTGATGATAGATAGCTTTAGGAGCAAATAATTCATAGTATCCATTATCATTTGTTCTCACTATTGCTCCTCCAACAGGAAATCCATAAGGAGTTACAAGCTTAACATAACCTTTACGAGGCTTTCCGTGGAAATCAGTAACTCTTCCGTAAACACGTACTTGAGGAGGTAATTTGATTTCTTCTTCGAGAGAACCTATTATTAGTTTAGCATACCTAGCTTCAGGAAGTTTAAAGGGAAGAGCATTCGTATCGATAACTACCTCAGGAAGAAGAGGATCAACTACACGCTTTAATCTCCCACTAATACTATATAGTTTCCTCATAGAATCATCGTATAAGATTAAATCATATTTACGATCATTTAACTCCCTTAGCATACTAATACTATTAATTGATTTATGAGAAATAGCTAATCCTACATGTGGTTTACTCCTATAACATACCTCAGGTTCCTTAATATAAGGAACAATGCCATAACAATCTTCAAATACATCATTATTAAATACAAACACATGAACACTAAGATCTATACCACTTAGATCCTTACTCATACAAAACACCATTAACTCATAATCTTCTTAATTATTTATCCAAGGAGTTTAAAATATCTGATATTTATGCTTATTTAAGTAAACCCTTATAGCTCCTATACCTATTATGAATGAAAGTGCTGAGAATACTATTTTAACCATATTCACTCCCTTTAGTCCAAGTATTGATGTTAATTCTAACGTTATTTCCACGGGTATCTTAATGCTTCTAAAACCTGAAACGTACACTATGTAGAATCCACTAATTTTCTCTCTAACGAGTATTTTTGAATTCGCGTCATAGAAGGATTCCTTAACTAATTCTCCTCTATATATACTAGCTCTAAAGGTTGCAACCATATAGCCATCCTCGATGCTATATTCATAGCTTTTGTGTAGTATGAAGTGATCTGTAACCGATTTTGATGGAGCTTTTATTGCTTCTCCTAAATCCCTTATAAGTGATTCTCCTATCCTCATGCGTGGATATACATCGATTAACGTTAATTTCATAACGTTTTTATTTAGGTCTACTTCTAGTAAAAACTCCATTCTAATGTCGTAACGTGGATCAACGGCATATACCTTTACTGTGTATAGGAATACATCATCTTGAGCATGAACGCTTATGGCGGATGCAATGTATATGAGCATTAACATTGGTATCAGATATTTATTTTTCATGGTCTAATCCTTCCCTCTTATTTCTACTTACTTGAATTGAGTGTATTTAATATATAAATGTATAGCATGATAATATTTTAATGAATGCGTGATAGATAATGAGCATCTCATCTCGTAGAAAATGGGCTAGTAGTGAAAGGATATCTATTAAGGTACTTGAAGAAATGGGATTTAAGGTAATAGCTATACGTCATCCAATTGTAATTGAAGGAGTTGAGATTGGTGAAGCCGACCTTATAGCTGAAGATGAAAGCGGTAAAAGGTATTGTGTTGAAATTAAGGCTGGTAAAATAGATGTAAGTGGTCTTAGACAAGTATACGTGAACTCTAAGATACTGAACATGAAGCCAATGGTTATATGCAAGGGGTTTGCTAATAGAGCTGCTGAAAAGCTTGCAAACGAACTTGGAGTAAAGGTGCTTAAGCTTTCTGATCGATTTCTTGTAGAGTCTGAGGAATTAGAAATAATAGTTAGGGAGGCATTAGAAGATGTTATTGGTAAGTACTTGGAGTTATTATTAACACCTACATATAGGTTAAGGCCTGAATACTATGACTTTGTAAAAGCTATTATACAGGCGAGTAATATTGAGGATGCTGCTAAGAGGTTGGGTTGGAGCATAAATGATGTTGCGAGAATGCTTGGTAAACTTAGAAATGACAATGTATTACCTAAATGGGCTAACTCCTTTAAGTCAATAAGATTAGCTTTAACATTATTATACTATAAGATGTTCATAGATGAAAGGCTTAATAGGTTAGATGAAATAATTGAGAAGCTATCAAAGACTATTATTTAGGACTCTGCATGGTATTGGTGGTGTAGTTTATTAGATAAGGTTCACTTTAAGAGATAAATGAGCTGTGATGAGGGTCTGCAGCACTATGATGTTAAGATGAAGACTACTTAACCTCTGAGCCCTTAATGGTCTTCTTACTACTTCTATCAGCATAGTGTACTATGTAGTCTTTAGGTTTTAGAGCATTGAGTATATAGTTAAATGCTTTCCATGGATCAGCTTCTTCACCACATGTGTATATGTCCACAGTCACATAGCGGTATTCTGTCCAGGAGTGTATGGCTATGTGGCTTTCAACCACAAGAGCAAGTACACTAATGCCTCCCTTCTTTCCTCCTACTTTCCAGCTATGTACAGCCAGTAACTTGGCATTAGCTACTTTTGCTGCTTCTATGACTAGATTTCGAACATATTCTTCATCAGTAAATACTCTATCTTCGCTTACATCGTAGAGGTTCCCATATACATGCCTACCAATTACTATGTCTTCTTCCATGGCTTCCTCCTTATTATTCTGTGCTATGACCCTCGCATACCCTTTCCATAGGATTGGGTTAATAACTCTTTTCTACTTTAATTAAAGGTGCTAAGTAAAATGGCTCGTTTTAGCGAGCTAGCTTGTATAGGAATACTATTACATATGCTTTTTCTCCTATCTTTTCTGCAATTATTTTTTCTGGTTCAAAGTACTTGAATTCGGGTTTTGGTACAAGAGTACCAAATATTGGCTCGGTAAAGTTATATCCTAAGGTATATACTCCATGTATCATTATCTTGTATATTAGTGCTTCATATGTCTTATCTGTAGCTGTTTTAGTCCAATCTGGCGTAAATAATCTTCCACCTCCATAAATAGCTAATGACTTCCAGTAATCCTGTATATTCCTTCCTGCTATTCTTATCATCCATTGCGATTTAGCTATATCAGCTAAACCTGTTTGAAATATAAGTGTTCCAGGGTATACTTCAAAGGCGAGTGGAGACATGGTTTTATTAGGTCCTTCAACGAATACGTCATAGACTAGTACGTATGTGTTGTTTATTTTCCCCTTAAAGTTGTTAATGATAATATTCCTAGCTTCCTCCTCTGTTCCTGTTAGAGTTTTTGCTAGCATTTGTATTTGAGTACCATTGAATGTCGCTCCATCAGCTATGGTAGCTCGACCAGTAATAACTGATACCCAATATCCGTAGTCCCACCATGCAACTATGACGGCATTCTTACTTGTATTCTCTTTAATATATTCAAGCATTTTTAGCCATGCATCATTCTTTGCCCTTATATCTAGTCCTGACCTTAATATCGATGCTGGAAAGGCTGTGTATGCTCTATAGGAGTCCACAGCTGATGCTACAACCCCTATTATAGTTACAAGTAATAATATCCCCATAACTATTTTAGTAAATGTTCCAGGACCCTTTCCTATAACTCTCCTATAGCCTCCAGGTCTCTTAGTTAGGAATATCCTTAAGGCGGGATATACGACTATGGTTGCTGCTATTGCTGCACACGCAGTAGCTAATGTACCAAGGTATGCCATATTCCTATACCCCCATAATATGAGTGCTGGTATAAAGGATGCAAGTAACATTCCTTCGTCTTTTTCAGTAAATGCCTTGTATATGCCATACATTATTCCAAGTACTGCCAATATTAAAGTAATACCAAGCGAATGCCATACTTGGGGCATTGGTGGTGGGCTGTGTTCTGCTATGGATTCAGCTAATGGTGGTAGCTTAAATGCTCCTCTAAGCTCAAATGGTATAAGTGCAAGTAGTTCTCTAGTAGCTCTAATTCTTATGATACCTGTACCAACCAGTATACCAGCTATAACGATTAATGCTACTAAGAATTTGGTATACCTATTTGGCTTCTTCAGTAAATATATATGTATAAGGTATAATGGTATTGGAGCTAACGTCGCTAAACCCATTACACTTAACGTGAACTTATAGTTAGCTGAAAACATTGATAATGCTAGTGGAATACCTAGCAGTAT
>CAYPZO010000064.1:2886-4008 GCA_964415135.1 uncultured Desulfurococcales archaeon | reverse complement strand
CTTGCCACCTACCCAATCACTTAAAGGCGTCTAAGTAGGTAACTCTGCGTGAAGCATAAAAATTTAACTATATTTAAGAGTGATAGTGTGAAGAAAATTAAAGTCATAGTAGATGAACTAAAATGCGTTAACTGTGGATTTTGTAGAACAGTTAACAAGTGTTTTAGTGCTCAAGAATGTATAGGGTGCCTTTCATGCTACTATGCATGTCCCTATGAAGCTCGAAGAATAGTTTATGAGGAAGTAAAGCCGGAGAAAGTTAAGATAATAGTTGATGGTGTACCCTATGAGATTCCGAAAGGCATTAGCATAGCTAAAGCATTAGAATATATAGGGTTTAAATGGGGTAAGCCTGGTAGTAAGAAGCCCTCGCTTCCATGTAGAACAGGCGGCTGTTGGTCTTGTGCACTAATAGTTAATGGAGAATACACTAGAACTTGTATAATGCCAGTAAGAGATGGTATGGAGATAGAAACTGATGTTAAGGGAATAGAGCCCTTAAGGATAGTTCATGGACCTGAACCTCACTTAGTTGGAGGTAAAGCTACTCCTTGGTATGAGGTTAATGGTAAAAGCTATGTTGAAGCAGCTATATGGGTTGCTGGATGTAACCTTCGATGTTCTCAATGTCAAAATTATTCCATAACCTACGATAACACCTCAAAACCATTAACACCCAGGGAAGCTGCAAGGATGTTAACGGCTTGTAGGATAATGTATGATACGAAGGGAGTTGCAATAAGCGGAGGAGAACCAACCCTTAACAGGAGATGGTTAATAGAGTTCTTTAAAGAATTGAATAAACTAAATCCGCGCAAAGTTAGAAAACATCTTGACAGTAATGCTACCCTATTGACTCCTGATTATATTGATGAGCTAGTTGAAGCTGGATGTAATAATATAGGTGTTGAGCCTAAAGCTCTTAGGCTTGAAACATACATGGAGATAACAGGTATAAAGAATGGAGATCTGGCTTCTAAGTACTTAGAAACTGCTTGGAAAGCATTAGAATACATTGTTGAAAGATATAGGGATAAAGTCTATGTAGGTGTTGGAATAGCATATAATAAAGCATGGATGACATTTGATGAAGTAGCTGAAATAGGTGATAAGATAGCTAGC
>CAYPZO010000064.1:0-2786 GCA_964415135.1 uncultured Desulfurococcales archaeon | reverse complement strand
TGACGTAAAATCCTTTATTCCAGCACCCTTAATGAATAGAAGATCACTGAGATTAATAGTTATTCCATTAAAAACGCTCATATCATGTATAGATAACATCTTAAGAGTAATCTCATTAAATAAACCCTACTTTTATTCCTCAACATATCTATACCCAGACCTAATAATACTAGATGAAAGCTACATAATAAGTAGAGAGCAAAACCTCTTAGAAATTCATGCACACCTCAAGGAGCTAGGTAAACATCCAACAAGCTTGCCAAGTCAATTATTAACCACATTTACTAAGTACTTCTTAGACAATAAGCCTTCGCTAAATTACGTAATTAGCGAAGCCCTATATGTAATCTTGGGAGTAGAAATAGGAAAAACGTACTTCTATCTTAGCAAGGAATACAATAAATTAATAGAAGAAGTCAAGAAATTAACTCCTAGTTGTTCAACTGAAGTTGAAGTAAACGAGATACTAATGTATATTTATAGACATCCCTTCGCTTATACAAGTATTACTAAACTTCATGTCCCTAACGTAATGAGGGGGATCTTAGTTAAGCTAATTAGCCTTAATTACTAGTTAAAATAGGGGTGTAGTCCAAATGAGTTGGCGTAGAAGAAGGAGGAGCATATTTGATATATTCGACGAAATACTTAGAACAATTGATGAGGAATTTGAAGAATTTGAGAGAATGTTTAGAAGAGGTTTTGAGGAATTCGAAGAAATGGGTCCTACAAGACCATTAATTTACGGTTTTAGAATAACAATAGGTCCGGACGGTAAACCAGTAATTGAAGAATTTGGTAATGTACGCAGAGTTCGTGGAAGACCTAAGATTAGTGAGGAAAGAGAACCATTAGTTGACGTTCTCGAAGAAGAGGATAAAATCGTTATAGTAGCTGAAATGCCTGGTGTCGAAAAAGATAAGATTAAGGTTAAGGTACCTCCAAGTGGAGATAGATTAACTATTCAAGCAAGTAATAAGGATAGAAAGTACTACAAAGAGGTAGAACTGCCAGTAAAGGTTAAACCTGAAACAGCTAAAGCAACCTATCGTAATGGAGTTTTAGAAATAATTATTGAGAAAGCTGAAAAGAAGAAGAAAGCTAGAGAAGAGGAATGGGAGGTAAAAGTAGAGTAAAGTTAACCTAAGGGTTCTTCAACCACTTTTTCATGAACAATCTTGCTAACTCCTTTAGGGTCTAATACTATCAACGTAAACGTTCTCTTACCATCAATAGCCTCGGTTATCTCCTTTAATCTCTTCTCACAAGCACGTTTATCTGCGTCAGGCTGACTACATAGAAACTCCGTTATTTCCTTAAACATGTATAGTAGCCCCTCGATGGTTGTTATGAATCCTTGAGCCGTAGGACCTGGCGTAAGCTCTAAGCCAAGTTCTGGTATTTTTATGCTTGCAGAGGAAGCCCTAACGATCAGGGCATTAAGGTCTTCAGGTTTATCTACCTTAAATATTATTTTCTTAGGATTACTAGCTTCAAATACTCTAACATCATTGAATTTAAATCCACATCTAGGACATTTACCGGCGCTCAAAAGAACTTTACCTAAATATGGCATTTCATATAAGTAATCAACTATTTTCATCTCATTATAATTACATATTGGGCACTTAACCGTAGATTCCAGAAGCTTCCTCAAGAACTTCCCTTCCTTTTCGAGTATATTTACTTTACCCTGTTCCATTGCTATCCCATCAGTTAAGTAAATAACGGCTCCAATCCTTAAACTTTACTGGGTTCGGGAGAGGTCAGGGTTATGCGAAGAGCATTAATATTTGGTAGATTTCAGCCATTTCATTACGGGCATTTAATGGTAATTAACTGGGCTCTTCAATTATTTGATGAACTCGTCATATTGATAGGTATGGCTGATGTAAGCCATACATCAGATAACCCCTTTACAGCTGGAGAACGAATATGGATGATAAGAGAAGCCCTTAAGGAGGAAGGAATTCCCCTGGACAGAATCATTACAGCAACTATACCTACAATGAACGTATATGTTGGAAATGCATTATACGTAATAAAGTTAGTTCCTCCAGTAGAATATATCATAACACGTAACCCTATAATAGCAAGAGTATTCCAAGATGCTGGACTAAAGGTACTTGTTCCTCCTCCATTCAATAGAGATATCTATAGAGGTAGTAAGGTACGTGAACTGATGTTAAAGGGAGATGAAAGATGGAGAACCCTCGTACCAAAAGCTGTAGCTAGAATTATCGATAGAATAAATGGGGTTGATAGGTTAAAAGCAGTTACATTAAGAGACTAATGGAGAGTTGATCTGAGTAAATTGTTGGGCAACTCACTTTAAAATTATATCATGTTCTTTAAGTTAAGTATTAGGAATAAAGCTATGTCAGTAGAAACCGAGAAGCAAGAGACACGAATAGTCCCGTTAGATTACTTTATAACAGTAACTATTGGTGTAGAAACCAGTAAAGAGACTTGTAGTACATGCATATACTTGGTATATAAAGAACCTAGAATACCATTCTGTATTAAGAAGTTAAGAGAAGTAGAGGAGTACGGGGAAGCATGCGAAGATTACTGGAGTGCTATAGAATTCCATAAGATTAGTACGCCCAGAATAAAGATAAGAAAGAAGCGTAGACGCTCAAGATAATCATTACCATGTATGCTTATTGGTTTAGTATGAGTTACTATAATTAAGGAATGGTAAGCTTAGTTAAAGTACTAGACAAAAGAGATAGAAAGGAAAAAGCAGTAAAATGGAATAAGTTTATTGAAAGAGCAGTTAATAT
>CAYPZO010000063.1:0-8832 GCA_964415135.1 uncultured Desulfurococcales archaeon | reverse complement strand
TCTTATTGTGTTTGTTGAGTGCCTTAACCATAATGTTTAATTGTGTGTTTGTTGGTATAGGTTATGGGGGTGCCTTGGCTTGAGTTCAGCTTTAAGGAGTATATTATCGGATTTTACTCGTATTGAGGGTGTTAATGGGGCGTGTATTATTAGTAAGGATGGTTTTGTTGTTGAGCATGTAATGCCTGGTATTACGATGGATCTTGATGCTCTTGCTGCTATGATTGTTACTATTTATGGTGCTTCCGGTAGGCTTAGTGAGGAGTTAAAGCTTGGAGACCTAGACCTCATGACTTTGGAGTATCTTAATAATATTGTGTTAATTGAGGATCTTGGTGATGTACTGTTGACTGTTATTGCTGATAGGCGTGCTATTCTTGGTAGGATTAGGTATGAGATTAAGAGGCAGAAGGATAGGATTAAGGCTGCTTTATAAGTAGGGATATAGTGTAGGTGAGAGGTGGTGGGTTTATGAGTATTGAGGGTGTTGAGGAGTGGGTTAAAAAGTATCGTGAGGTTGCTGAAAAGGAGATGAGGGGTGAGAAGTCTCCTAGACCTCGTGTTAAGGAGTATACTACTCTTGATTTCTTGAATCCTGCTAGGCCTTGTTTATCTAAGCTTAGTGTTGATGATGGTAAGTATGTTGTTAATTTCCGCCTTGTTAGGTTTAGTGAGCTTGAGCGTATTGTTGGTAGAGCTGCTAATACTCTTTGGTATAATGCTGGTAAGACCCTGGGTTATCTTGTTGTTGATAAGGGTGTTGTTAAGGATGTTGATAGCTTCATTAAGTTTGTTGTTGATCAGCGTATTGGTTTAGTTGATGTTGTTAAGGAGTCTAGTAATAAGCTTAGAATACATGTATATGAGTGTATATCGTGTAGTGGTATACCTAATGTTGGTAGACCTGTATGCCACTTTGAGGGAGGATTAATTGCTGGCGTGTTGAGTAAGCTTATTAAGCCATGTGTAGCTAAGGAAACCCATTGCTGGGGTAATGGCTATAGCTTCTGTGGATTTGATGTAATATTCACGTAAAGACTACATAGAACGGAATAGAGGAAATGAAAGGGGGTATGATATTATGAGTAAAGAGGAGAGTAGACTAGAATATGTTGAGAAAATACTAGACTTTATGAGTAGTATTGATGGTATTGAGTGGTGCTTTGCAACATATGAGGGATTTCCAGTTGCTTTAAGGAATATTGATCAACATGATGCTGAAATGGTTTCAGCTTTAATAATAGACCTTAGTTCTAGGATTAAGGGGTTTAGGGAGATCAAGAAGCTAGGTGAGGTAGTAAACCTAGACTTAATATTCAGTAATAAATCCATTATAGCTTCAACGAGTATTGGTGAGTTTAATATAGTTGTTATGGGTAATCAAAGAGTTATTACTGAAGTTATAGGAATTCTTGATAGATTGAATAGCGGTAATCCCTATAAGTGTAGCTTTTGCGGGCGTGAGTTAGAGCTTGTTAGCGTTGCATGCCCTAGCTGCGGTAAGACGGTTCCGTTTACGTCACCTCTATGTACGTTCTGTGGTGCTGACCTGCGTGTTAAGCGTTGTCCTAGATGTAATAGCTTTATAGGATTTAATGGTAGTAAGCCTAGGTTTAACTGGAGGCTTATGGCCCCACTCGCTATAACAGGCTTACTGGTAGCTGGTGTACTCATACCTATATCGCTAATAACTTCGCCATGGTTAATGGTATTAGGGATTGGATTTGGAGGTATTATGGTGATAATTGGTTATATAAACGCTTCTCGATACCCAGTATTGTAGGTGGAAGCGGACTTTGTCGATATTCATTAGTAGGGGGAGGACAGTAAGAATAGTAGATATTGAG
Organism: uncultured Desulfurococcales archaeon; assembly: GCA_964415135.1. GTDB lineage: Archaea > Thermoproteota > Thermoprotei_A > Sulfolobales > WANQ01 > CAYXRT01. The sequence continues at coordinate 6,985 of CAYPZO010000063.1, read as the reverse complement.
AAGACACCTCTACCTAAGATAATCAATGAATGTATGAACATGAAGTTTACTGGAAGAATAGAGTGCTCAACAAAAATAGATGATGAAGATGTAAAGTGCTATATTGAACTTAGGGATGGAGTAATAGTTGCATGCGCCATAGAGTACATGAGGACAGGAAATATACTAAGAAGCGATAACGCGTGGAATATAATCTTAGATAAAGTACTCGCTAGTGCAGGTAAGGGTTTTTGCGAAATTATAGAACTCATACCAGTTCAAATTGAAGTTGATTTAACCTACTCTGATGCAAAGTTAAGCGAACCAGTTAACGCCATACCTATTAGTATTAGTGTTAAACCAAAAGAAGGTGTTTTAGCTCCTTCACCCTCCATTGATAAGTTAATCGAGCTAATTAGGAAGATTGAGGTAAAGCCAATACTCTGCGATCCCTTATTTTTAGTACGATTAGTATCCTCGTCAAGCCTCCTCCTAGCTAGAAACTATGACACTATTGTAGAATGCATAAACAATATACTGAAGTGTTCTAGTACTAGGAAAGACGAAGTACTTTATGCTACTTGTAAGACGAGGGAATATGAACTTAAACTACTAGTGAGAGACAATAAGATAATATCTTTATCCATGATGATTGATGACCAAATAACATGTGATGCAAATGTAATTTCAGAGCACTTAGCGAAAAGTACAGCAGGAAGAATTAAGGGCGTAATATCCATAGTACCTCAAGAACTACTTCAACAATAAACGTAGAGTATCATTAGCGCTTACATGAAGGCATTATAGGTAGAAAGTTTAAGAACCCACGGCTCATAAACATTCTTAGCTGGTTTCCCGGGAGGTGTAATACGATGTCTGCAGTTCAAGAGTTTAGTAGCATGGGTGAATTCCTTAAGCGAGTTGAAGAAGAAATTGAAGCACTAAGAAAAACTATGGGTAACTTCCTTAGGAGGCTAGAGGAGGCTAGAATTAAGGCTGAAAGCGAGAAGAGGTTAAAGGAGATTTTAGCTAAGTTTGGACAGCAAGTAGCAACTGAGGTAAAGCCTATTGAGATTCGTGGAACTAGAATATATGTTAATCCACCAGCTGAAGTAGAGTATAGGTTATATGAAGAACTCATTGAGGGACTAAATAAGAGGATCCAAGCATTACAAGCATTGAGGAAGGACCTCGAACCATTATTCAACGTTGAAGTTGAAATGAAGATTACTGTAATTTATGAAGCAGGTGTACCAAAGACAGTAATACTAAAGTACTAAGCAGAGCTTTTAGAAAGCGATTTAGCTCTTCTTCCACAAAAATATTTAATTTTCTAAGTACTAAACTGTATTGTAGGATAAAGAAAGGAGTGTTTGATTTTCATGGCTTCAAAAATTCTATCTCCTGAAGTAAGTAGATTGCTTGGTAACGCTGTTGCACTAGCTAACATACTGTTAAATAGTATTATTATGTTCTCAGTTAGAATTAAGAAGCTAGATGAAGTATCTAAGGTTATTTCAAGACTCGATAAGGTAGGCGTGTATTTAATAACTATTTACATGCAGTATGAGGAAGGTGAGGACTTACTTAGATTCCTTGTAGTTGATGGTAACATTGTTGGCGCACATGCTAATATTGGTGGGGCTGAGCTATTTAGTGAAGAAGCTTTAATTAAGGCGACGGAAAGACCATATACTACATATAGGGTCATAGTACATAAAGTACCTGAGAACATTGTTGAAGGTATCAACATAATAACGGAGGTTAGAAAGCACCTTAGAGCTGGAAAACCATTAGCTGAGGTAGCAGTAAAGGCTCCTAGGAAAGTCGAAGAAGTAGCCATTGATATTTCTAGAGACGTTGTATCCTACTTAAACTCCATTAATATTAAAGTAAGGGAATTAAAAATAGTTGCAAAAGAAAATGAAGTTAAAGCTAGTATTAGCTTTAATATTAGGGAGTGTAAGGCTAAGCCACATGAAGTTGCATGGATTATAACTGAGAGAATAATATCAATTATGGGTGAGGATAGAAAGATAAACATTAACGTAATTTTCAATGGCAAGAGAAAATCATTTGAATTCACCTCAAGTCTTTCAAAGAGAATTGCAAGGCTCATAGGCATTGCTACAAGGCATATACTTGCCAATGGAGGTTTACACATTAAGGATGTTAAGTATAAGATTTCTAAGAGTGGTGAACGACTTGAAATGAAGATTATACTTGAGAAAGAACTTGGAGCTACACATAAGATGAGTATTACCGATTTAGCTAAGGAATGCTATAATGATATGAAGAACTACTGGGATGGAGACTTAAGGGTAATACTAAAAATGGGAATACTCGGTCTTGAGGGTAAAGCGCCTTAGAGATTCGGGTATTTAAGTGTTTCGTTAATATTCATATCCTGCATATTACCTCTATCTTGAGCCCTCCATAAATTTTATGTTTGCTATTTAAGAAGTGCAATTGAGATAAAACATATATATCTCACCTCACGAATCTCCGATGAGATTAAGTATTTTTGGTGAAAGATATGGCAGCTACCACCTTAGTAATAATAATAGGGTTAGCCATATATGCCCTCTTCTACTTCACCCACGGAAAGTATCTTGAAAAATATGTAGCTAAAGCCGATCCTACAAGAGAGACTCCAGCAAAGAGGTTGTATGATGGAGTTGACTACGTACCAGCAAATAAGTACGTACTATATGGCCACCACTTCGCAAGCATTGCTGGTGCAGGGCCGATCACGGGTCCAGCACTAGCTCTTGCTTGGGGCTGGCTACCAACATTATTATGGGTATGGTTTGGTAACGTATTCATTGGAGTAGTTCACGATTACTTAGCATTAATGAGTAGCGTTAGATACGATGGTAGGAGTATTGCATGGGTATGTGGAAAACTAATGACGAGGAGAGCTTTCTTCGCCTTTAATGCCTATATATGGTTTGCACTACTACTAGTAGTAGCTGTATTCATGGTGGTAGTAACAGCCTTATTTACTTATATTCCCGGTACTGCTACAGCATCCATACTATTCATATTCATAGCAATACTAACAGGGTTCCTAATGTATAGAACACCGCTAGGATTCAAGGGAGGCACTATAGTTGGTATTGTATTATTAATAATTGCCATACTTGCTGGAGTTTACTTCCCATTAAAGCTAGAGTATAACTACTGGATAATTATATTAGCAATCTACTGTATTGTTGCAGCATCAATACCGGTATGGGTGCTATTACAGCCAAGAGATTACTTAAATGCATATATACTATGGGCTAGCTTAGCCCTTGGAGGCATTACTGCCATAATAGCATTTAAGGGCATGGAACTACCAGCTATAACATCACTCACAGATGCTGTAGTAGTTGGTGGGCAAAAGTCATGGTTCTGGCCAACAATACCATTAGTAGTTGCATGTGGCGCTCTATCAGGATTCCATAGCCTAGTAGGTTCAGGTACTTCATCAAAGCAATTAGCTAATGAAGCCCACGGACTGCTTGTTGGCTATGGAGGAATGTTAACTGAAGGATTTTTATCAACAATGGTAATAGCTATTCTAGGAGGATTTGGTATATCAGCGTTAAAGTACCTAGCAGAGCACGGAACAAAATTAGCTGTACCACCTGAGCAGCTAGCTGATCCAGCAACTATGGCAGCTAAGTGGGTTAGTGTAATTAAAGGTGCTAAATGGTTCGTCGTTATACCGCACTCTTACGCTATTGCAACAAATAAAGTATTAGGACTACCCATGGAGGCCATGGTAGTATTTAGTGCCTTATGGATATCAGCATTCGCATTAACATCATTAGATACAGCTACTAGATTGGGAAGATTTGCATGGCAAGAGCTTATGGGGCCTCTAAAAGAGAGATCACCTGACGCTTATAAGATATTAGCTAATAGATGGCTAGCATCATTTATCTTAGTAGTATTAGGAGCACTACTGGCCTATACAAGATTATGGCCGGTACTATGGCCTGCTTTTTCAGGGATGAACCAACTACTAGCATCACTAGCCCTAATGACCATAGCCTTATGGGCAGCTAAAGTACAGAAGACTACCCCACTAGGTAAAGGATTAACCCTCTCACCAGCATTCTTTCTATGGATAACCGTGACAATAGCGTTAATATGGTATGAAGCAGCAGTAGTACCACCACTAATTGCTGCAGGAGGCATGAAGGCTGTGACAGGTATTGCTGTAGGTATAATAACGGCAATCGGATTAATATTAAACCTAATGTTACTAGCAGACTTCATAATGGCATATAGAAGACCAGCTACTTCAAGTCAATAAAGATTATAAAGTAAAATTAAGGCTATTTTTGACTTCTTTTACTGCTTTTAGACATACAAAGCCTTTTCCCGAAATATTCCTCTGAGGTTCTTCCCATGCAGGCTCTTCAGTAGGCTTAAAACTTAATATGCCTATAGATTCAACGATCTTAAATCCTTGACCTTCTACGTACTTTATGAGTTCCTCTACTGTGAGAAAACGTGCATTAGAATAGAATGGATGGCCTTCTAGTGCTTTCTTAACGTAATATTTACCCCATGGGCTTTCCTTAGGAACTATACACGCAATTACCTCTCCACAGGAGTCAAGTACACGATACGCTTCTTTCAAGACTTTAACTACATCATCTACGAAGCATAGAGTTACTATAAAGACTACTGTTTTAAATGAACTATTTCGGAAAGGTAAGTATTCGCCAACTCCTTGAACTACTTCTATTCCACGCCTCCTAGCTACTCTTAACATATTTATACTAGGATCAATACCATACTCGAAACCTAGTCTTGAAGCAAAGAATCCAGTACCTACACCAACTTCAAGAATAGGTTTGTACTTAACGAGTCGTTTAACAACGGACAATTCTAGTTCAGCTATTGCCCTATTACGTTGATACCATTCATCATATCTATGCCAAAACCTATCAAATACCTCTGCTCTAGACAATTACCTCCCTCAGACACGAAAATTATCGTTAAGAGATAATAGCAATTACTACCTTTAAGCGATTTGCTTTACATCCTCACATTCTTGGCTACATAAGCTATTCTTTGAACTAATGTGATTACTGATAGTATTATTAAGACGTAGAATGCTATCATTGAAGCTAGTTTATTTATAATATAGGTTAAGGTTATGAGGGCTAGGAATATTACTCTTTCACTTCTCTCTATAATTCCCACACCCTCCATTTTTAATCCAAGTCCCTCAGCTCTAGCTCTAACATAACTTATCATTAACGATGTTACAAGTAATGTTATGACTAATACTATGTTGAATCCCAAGAATATTAGTGTAGTAATGTATAGTGAGTCCTCTATTCTATCAATTGTTGAGTCCATGAACGCTCCAAGCTTACTTACCTTCCCGGTAATTCTCGCTACTTCTCCATCAATTGCATCAAAGAATGCTGAAAGAAATATTAATAATGGTATGAGCCATAGCGGTAGCTCTAAATAGGCGATTATTGGTACGGGTATTGCTACTACTAGTCCTAGAAGCGTTATAGTGTTAGGCGTAAAACCGCATGAAACGAAGAACTTTGCTATAGGTGTAGTTAAGCACTTTACATTGCTTCGTAGTTTTGTTAGCAATACTCTTCTTCCTCACAACAAATACGTTTCATTACCAAGGCGTCTTTTTCCAATATTGGGCTTTCAGATATTATTACTCCTTCAATACCTACTTGCTTTAACCCCTTACAAACTATTTTGAATTCTGGCCCAAATCCAACATCACTTAATACGTGGTGTTCTTTTTCTCCGCTCGAACCATATGATATTCTTGAGAAGTGCATGTGAAGAGGCTTTAATACTTCGGTTCCTAGTTCTTTTTCAATTTTATCTATAACAGATACTACGTGGTCAACTACGGTAATAAACATGCCTAAGCTTCTAGCATATATGTGTGCCCAATCAATTACTGGTCTACATTTCCCAACATTCTTGCATATCTCTATTACTTCATCTACCGACCCCACCTGGCTTTTCTTACCAGTAGTTTCTGGCCCTAACCATACGTTCTTTATTCCTAGTTGATTTCTTATGATGTCGTTTACTTCGTTTAATGCTTTGATTACCATTTTTACTGCTTCGCTTTGAGATACCCCCTTATAGTAGCCTGGATGAAATACTACGACGTAGGCGTTCATCCAGTTAGCTGCTTTAACCGCTTCAACAATCCACCTCTTACTCTTTTCAACAGTTTCCTTAACCTTAGATGAGAGGTTAATGTAGTATGGTGCGTGAAGGGACATAACTACATCGTTTTTCTTTGCCTCTTCGCCGAGTTTTAATGCCTTAGCTTCACTAATTTTAACTCCACGTACAGCTTCATATTCGAAAGCATCTAGTCCAATAGATTTCAGGAATTCGGGGACTCCAGTTATGTCAGCTTTCTTATAGTCTATAGGCTTGCCTGCAGGTCCAAATCTAAGCCTTTTCAACATGTACACCCATTAAGTATCCTTGTAGCCAAATATAATGGTAGCATTTATTACCTTTAAAACATTAATCCTAAGATCACTGTTATCCTAATAAATTCCCGATTATAACATAGTACTTGGGATAGGTGCTAATACATGGCAGTAATCACCATCCCCAACATCATAGTTGAGCGTATTAAACGAGAAGCAGAAAGACGAGGTGTTTCTCTCGAGGAGTATATAATTGAAATTCTCTCACAAGGCCTTGACCCTACTGATAGAGCAAGAGAGTACATAGAATCTGCTAAGGAGTTATTAAAGGAGGCTAAAGAGGAATTCGCTAAGGGTAATATTCGTCAATCAGCTGAAAAAATTTGGGGAGCAACAGCATTAAGTATTAAGGCTTATGCATATTGGAGGGATAATAAGAGGCTTAGTAATCATAAAGAGCTATGGGAGTACAAGGATAAAGTAGCTAAGGAACTAGGCGAATGGGTTAGAGCTGCATTTCAACGTGCAAGTTCCTTACATGTATGTTTCTATGAAGGATGGTGTACTAA
>CAYPZO010000062.1:7746-9083 GCA_964415135.1 uncultured Desulfurococcales archaeon | reverse complement strand
TTAAGTATATTCAGGTATTAAATATACCTTCAGTGGTGATATGCATTTGAGCACAACTGAAGAAGTAGATGAACATATAAAGGTAACAATGTCATACAAAAACCTTATCATATATGTTATTATAGTTACCTTTATTGTGTTATTAACTGGAATTATTATAAATAATATTAGTCTCTACCTAGGGCTTCTAATAGTCGCTAACATAGTTATAGCAATAATATTAAATATTATTGGTAATAGAAGAAACTATGAGCTATACTTATACATGTTAATGTTAATATTGTTCATCGGAATAATAGTATACAATTACTTCCTCCTTTCGAAGTACTTGACACGTGCTAAATTCTTTATTCCATTACCATTTGCCATCTACATGGAATTGCAGACACGCAATGGTGTAGAGCCATTATTAGAGCTTGATTGGGGTCAAGTATCCTTGATAATATCCCTATTTCTACTAAGAAAGATAATAACACTATTAAGATCATTTAAATCGGCCGAATTCAATCCGAATCAAGCTAAGGAAAGTAAAGAGAAATCTAATTAAAAATTTAAAAAACAGCTATGTACTTTAGTCTAAGTAGATGCCGCGGTAGTATAGCCCGGTCAAGTATGCGGGCCTCTCGAGCCCGTGACCAGGCTAAGCCTGGCGGGATACCCGGGTTCAAATCCCGGCCGCGGCACCAATACCATAATTAATATAAATTAAGGACATCTTCTATGGCTGAAACAATTCTTGATGCAACTATCCATGCTTCTAATGATTTATGGTATATGGAGTATATGGTGTTGGTTATAGAGTATGTTTCTTTGCTAAAATCTCCATGAGGAAATCCTCCAATAATTATAGCTGGATTCTTGTATTTCCTTAGTTCAAGTGCTATATCTTTAGGTTTCTTTCTTTCACCTTCTTCGGATAGTAGTATTACTTTATCTGCTTTTATGAAATTAATTAAATCTCTTAATTTCATGGTCTTAAGGTATATTAGTGGAGTTTCTGAGTCTGGAGGGACTTTACCTCTAATAAAGAGTTGTTCCATTAATCCTACAAACCTATTGTAGTTTTTAGGTATTCTGGTATCTGGTCTTACGAATAATACATGATCATTAATCGTGTGTACATAAGTTCTCATCATTCCTTCAAGGTTAAGTGGGCTTCCTTGAACTTCAAGTAGAGTTACATGCACTATATCTGGTCGTCCTCTCTTCTCCCTATTTTTAAGGTTTTTCATAGCAGCGTAGTGTAATGAAGTATCTAATAGTATTTCTCCTGGTGATTTTCCTCTCCTTTTTGCTGTTTTTATTACTGCTGGATGTTTCCATAACTCCCTAGGTAC
>CAYPZO010000062.1:5834-7646 GCA_964415135.1 uncultured Desulfurococcales archaeon | reverse complement strand
ATTAAAAGTGAAGGTAGGAATTCAAGAATAGTAGTTACATGCCTAGTATGTGGTTGGGTACATAGATATAGGTTTAAGGGTTCAAGGACATGAATAGAAAGCTAAGAAGATTAAAGGAAATAGCCCAGCAAGACCCTGCTGATGTAATTATTGGGAAGAAGGGAGTATATGAAGGAATCATTAATGAAATTAAGAGGAGATTGGAAAAGAAGGGGATTATTAAAGTTAAAATGCTTAAATCATGTATTGCCGTTGAGAATAAAGATAGAAGGGAATTAGCTAAATATGTTGCTCGATTGGTAGATGCGCAATTACTAGAAGTCAGGGGAAGAACCTTTGTCTTATATAAACATAGAAAGAAGAAAAGCTCTCAAGGTAACCGTAATGTAAATAGGTTTTTCATGTAAGTTTATATCTTGCCACTCAAAGCTTAAAAGGGCGAATGTACAAAAGTGCTATAAAGTACATGAGTAGCGTGTGGTGAGTAAAATGGTAACAGTACTGGAAGTACCAGCAGATATGTTTATACAGAGGCTAGCTATGTATTTAAAGGAGGAAATACCTGAGATTAGGCCGCCAGCTTGGGCTATGTATATAAAAACAGGAAGACATAAGGAGAGACCTCCTACTGATCCTGATTGGTGGTATTATAGGGCTGCTAGTATATTAAGGAAAATGTATATTAGGGGTACTCCTATAGGTATTGAGAAGTTAAGGACTATATATGGTGGTAGGAAGAATAGAGGTGTAATGCCTGAACACTTCTATAAAGGCCCAGGTAGTATTGCTAGAAAAATACTTCAGCAATTAGAACGTGCAGGTTTGGTAAAGAAGATACCAGGAAAAGGGCGCGTATTATCTGATGCTGGTAAAAGCTTACTAGATCGTATTGCTTTTGAGGTATTTAATGAATTAGTAAAGTTAAGACCTGAGCTAGCTAAGTATAAAGGTTAGAGCTTGAAGAGGTGGGGATCATGGCTGAGGCTTATGACGAAGAGCTTGAGATGATTAAGAGGAGAAAACTACTTGAGCTTCAAAGAAGACTGCAAGAAGAGGAAAGGATCAGAAGAGAACGCGAAGCTCTTGAAGCTCAAAGAAGGGAAATCTTAAGGAGAATACTTACCCCGAAGGCTCGCGAAAGGTTGAATAATTTAAGACTTGTTAGACCTGATATAGCTAGATTTGTTGAAGATCAACTAATAATGTTAGTTCAAAGCGGTAGAATTAGACCTCCCATAACAGATGATGTTGTAAAGGCCATACTAGAACAAGTATATGAACAAACACATAGAGATATTAAGATACGCATTATAAGAAGGTGATAATTATGGCTCATAATAAACCACACGCTCGTAAATTGAGGCTTGCAAAAGCCTTTAAGTCAAATTCTCCCGTACCATTATGGGTTATAGCTAGAACTAAGGGTAGATTTCGTATACATCCACGTAGAAGGCACTGGAGAAGAACAAAGTTAAAGTTATAAGGTGAAGAGTTTTGAAGGAGAAACATGACGTGATATATACAATACCATTGAGGAGAGTATATTGGGGTAGAAGGACAAATAGAGCTGATAGAGCAATTAAGTTAATAAGAAAATTCGTTTCTCGACATTTTGGTGTAGAGAGAGTAATCATTGATAATACTGTTAATGAGTATGTATGGAGTCGTAGTAGAGAAAAACCACCTCCAAGAATAACTGTTAGAGTTATAAAGATTGATGATAAGACAGCAAAGGTACTATTAGCTTCGTTAAGGTAAAAACATGGCATTAAACAAGTTGAGCATTTATGGAAACATAAATATAGGAGTATA
>CAYPZO010000062.1:0-5734 GCA_964415135.1 uncultured Desulfurococcales archaeon | reverse complement strand
GGAGTAGAGGAGGTTGTAAAGGGAACTATAGCTAAATTACCTGTAGTAGGTTCAGTAGCTGTACTAAATAGTAAGGGTTGTGCTATACACCCGGATGCAAGCGAGGAAGATATCAAGATGTTAGAGGAATTATTCAAAGTTAATGTAGGCGTAGCAACCGTAAACTTTGGTGTAACATTCCTTAGATCAGGCATCATAGCAAACGACCATGGAGCATTAGTAGGCGAAGCAACTACAGGACCTGAAATGATGAGAATTCAAACAATATTAAACGTTTAAGTTTAAGAACCTCTAAGTTAAGGGATATGTGAGGTGGATATTACTATGAGTAGTGATGTGAAAATATACTACGTTGAGGGAAAGATGCTCATAAGTCATGATAGAATGCCTACATGGCAAAAGTTTGGTATACTAGTAAGAGCTGTAAAGCCTGAACACGCTATAGAGAAGGTCTTATCAGATTTAGGTAGTAGGCATAAGTTGAAGAGAAGACACATTAAAATAGAATCAGTAAGAGAAGTCAAGTTAGAGGATGTTAAAGACCCTTACATAATCGCTCTTAGTAAACTAGAAAGGTGGGTTAAAATTGAGTAAAGAGGAGGATATTCAAGCACAAATGAGAGCATTAATAGAACAATACGTAGTTTTGCAAAATTATGCGGAAAGCCTTCAAAGAGATCTAAATACGGTTATAGGGGTATTATCAGAAATAAGATTAGCTAAAGAAACTATATCATCATTAAAAGACGAAGAAAGAAATGAATTTGAAGTACTCATAAGTCTTGATAGAGGGGGGAACGCTTACATAAAGGCACCTGTTATAAAACCTGAAAAAGTAATAGTTAATGTTGGTGCAGGATACTATGCCTCATTAGACTATGATAAAGCCATTGAGGTACTAACTCAGCGAGAAACAGAACTTGCTAAAGTGATTCAAAGCATACAAGGAGAATTAAGTAAGGTTGCTCAATACATGGAAGCTATTCGTGCAAAATTGGGAGAACTTAGGGTAAAAAAGGGTAATTAATAGTGTTTAAGAGATTAAAAGAAGCATTAAGTAAAGCTGTGGAAAGGATTTCTACAAAAGCTATTAGTGAAAAAGAATTGGATGAGGTACTCATGGATCTTGAATTGGAACTCATTGAAAGTGATGTAGCGTTAAATGTAGCGGAAGAGCTAGTTAAATCAATTAAACAATCAGTCATTGGGGTACGAATTCCGAGAAGAATGAGTACTAAGGAGTTTATTGTAGATGAGCTAAAGAATAAGATACTTGAAATATTAAGTGTAAGCGAGTATAGGGACATGTTCTCTGAAGCTAAAAGTACTAAGCCATATGTAGTAGTATTCATGGGAGTTAATGGAGTTGGTAAGACTACTACCATAGCAAAAGTAGCTAGTAAAGCTGTGAAACAAGGATTTAGACCCCTATTAGTTGCAGCAGATACCTTTCGTGCAGGTGCTTTAGAGCAATTAAAGATTCATGGAGATCGTCTTGGGATTCCCACCATTCAAAGAGCTTATGGAGTTGATCCTGCATCAGTAGTATATGACGCTATAATGCATGCTGAGGCTAGAGGTTATGATATGGTATTAGTTGATACTGCTGGGAGAATGCATGTAGATATAGACCTTATGGAGGAGTTAAAGAAAATAGTAAGGGTGGGCAAACCTCATCTAAAAGTACTGATTGTTGACGCATTAACGGGTAACGATGCTGTTGAGCAAGCTAGGTTATTTAATGAGCATGTAGGCGTTGATGGCGTTATAGTTACTAAGGTTGATGCAGATGTAAAAGGAGGGACTATACTAAGTGTTGTATATGAGATTAAGAAGCCCATATTATATCTGGGCGTAGGACAGAGCTATGACGACCTCATAGAATTTGACCCCAAATGGTTTATTGAAAAACTCTTCTAGTGGCTAGAGAAGCTATAGATTTTTAACATCCTATTCCCTTCAATTACAGGGCATTAAAAGTGCGCATCGAAGAACTCATAGAAGCTTGGAGAAAGATAATTGCATTAGCTAAGAAGCCGGACATGGATGACTTCAAGCAATCCCTAAAGTTAGTACTACTCGGATTCAGCATAGTAGGTCTACTAGGATTAGTTATTCACTTGATATTTACCTTCATTAGAGGTCTTATGTAAGGTGTGATGTAGTGTCAGCAGTAGCTAAGGGTAAGAGAAGAACAGCATTCTATGCAGTAAGAGTTACTGCCGGACAAGAACTAAATGTAGCTCTCCTCATGGAAATGAGGGCTAATAGCATGAAACTTCCTGTAGGAGCCATCGTAGTACCACCAGGTGTTAAGGGATACGTAATCGTAGAAGCGCCAGGTATACATGTTGTATATAGTCTTGCATCAGAGCTAAAGCATGTAAAGGGGACGGCGGCTGGAATGGTTAGTCCAGAGGAATTGGAAAGATTAATAAGTCCAAAGCCTATACTTGAGGAAGTAAAGGAAGGTGAATTAGTAGAAGTAGTTGCTGGGCCCTTCAGAGGTCTTAAAGCACAAGTGCTTAGAGTTAACAAGGCTAAGGGTGAAGTTACATTAAATATTTTAGAGGCAGCCTACCCATTACAAGTAACTGTACCTGGTGATTACATAAGGCCCTTAAAGCGTGGTGAAAGATGATGAGCGCAGAACTTAAAAGAATAAGAATAACGGTAACAGGAGGCAAAGCTAAACCCAGTCCTGCTTTATCTTCAACTTTATCGCAATTAGGAATTAACATAGACGAAGTAATTAAGAGCATAAATGAAGCTACAAAAAAGTTTGAAGACATGAACGTAACTGTTGACGTAATAGTTAACACGAAAACAAAGGAGTATAAAGTAGAAGTGAAAATACCCACAACAACAGAACTTCTCCTTAAAGCTGTAGGTGCAAGTAAACCTTCAGGTGACCCAATGCATCAGAAGATAGGAAATCTGCCATTTGAGAAAATCGTTGAAATAGCATTATTAAAGAAACCTCAACTCCTCGCAAAAACACTAAGGGGGGCTGTAAAAATGATCTTAGGGTCCGCTAGAAGCATTGGTATAACAGTGGATGGGAAAGATCCTAAGATTGTTAGTAAAGAGGTTGATAAAGGTTTATATGACCAAATTTTAGCAAAATATGAAGAGGAGTGGTTAAAGGAAGAGTAATGAGCGTGCTCGATAATGAGCTTCATATCCAAAGAGAACATAGTAAAAGCAGTAAAGAAAGCTATAGAGCTCTCACCGAAAAAGAACTTTAAACAATCCGTAGACCTAGTAATAGTGTTAAGGGATATCGATATAAGATCACCTGAAGGTAGAATTAGAGAGACCATATTTCTACCGAAGAAAATATCAAGAGACGTAAAGATATGCGTAGCAGCTGATGGTGACATGGCGTTGAAAGCCAGGGATGCAGGAGCCTACATGGTACTAACTAGAGATGAACTTCAGAAACTAATGGGTAATAGAAAAGAAGCAAAGAAAATAGCTCAACAGTGTGATTGGGTTCTAGTAAGAGCTGATCTAATGCCAATAGCAGGTAGAGTGCTAGGACCAGCTCTAGGACCCAGAGGTAAAATACCAGTACCAGTACCGCCAACAGCAAATATTCAAGCATTAATTGAAAAATATAAATCAGCTGTTTTAATTAGAACAAAGGATCAAGCACAGATAATGTGTAGAGTTGGAGTAGAAGACATGAAACCAGAGGATATAGCTGAAAACATAATGGCTGTTTTAACCGCATTAGAGGGTAGATTAAAGAACCCTAGATATAATATTGCAAAAGTAATAGTTAAAACAACCATGGGATTACCCGTAGAGGTGAAAATCACATGAGTCCCGCAAAACTACTAAGTGTAAAGAAGCGAAAAATACCTGAATGGAAAATTAGAGAAATCAAGGAACTAGAGAAGTTATTAGAGGAATACAAGGTAATAGGGATAGCCAAACTTGATAACGTACCTGCTGCACAGCTTCAAGAAATTAGAAAGAAATTAAGAAGTAAAATAATGTTTAGAGTAACTAAGAATACATTATTTAGGAAAGCGTTAGAGAATGTTAAGTTAAAAAACATGAAGCAACTAACGAAGTATCTTGAAGGCTCAAATCTATTCCTATTTACTAACATGAATCCATTTGAATTAAACATGCTATTAGAGAAAACGAAAATCCCAAGATACGCTAAACCAGGTGACGTAGTTAATAAGGAAATAATCATACCAGCTGGTGATACAGGACTAACTCCAGGACCAATATTATCCATTTTCGGTAAACTTAGAATACCTACACAGACAAGAGAGGGAAGAATATGGATAGCAAGAGATACTAAGGTAGCTAAATCAGGAGACACTGTATCATCTGATTTAGCTTCATTACTCAGGAAACTTGATATAAAACCCATTGATGTAGGTATAGAACTCAAAGTAGTATACGACAACGGACTAATCATCCCAGGTGAAGAACTTAAACTAGACATCAAGGAATACGAGAATATGATCACTAAAGCGCACTTTAACGCACTCAAAGTAGGAGTGTCAATAGCATATCCAGAACCAACAATTATAGAACTAAGCCTAGCAAAAGCATATATGGAAGCATTAGCGCTGGCTGCAGAAGCTGTAATAATGACTAAGGAAACCATAAACTTGATCATATCGAAAGCAGCTATCCAGGCAAATGCATTAGCACAAATACTAGCTGAAAAAGCACCAGAGCTAGGACTAGCTAAACCTGAGGAAGCTAAGAAGGAAGAAGAGAAGAAGGAAGAAGTTAAGGAGGAAGAAGAAGAGGAAAAGAAGGAGGAAGAACAATTAGCTGAAGGACTAGCAGCATTATTCGGATAAAGTATATTAAGATTTAAATACTCCCTAAGATTATGAAGAATAGGTGAAACAAGACCTAGGTGAAGGGGGTCATGGAGTACATATATGCAAGCCTACTCCTACATGCAGCTAAGAAGGAAATAAATGAAGATAATCTCAGGCGTGTACTTGAATCAGCAGGTATACAAGTAGATGAAGTTAGGCTTAAAGCGGTTGTTGCTGCATTAAGAGAAGTAAACATTGATGAAGTATTAAAGACCGCGACAGTACCGGTAGCAGCTGCTCCATCAGCCGTACCATCAGCTCCTGCAGCTGAGGCAGCAGCTGAAGAAAAGAAAGAGGAAGAGAGAAAAGAGGAAGAAGAGAAGAAGGAATTAAGTGAAGAAGACATCGCAGCAGGCCTTAGCTCACTCTTCGGCTAAACCATAACGAATTTTAATTTTATATAGTAAAAGTTTACTAACTCTACGATTAGCTTATCACCATAGAAAACAGTAATTACTTTAGCCAAGATCATATTCCATTAGAACAAGAACTAAATATAGTTCCAGTAATATTAACTCACTAGGAGTGAAGATGATCATGAGCGAAAGAGTGAATGAGAGTGCGTATAGATTAAAGGTGCTTACAGAATCAGGTTATGTGAGGAAAAAATGTAAAATATGTAACACATATTTCTGGACACGTGATCCATTTCGTAATGTATGTTGCGATTCCCCTTGTACTGATTACGAATTCTTTAATTTAGAGATAAAGTGTCCTCCTCTTAGTGTTAGAGAATCCAGAAAGAAATTCATTGACTTCTTTAAGAGACATGGACACGAATATGTTAAGCCAAGACCTGTTGTTGCTAGATGGAGAGAAGATCTATATTTAACTATTGCCAGCATAGTAGTATTCCAGCCATTTGTAACTGAAGG
>CAYPZO010000061.1:0-9288 GCA_964415135.1 uncultured Desulfurococcales archaeon | reverse complement strand
TTATCGTAAGATAGTAAGTGATTTAATAGTTAAGATACTATTAAAAATAATAGCTAGTGGTGATGAGGGTCCGATAAACCGTACTTAGATGAGGAGGAATCAACCGGCTGATCTCAAACATTTAAGGAGTTGTTGGTTATGATTGTTGATGCTGTAGAACCAGCTAAGGAAGCATTATATGTAGCTTTAAGTGATATTGCGAAAAGATATAGGGTAAATGCTCGTGAGTTATTCCTTATTTGGCTTCCTTTCCACCATATAGAATTAGTTCCTTTAAAGGGTAAGAGAAGAGATGTATTTATTGATGATTTTTTAGTTGATAAGCTTACTAATGTTCTAACAAAACCTCTTATTGCAAGGAAGAAGATTGGAAAGGTAAAGAAAATTAACTTAGAATCTAGGTTCTTAATAGTTAGGCCAAAACCCATAGACTATTACAGAATTATATATGATTTACAAAAACTACTTGAAGAACTTAGGAGTTTAGAGAGAAGTCTATTGGATAAATTAAGGGAAGTTAAGAGAATAAATCCTCCTGATAGAAGGAGGAGAATTCTCGTTATTAGAATGGAGTTAGCTAAGGTATATGCTGGTATTAGTGCGTTAAGAGAAGTTTTTGGAAAAGAGGTTATGGAGAAGAAAATAGTGTTCAGGGTATATTTTAAGAGGTTTATATGGAGACCATTACTAATAACATTAACTGATAGGAAACCATTAATTATAGATGCATGTAAAAAGAGATTGGAATTAGAACCCGTTTACAACTACATATTAAATCATGAAGAAAACTTCGTCGATTACTTGAATCAACTGATATCAATGTCGAAAAGGTAGTTTTGGCTTGTAGAAAAGTTTATTAGTTTTTATTTGCCTTTTAATTACTTGAGTATGGAGCGATACTTGAGTATTTCTGAGGCATCTAGAATACTTGGTGTTCATAGGGTTACGTTGTTAAAGTGGATTAGGCAGGGGAAGGTTAGAGCTTATATGCTCGGTAATAGGTGGAGAATACCGTATAGTGAAATAGAGCGACTTCTTAAAGGTTTCCCGATAATAGTTAGAGTTGCTATATATTGTCGTGTTAGTAATGTTGATCAAAGAGATGACCTAGAAAGACAAGAACAGGTATTAAAAGAATATGTAACTACAAAGCTTGGTGTTAAAGACTACATTGTAATAAAGGATGTTGGAAGTGGATTAGATACTAATAGAAAGGGACTAAGAACGCTCATAGAACTAGCTAGGAAAAAACAAATAGACGCAGTAGTAGTCGCGTACAAGGATAGACTTACAAGGTTTGGATTTGAATATCTTGAGGAGCTATTCAAGGCTTATGGAGTACAAGTTATTGTGGCATTCCAGAGCGAACCTAAAGAGTATTTACAAGAAATAATTGAGGACTTAATTGCCATTATTACTTCTCTCGCTAGGAAAATATATGGAAAGAGGAGCCATAAGTACAAGAAGGTGATAGCTAATGCAGAAAAACTATTCAGAGACCCTTAAGCGAACAGTAATTGTTCAATCAGAGTGTCTTCCAAGAGAAGTAATCAACGTGTTTAAGGAAATTGAGTTAATTTACAAGAGAATGTTGGAGGAAATAGTAGAGTACGCATTAAAGAACAATGCTAGGTCAAGGAAGAAACTACACCAAGCCTTTTACAAAAGGTTTAGAGAAAAATATCCCAATCTTCCAAGCCACTATATTCATGGAGCTATATTAGATGCATTAACTAGAGTAAAATCGTTCCTACAGTTAAAGAAGAAAGGAAAAACATACACCAATAAACCAGTTATAAGAAGAGTAACTATTCATTTAGACGGTATACTTCATAAATGGAACGTTACGGAGATAACTATATCGACGCACGAGGGTAGAATAAGAATACCACTTAAGATACATAGACACTACATGAGATATTTTATGAATGTATGGAAGAAAACGGATATCATTAGGATGAAGGTTAATGAAGATAAACTAGTATTCTATATTACGTTTAAGAAGGAATGCACGGTAATCGATAGACCTAATGCTATAGTAATTGACTTGAACGAGAATAATGTCACGATAGGAGTTTTCAATCAAGGAAAAATAACCGTGATTAGATACGAGCATAAGTTAGGCGATATTGTTAGAAGACACCATTACAAGAGGAGATATATCCAAATGAAGTATGGTATTCATAGGAAAGGAACATCACCAAACCTTAACCCAATATACAGGAGGGCTATGTGGAAACTTAAGGGAAGTGAGCGTAGAAGGAAAAGAGACATCGTATACAAGATGTGCAAGTACATTATAAACCTAGCTAAGGAACATGATGCAAACGTATACGTAGGTAAAGTAAATAAAGATAGTATTGTATATAGTGTAAAGGACGACGAGCTTAGACATAGACTGTACCAATGGAGTGTTAAGACGATAATAGAGACGTTAATTGATAAAGGACTTGAAAGTGGAATATAGGTCATTACGGTTGATGAAGCTCATACTTCATCTACTTGTCCTATCTGTGGTTCTAGATTGAATAAGAGATCCTCTCCAATGACCCACTATGTGGTGAAGAGAGGGGTAATTAATGCCTTGAAAGTGAAAGTATTGAAGTTTAGGTTTAGAATACTCATGTGTCCTAAATGTGGATTTAACTATGACAGAGATGTCATAGCAGTACTAAACATGCTTAAAAAGATAGGGAAATGGATGCCCTCTACGTTGGGCATGACCTCTCAAACCCTAATATGGGGATGTGGGAACCCACACACCATCGAAGCACAAATAGGCACCAATAAAAACTAATAAAAAGGGAAACGTCAGCTGGGTAACCGCTACCTCATTTTTCTTGGTATCGGTCTCCCCGAAAATTCTTCATCCGTTATATTGGTGTAGTTTTGTAAGAAGTTTAAAAAGATTGATTTCATAGACTATTAGTAGCGGATGAGGTCGCAGGGACGTCCTGATAAAACGTTAATGATGAATGGTGGAGCGACCTGACGCACTACTTCTACATGGTCTTGGGTGCTAAAAGATACATTACCTTACCTCCAGCTGGTAATTGAAATTCAAGTTTTAGCGGCATTGATGAGGAATACTCTATAATTACGGCATCGGCTATTTTTGTTAATGCAAGTACATGTTTTAGATATTCTATGCTATAAGCTGATTTGCTTGGTTCTTTAACTTCAAGTTCTATCAATGCTGCAGTACCACTTGAGATCTTAGTTTCTGCTGTAGTTACCCCCTTCCCTCTGATAATTAGTATGTCTTCTTTTGCATCAAATTCAGCAGTATCACCTACAGCTTCAGCATCCTTAAGAGCATGCTTCAATACATCCGATAACACCACTGCATGGACATTAAACTCTAATCCAAGTTCAGGTATTTCAGGAGGAGCTACAGCTAAATTCCTAAACTTAAACCTCTTAGTCATAGCTCCAATTATCGTAAAAGTTATGTATTCTTCATCAATATCTATCTCCAGCTTATCTCCCTTCTTAGACCTCTTTATCAGCTTTAACGCATTAGCTATATTAACTCCTCCCGTAATCTCCTCCTCAACATCATATTCAAGGAAAGTATCTGATGGTAAGTGAACTTCAATTAAAGCTACTTGAGCTGGATCTATAGCCCTTATAGCTAATCTTTCTGAGTTAATATTAATAGCTATTTCATCTACTATTTTAGCTAAGCTCTCAACTATAGTTGAAAACGCCTTAGCATCCGGATACGCTATGTGAGCCTTAGCCATATAAAGTCACCCAAATTGCAACCTCAGACATTACCTATTATTTAGCTAAAATTTAATAATTTACTGCTACTATCCATTAGCAATACCTAAGGATAACATACAACCCTTACAATACAGTTATAATGATCTAATATAGCATCTATATTTAATAGGAAGTCATTGAACAGAGATATAGGCGATATCAGTACTCCTTGATAGAACCTTAAGTTTACGTCAGTTAAGGTAACTATTATTGGTACTAATTTCCTTAACTCTCTCAGCTTAGCATACTTTCTAGCTAAAATCCAAAGCTTCTTAGCTAATATTTTTACCCTATTATAATGGTCTATGGATGCTTGTTTAAGTTTAGATATCTTAGAATACCCTGGACTCCAATGCTTACAATCTATTACCAGTCCCAACTCTCCTTTCTGACCAATAACATCAACTTCTAAGCCTCTTGGAGGACTTATCCTTAAACTCCTATACACAATATAGTTGTGTGCTACTAGGTATTCTGAAACTAATTCTTCAAAATCCCTCCAATGGAGATACAGAGATACCTGATCTACGGGGACACCTTGAGAAATACAATATATTGCTAGTTTTAACTTAGATAAGGGGACTACAGTTTCATTGTTAGTTATCTTTATAATTCCCCGGTTCTCTATATCCTTAACTATTTCAACAATTATATCATAAGCTATACGCTCTAACTTGGATAATGAATGTATACTTATTCCCTTCTTATCAGAAGCTAATATCCTATTACAAATTCTACTTAAAATATATCTTTGTGCATCTATGCTCCTTATGTGTTCTTCTAGCATTTTACATCTATCAATTGTATTTATAAGCTAAATTATTAAACAGTTTAGGAGGAGGATACATTATGGCAGATAGAAGAGTTACACATCCCATATTAGAAGTCCAGCAGAAGATTATTAGAGATAAGTTAAGCAAGATCAAGTACAAGATCTTAGTACTTAGCTGTAAGGGCGGTGTAGGCAAGAGTTTCATTTCAGCATCGATTTCACTTCTACTGGCATTAAGAGGTAAACATGTTGGAATTTTTGACGCCGATCTCCATGGACCTTCAATACCATTAATCCTAGGAATAAGGGATAAACATGCTCTCGGAGATAGTGAGGGTAACTTAATACCCGTTAACGGTCCATACAATATCAAGGTTATTTCACTAACATTCCTTATGAGCGATCCAACCAAGCCATTAGTTTGGAGAGGGCCATTAAAGACTAGGGCATTAATGGAACTATTAATGAAAACCAAGTGGAACGGCATAAACTACCTAATATTCGACTTACCCCCAGGAACAGGCGATGAAGCATTAACATTAGTTCAATCAATACCAAATATAACTGGAGCATTGATTGTTACCGTACCCTCTCTTGTCTCTGAAGCTATAGTGTTAAAAGCAATGAACTTCTGCGAAGAATTAGGCATAAAGATTCTAGGTGTAGTTGAAAACATGGCATATTATACATGTCCTGAAAATAACAAGAACTATCCATTATTTAAGATAAGCTCCCGTGAAAGCTTGTTGAAGGATAAAGCTAAGCTACTAGTATCACTACCATTTGATCCTAGAGCAACTGAAGCTATAGATAAGGGAGAATACCCTGAATTCATTAAGAACACAAACATACCATTAGTAAGTGAATTAAATAGGTTAGTAGATGAAATTATTAAATACATTGAATCAATGTAAGTAATCTTTAAAAGGAGAGAATATTTAGAGACGTTACATAAACTTCATTAACTAGGTGAAAGAGTGAGTAAAGTACTACTGCTAGGCGACTGGGATGCTGACGGCGTTGTTTCTTCAGCACTAGTCCTCTATGCCCAAGAGATGAAAAGAATCTACCCACTAAAAGACAAGGCAGAAGTTACCCTTAAACCCGTAGACCCCCACATAGTAAGATACGTACTAGCTAAGGAAGACCTTGAAAACTACAATGTAGTAGTACTACTCGATATACCCTATGTTAAGGGACTAGGAAGAATATTCAAGAATATTAAGAGAGAATGTAGAGAACTTAAACTAATATATTTTGATCACCATCTATCTACAATCTATAACCTACATAAGTTAAGGAGATGCGTTGATGAATTAATTGTAGGCTATGAGCCTACAACTGAGCTCGTCTATAATAAGCTCAAGAATATGAAAATATCGTTAACTCCAAGACTTGAAATGTTTAGTAAGATTGTTAGCTATATGGATAGAGGAATTAAAGTGCCTGAAACTATGATTAATACGATTAAGTTAGCTAAAGCCATTTCAAGAATGCTAACCCTTAAGCGCGATGAGGAGCTTTGGATTAAAATTGCAAGATGGTTAGCATCACCACTACCCATCACCACAACTCTTGGAATAAACATAGCAGATATAATTAGGAAGTATAGCCTAACCGAAGATGAGGAGATTAAGGAAAAAGCAATCGAGTTAGCTGTAGAAGCACGTAACATAGGATACCTTAAGTTCATCGACGCCAGAGGTAAATGGAAGAGAAGAGGAGCATCAGCACTAGCTTCAAGAATATATAGGATGTTAAAGAAACCAGTAGTACTCTTAATAGAAGATAGTAAGGGAAACCCCATACTCATTATAAGAGCTGGAAGAAAAGTAGCTGCAAAAATAGCCTATATATTATCCGAGAAGGGATTAGTAAAAGATATGGGAGGACATGCTAATCTAGCTATAGTCAGGATAAAACCATACATTCAATATAATTCATTAATAAATGCACTAAGAGAAGCAAGTCTAAAAACCTAAAGAGCATAGGAGTAATCCTTTTCAATCCTGAAAGATATATAAAGACTTACGAGGTGGGGGTCAGGCAGAGGGAGAGGACCGAAAGGCCTACAATGTGCTCCGCACGGATTGCACGTCGCACATCCCGCTTCTCTATATGGGGTGAATTATTATGATCAGAGAAAAAAAAATGACAGGAGAATCAGGGATATCATATATGGTTACCTTAATCACTAGGGGTAATAGGGAATACATATATTATGAAGTTAAAGACATAAAGGATTACTTAAGTGCTATAGTAATGTCAGTAGATCTTAAGAAACCCCTATACATTATTGACTTCATAAATTCAAATGATAGTGAAATAAAATCCATTAGAGAACATATAGTAAAGAATGGTGGAATAATAGTTAAAAAGGAAATATAGAATTGAAAGGCTACAATCCAATAAAGTTAAGTGAAGCCATTAAGAGAATTGTTGTTAAAGGGATTATGAGGAAATATTATAGAGTCTGTAGAGGAGGAAGATGGTATGGAGGCATAGCTACAGCCGACTGCGTTGGATGTAATTTAAAGTGCGTTTTCTGCTGGAGCGCCAACGTTAGAGATAAACCCGATAAAATAGGCAAATTCTATGCACCAGAATTCATATACAGAAAACTAATCCAACTTGCACGTAGAAGAGGATATAGACAACTAAGAATTAGCGGTAACGAACCAACTATAGGCCGCAAACACCTACTAAGAGTTCTCGACCTAGTTGAAAGTGATGGAAGATACCTGTTCATACTTGAAACAAACGGTATACTAATAGGTTACGATAAAAGCTATGCCAAGGATTTATCAAAGTATAGTTGTGTTCATGTCAGAGTATCCCTAAAGGGCTGTACACCAGAGGAATTCTCATTACTAACTGGAGCTATTCCTAATGCATTCTATTACCAACTTAATGCCTTAGAGAACTTATTGGATTATGGTGTTAGCTGTCATCCAGCTGTAATGCTATCATTCAGTAGTAAGGAATCTAAAGAATGGCTACTTTCAAAACTACTTGAAATAGATAGAGTTCTCGTTGAGGAATTTGAAGAGGAGTATGTATTCGAATATCCACATGTAATGGAGAGGTTAAGGAAAGCAGGACTTAAACCTAAAATAAGCTTTCACCCAAATAGAATACCCGAGGAATATATCTAGGTGCTGAAAGAACTCGGATCTGAATAGTGATGTAGGTCGGCGCAACTGAGACCTCCTATTTCATCACCTTCCACCGCATCTTTCCCTGTATAATTCTCTTTACATTGTCCATTCCCTTAGGTAGAAGAGACAATACAGTTATTTCACCTAGAACTTCTACCTTTAATTCATATTCTGCATCCCTAAACCTAATGACCGGTATTGCCAAATTATCTTCCTTCAACTTTAATGCTATCATTTTCTCAACTTCACTTTTAGATAAATTTGTACCTCTACACGTACAGCTTACATGAATTAAAGTGCTACTTTTTCTCAATCTACGTCTTAATAGATTAGCAGCACTTCTCAGTATTTTATTAATATCCGTACTAACACATTCCTCTACAGGTACTATCCTATTAACTGATGCTGGGGGATTAGCTATAATAAGTCCATAAATATTCCATGAACTAAGCCTAGAATAGACTAATATTACATGAGGATAAGGTGCTCTTACTATTACAACTTCAGGGTCATGAGGAAAGATAGCATCACCTACCTCTATAATAGCTAAATGCTCCTTACCGGGCAGCGTCGTTATTATAGCTTTAAGATTTCTACATGTAGGGTTTAAATTCACATAACCTATATTCTTCAACTCCATTACCTATCATCTACCAGCACCACTAGTTATTTTTCTTAGAATTAATAAGTAGCATATGAGTGATCAAATGATACAGAAACATTGGCATTTAATTACTCCTATAGTTTCACCTTTTAAGAACGAAGGTAAGTTAGATATCAATGCTTACAATAAGCTTATATCAATATTACTTAGTAAGGGTATAAGTGAGCTACTTGTAGGGTCATTATACGGTGAGTCGCATTTAATGGATAATAAAGAATATGAAAACATACTAAGACATAGCATTGACTACGCTAAAAGACTTGATCTAATAGCCTTTTCTCCAAGAGCAACAAATCTCGAAAACATACTATTAGATCTAAGAATAGGTATTGACTTAGGATACAAGATAGCCTTTATCCCAATACCCCTAGAATTCACAAAATCCGATATACATGTTTATAGATACTATGACTTTATCTCAAGTAAAGTCGATATAGATGTAGTAATCTTTATCCACGATCCGCAATTAACAATTAATCATAATGTATTAGCAGAACTAGCTAATGAAAACCCACAAATTATAGGCGTAGTAGCCTCGTCATACAATATCAACTACCTCATTAATCTTATGTGGAGGCTTAAACATGAAGTTAGAAGTAATTTCCTCCTACTATCAGGTTTAGATGAAGTATTCCCATTATCACTTCTACTGGGATTCAATGGAGGCCTCGTACTTAGTGCTCAAGTAATTTCAAACCATTATATTAAACTCCTTAAGTACTTTAAAGAACAAGAACTTGATAAATTCATTAAAACCATTAACGAAATACTCTCATTCACAAGACTATACGAAGAGGCATATTCAAGGATAAACATAATTAAAATAGCCTTATCCACTATGTATAAATGGTTTAAACCAATACCTAAACAACCTCAACCTTCAGAACACTCATACCTATACTCTGAAGTTAAACACATATTATGTA
>CAYPZO010000060.1:0-9331 GCA_964415135.1 uncultured Desulfurococcales archaeon | reverse complement strand
CCACCCTTCGGTCGGGTTTCATCCGTCATTGGGTGGGTGCCCCACGACCCAAGGCATGGGGCAAGAGTTTTCTTTGCCTTTATATATATGTTTATGGCTCCAACAACATCTCGATCAGCTATGAAACCGCATTTCCTACATATTGCTAGTCTATGATCGTAGGATAGTTTTGTTCCACACCTAGGACACGTCGATGAAGTACCTTTAGGATTCACGAATACTATTGGTACATTGTGCTCTATAGCCTTAGTCATAATTGCTAGCTGTAGTTTCCTATAAGCGAATCTTGAAAGCTTATCAGCTAGACTAGAAGATTTCTGCGAAGAGCTAAACCATAGCTTCTCAAGGTCTTCAAGAACGATAGTACTTCTAGTTCTTTTAGCTTTAATGACTATGTACTTAGCGAACTTCCTACACCAATCAACAACAATGTTTCTTGAACATCTATGTAGTGTTCTTATAATTTCTAACCATTTCTTATTTCTTCTCCAAGCATAACTATGCCTCTTCTGTATCTCTTCAGCTAGGTGCTTGAGGTGTAATGCTTCCGTGAACCTAGTGTCTATTCTTCTAATCCTCCTACCATCGTAGACCACTATCTTCTTGAGGTTTATGTCTAGGGAAAATAGTCTTCTCGGTCTGTATGGTCTATACTCCCATCTAAATGGTATGCATACCCATAACCTTCCTTGTCTGTCAATGCTTATGATTACCTCGTACCATTTCCTATTCATGAACTTCTCTATGTATTCTCTTCTATGAAGTAGTTTTATCTTGAATGTTTTATCCCTAAGCTTTATCATGACTAGCTGGTTCTCTAGGTCTACTCTTGCATCATATTTGTCTAGTCTAGTGGATGGTTTCTTAAGAACTGGTTTGCATCCATTGTTCTTCTTAGCAGACTTTACTATTGATAATGCGTACTTGTATATCTGCTTAGCCTGATGAGTCCTAAATCCCTGTTCACGGAGTATTTTGTAGAACATCTGGTGTACTTGATTTAATGATGGAAGCTTGTCAAGCCCCCACAAGACATCTACAACGTATTGTACTGCTCTCCTAGTCATGTATAGTTCTTCTCTCAAATCGTTAAGAGAACCATCTACTAGGACTCCTCTTGCTTTGAGTGTTAGCATGTATTCTCCTCGGGGAACCACCTTCACGAAGGTGGTCTTCCCCCTCATCGGAAACACCAATTAATGTTTTTTGCATGCATGCAAGTTTACAAATTTTTGCATACATATCTAATAATTGGTGGCATATATGGTTGTAGTCTACATGTTTGAGGCAAGCATCATAAAGATGGGTAACCGCTACTACATATACCCACCCAAAAACTATCAAGGTAAAATCGCTAAACTACATGGAAAGAAAGTAAAAATACTACTACTCCACGAAGAAGACAGCTCATGAAAAACATATAAAAACATATACAATCATATAAAACTTGCGACGGCGTATGGCAACTCCACATTCCTTCAAAAATTCTATACGAGTTCCTAAAATACCATTGTGGAGTTGGAGCACATAACAAGAGGATGCCCAACTTCATATATAGGCTACCTTATGAATTCCAAGAATTCTTCATTAAGCAATTGGTAAAAGGCGATGGATATGTCTATGGATATAAGAACGTTGAGCTAATAAAATATACAACTACATCACGTATTTTAGCTACTCAATTAGGTCTCTTGCTCCTCATGACGGGAAAAACTTCACTTACTACATTAAGGATAGAGGGGCCTCATGCCAATATGACATCAAGATAATTAGCAAGTACTGGCCTGTCCAAGCCAAAGATATTGAGAAGAAGGCATTTGATTACGAAGGCTATGTTTACGATATAGAGCTTGAACATGTACACAATTTTGCCTGCGGGTTAGGTTTTATAGTCGTACATAACACACATGTTGACCGTAGTATTAATGAGCCTTCGCCTTTCTTGAGGACTAATGTTTTTGGTGTTTTTACGTTACTTGAGGTTTCTAGGAGGCTTGATGTCCCATTGGTTGTTCATATTAGTACTGATGAAGTTTATGGTAATTTAAGGGAGGGTGGTTCTGCTAGTGAGGATGGGCTTTTCGTCCTAGTAGTCCTTATTCTGCTAGTAAGGCTTCTGGAGATCTTTTATGTCAAGCCTATTGGAGAACCTATAGGGTTCCAGTAAAAATTGTTAGACCGTGCAATAATTATGGTCCTTATCAACATCCTGAGAAGCTTATACCTAAGACCATTATTAGGGCGCTATATGATAAGCCTATACCATTGTATGGAGGTGGAGTTCAGGTTAGGGATTGGATTTATGTTGAGGACTTCTGCAAGGCATTAGATGTTGTTACTAGGAAGGGCTCTATGGGGGAGGCGTATAATATTCCTGGATTTAATGAGAGGAAGAACATTGAGGTTGTTGAAAAGATTCTCGAGCTTCTAGGTAAGCCTAAGTCCTTGATAAAGGTTGTTGAGGATTACCCGGGACACGATTACAGGTATTCTATGAGGGGCGACAAGATACTGGCTCTTGGATGGAAGCCTAAAACATCATGGATTAATGGACTTAGAAAAACTATTGAATGGTATGTTAATAATGAGTAGTGGTGGAAGCCTCTATTAAGTGATGAATACTTTAAACTAGATACACCATGGAAGAGAAAGTAACGTTTGAGCGCAATTGTAAGAGATTATCGAGGTATTGAGATAGTTATTCTTCATACTCTTTACCTTCATGTAAGGGAAAGACATAGAGATCTTTTAAGGAAATTAAACATACAGGGTATAGACCAATTCATTGATATTATTAGGAGGGTTCTCATAAATCCTAGTGAAGTCTATATTGATGATAAAGGGTCAATTTACTATCTATTAAGAATTAATGATCTTTACTTAAATGTAGTTGTTGCTGAGAATGTTGTTAGAACAGCATATTTACTGGGTATGGATAGTTACTATAGAATGAGGTATAGGAGATGGCGTATCAAGATCTATTAAGTATTGACCTTAAGAAGATAGTTAAGAACATAGTTGACCATGTATCTAGGGAAGTGTCAGACTTAACCATGTGTAGGAGGGTGTTGGAGGTATCATTAAATCCTGACCTTGATCTCCTATATATTAGATTTAATGGAGACAAGGATTCTGCTTATGGAGAATATGTAGGCAATTATATTCACGTATTTATACAAGATAAGAAGATCGTCGCCATTGAAATAACTCCTTTCTCAAAATTCCTAAAGAAACTTAAAATCTAGAATTTATTCAAAGTCCTTAGACTGTATAACATTACTTAGTGAATTTATGGTATACGTTTCGAGTAATTATAAGGAATAAAGAATTTTTGTTTTTAGTGGATTGGAGCTTCTATGATCTTCATTTTATGTTCTTTTTCCTTTATTGGTATTTTTAGTTTGGTTATCATTACTCGTTCTACCTGATATATTTTAGCATCTTTTTCTTCTAGGTAGAGTTCTAGTGCTTCTCTTAGGTTATCTAATGCTTCTTTTACGCTCTTTCCTTGACTTGCTATGCCACTTGAAGGTTCATATGCAATATACCATTTACCTTCTCTCCAAACAAAGACTGTTACTTCAAGGTAATCCATAGGACTCTCCTAGATATTAGTACGTTTTGCTTCCTTTTTAAGTAGCACGCTTATGTATAGTGTAGTTAACTGTACGGAAACGTTTAAATAATACACATGTGTATCACTGTATGGTAGCATGATGTGTCACTACGTATACGTAAGTATGATATGAATGTGTGTATTCGGTATAGTGATGCAGAGCGTTCAATACATGTAATCATAGACCTTAGAGGAGGACGAATAATAGTTGATGAAGTCAGTAATGTAAACGTAATAATTGAGACACAGGAGACGCCTGCAGAGACACAGCTACGCAGGGAAAAAGCTTATCCACCAAGTAAGTTAATAGAGGAGAGGAGATTATTGAAAAGTGAGATACTTAAAGTACTTGAGAGTAGAGATGCATTAAATGAAAACAATGCTCTAAGTATAAATGAAATAGTAGATATAGCACAATTTGAGAAAGATCTTTACCCTACATTAAGTAAAATAATAGAAGAGCAAGGAACATCGTATGCTAAGAGAATTCTGGCCTTAATAATTGCAGCTTTAAGAAGAGAGGGAAGGATAAGGAAAACTGAAGTTAAAGTTAATGGTAAGAACATTTCGAAGTACTACATTGCACGTAGGTGATGATACTGAGACTTCCAGTGGTATCTGGTAAAAAAGTAATAAAAGCATTAGGAAAAGCAGGCTTTAAATTAGTAAAGATAAAGGGTAGTCATGCGAAATTAAAGAAAGACGCATATATAGTGATTGTGCCATTACATGACGAGTTAAGCAAGGGTACACTATTAGCAATAATTAGACAAGCTGGTTTAACAAAACAGAGATTCCTAGAACTTTTAAAAGATCCATAGTGGTAGACTATTCACTACTTCTCAATATAGATGGTATAATTTATTGATGGAATAGTACACTACGTAAAGTGCATAGACATATACCTACATTTCCTCACCACTTCCACGAAGAAAGAAGCCCATAATGTAAACCCTAACAGGATGAGCACCAAAAACCTAGTCAAAATCATGTGATCTTCTCCTTCGTGGAAGCGGTTTAGGGAATGTGGGTAAGCGTCTATGTGGTTTGTATAGTATATCGTTTCATGAGGTAGTTGGGGTGGAATAGTGGTGTATAATGAAGACTTATAGGATCTTTATATTTGGGTTAAGGATCATTCTTCTTTAGAACGAACTCGATGAACCTTGCTACATTATTTACGGGTTCATCGCCTAGTACTGTTATGTTGTCTTCTACGATGTTATCTTCCCTGTATAAGTATATGTGGCGTGGGTAGCTGGTTAGGTATCGGTGGTGTGGTGCTGTGTCGATTCATATTAGTTTCCTCCTTCCCTGCCAATGTAGTGAGTATTCGTAGCGGTTAGGGTTATAGAGCTTATCCTTAGCAAATGTATGCCCCATACTCTACACTATTCCAGCCATCACCTTCAACCCTATAGGTATTTTACCTCAAATACTGTTCTCGAGACATAGCATTATACTTGACGTATAGTTAGATGTGGAAAGGGAATCTATATTAGGCTTGAGGATCTTAGGTATCCATGAATGGTTGACGCTCTAGGTTTAGGGGGAGAGGATCACTTGAATGTATTATTGGTGCTAGTCTATGACCAGTATAGAGGTTCCAAAAGGTCTTGTAGAAGCTATCCGTAAACGTGGTTTAGATCTAGAATCCTTTATCCTAGAAGCTATTGAGCGCATGCTAGAACTAGACCCCAATGAGGAAATCGAAGCAAGACTCGAAATTGCAGAACACATGCTTAAACGCGCCCACGAAGAACTTGAGAAAGGAGACGCCACTCAAGCTAGCGAAAAACTCTACAAAGCTGTAGAAGAGTGCATTAAGATCCTAACATGCCTTGAAGGCCTCGAGGAATGCCGTAAAGCTCGAGAAGAAAGAAGCTGGTGGACTAGACTTCTATCAAAAGCTGCTAGAAAGCTCACACTACACCTAGGTGAAAACCTCATCCTCGAAGCATGGAGTCAAGGATACGACCTCCACGTCCACGGCTTCCACGAACACGGCCTAAACGTAGACGAAGTAAGGGAAAGCCTACCAATAATAGAAAAACTCGTAAACTACACAAAAAAGAAAGCAAAACAACACATAAGAAAAACCAGAGAAACCAAACTATCCACGTCACATACACTTGGCAATCCTTAAAGGAAACAAAACAATAGGAATGATCCTCTAGCAGGAAACTGTTATTTCTACCGAGACTACCTTAATGTCTTTGACGTATACATGTATGTATTCACCAGTATATTTTCCTGAAACCATTATTTTCTTCCATGAACCCTATGTATAAAAGGTCTAAGGCTCAAGACATGCTTCTAACACGTTTTCTGGGATCAATGCTTCGTTGAATAGGATTTTAAGTAGCTCGAGTCTACCAATATTGTTTAACGCTATCAGAACACTGGTATTAGATACAACCTTCACTTCCCGTCTACTCTCCTTGCTAGACGACCCCCAATTTCTAGGTCGTGTTCAAGTTCCTCTACATCATAGTTTAGCGGAATACGTCGAACCCCCAGCTCATGCATGAAGCTTAACTTCATCCTCAAGACTACGCGGAGACACCACATCAGCTAAACTAACTGGAAGCCTAAACTTAACTTCAACAACCCTACCCATACACACACCCTCTAAAGTTATTGAAAAATAATGTTTAAACTGCTTCCCGCCTTAGGTCATTGGGGCGAAAACATAGTAATAAAATGGTGGTAGCTAGTATTAGGTGAATGCGAATGCGTAATGATAAGTCTAATTTTTTAGACCTAGTATATAGTATCTAGCGTTAGGGATACCTGTCTTGCTTAAGAGCATTAGCGTTATTCGTAGAGCTAAAGTTCAGATTATTGACTTGATAACCGAGTATACTAGGTTAAGGGAGGAGCTTGAAGAAATACTTAAAGTCTATGGGGTCTCCTCATCGGGAGAACTACTCCAACTAATAAAGGATGGGAAGGTATCCGAGCACCCAGCATACGAGGACTACCTAGAGGCTAAGAGTATTGAAAAAGATCTAGAGAGCATAAGAGCTAAACTTAAGAAGCTTATAGAGGAAATATAAGGAAATTGGAGTGTAGAAAGACCCTAGAAGAAGTTAAACGATTCATAGAAGAACATTACAGTTCATGGTGTATGTGCTCTACCATACCTTAATCCACCTACCACTACTTGATATGTTAGGTAAGTATAATCTTTTGTATAACTTCATGTAATAGCCTTATGTAGTTAACGATATCTGAGGGTCTTTTCTGTAGTATGAGGTGCTCTAAGTAGTCTATTACTTTAAAACCACATCTCCTAATAGATGGATCCCAAATTAGTGTACCCTCTGTTAAGCATAGTGTTAATATTATCAGTGGTGTAATCTTATTTAACCATCTTATTAACCGTCGTGGATCCGTATAATTCGTGCATGTCTTAATAGCTATGTTTTTTAGGAACTCCATTAACTTACCACATGTATTGCTGTCTAGTATTCTACATAATAGGTCCTCTATAGTGCCTTCTTGGTATTCAGGTGGTTTAGCCCACATAATTATCGTTGATGAATATTTCCCTTCATACAGTATGTTTATATGTGGTGGAGGCCCCTGATTTAATGTTAACTCAAATAGTTTAATTTTCCTGTCAGAAAGTATTTCTTTTACCTGGTTTTCAGTATCATGTATACCTGTATCACTATCTACGAATGCTATTGCCCTTATACCTCTAGCTATTGAGTCCATGAGTCTAGTCATCACTCGTCGTTTCTCTCCACAACCAATTAATTCACAGTCTACTGGTAGTTCGTATTCTCTTTGAATTATCCTAAGCATTACGTCAACTAGTGAAGCATCAAGGCAGCCCTCGACATATACTCTTATCCTCTTCACTTTAAACACCAATACGTAGCTAGCAATGTGGTCTACATTTACCTTACAAGAGTGTAGAGTAATCTTACGTCTTCGCTTACTACTATTTCTTCACATGCTTCGCATCCAGTTATAGTTATCGATCTTATGGTGTCTTTTACCCTATTAAGGGATATTACGGCTATGGTTTCTGTAAGTTTTTTAGCGTATTCAGGGTTAGAGCATACTTTATTAACGTATTCAGTTATCTTGTATGGTATTCTCCATAGTTTTCTGTCTATACTTAATAGTGCTGCTACTAGGAATCTTGTAGCTTCATGCGACTGAGTAGTTACTATAACTTGTTTTCCATTTTCTACAGCTATGGCTATGCTACTTGCAATTTCCATGAGGAGTTCTGGATGCATTGCTGATTCCACTTCATCTACGAGTATTATATCTGATGAAGCTAGCGCTGTCTTCATGATTAACGCTCTCTGCAAGCCTCTTCCAGCCGCATAGAAGTTAACTAAAGTATCATCCTCCTTAACATACGCTGTTATTCTACCCCATTCATCTGATGCTACATCAACGGTATATTGTTTACCATTAATGTTTACGCCTTTTGAGAGGGAATCCCACACTACGTCATGTTGCCTCTTTGCTTTACCAACAAGTTGGTCAAAGAAATCATATGGATAGATACCAGGGGTTATCACAGCAATCCTAGACGTCGCACCCTTACCGCACTCCCCTGCAAAACCAACTCTCATCCCATCTACTTCTATATAATACGTGAGCCTACAGTCTCTAGGAAAGGATCTTATATTTATAATAACCCTAGGCTTTATCGATGGACCTATAGATTCATATAGAATGTTTTTACTCATCTCTACCCTAACTTCTCTCTCAACGCCATTCTCTAATACAATGCCCTTAATAATGGTTTGCTCCATTACAATACTTGCCATAGAGTGCTGATGACTTCCTCTAGCAGCATGAAGTAATGCTAAATAGCCATGCGCTTCACGTAAATCAGAATAATTTAAAGCGAGAAGGTAAGCTATAGCCTCAATTAACGCGGTTTTACCAGAACAGTTTGGTCCAACAATAATGTTAAGCCCCCTACATAACTCTACACTTCCACTAAGACCTCTAAATCCATGAAACTCTATTTTCTTCAACCATAGCTTAACCATTACTATTATTCCCAGTTATCTATTTATACCAATACACTATTTATATAAGTTCCCTCAGAGATATACTGGAAACAAAGGTGTTACGTTAATGCAGCCTCAACTAAACTACAACCCCCTAATAGAGTATACAGGACAACTACACATACTATACATATATAACATAAAACCCAAAAACAAAGA
Organism: uncultured Desulfurococcales archaeon; assembly: GCA_964415135.1. Taxonomy (GTDB): domain Archaea; phylum Thermoproteota; class Thermoprotei_A; order Sulfolobales; family WANQ01; genus CAYXRT01. The sequence goes on along the minus strand of CAYPZO010000060.1, from coordinate 508 downwards.
CATAGAAAGAACCAGCCAAGAATGGATAAAGAACCTATGGATAACAGCAACATAATCAAACATCACTATTTTTCACCAACCATAAATTTTTTATGAGGATTACTCAAAGAAATAGGGATAATATTAAAGGCTAAAACTCATTAATTATAACGAACTTAGAATTTTCAATAAAAATAAACATCTGTTTTTATCTACGAAGTACTCTATTGTATATTAGTCTGTAGATTAAATCCATTAGCCCATCTTTTGAGGAGTATATTCATAGAATAAAACCATAATAATCAAGTAGTTCCTTAACCATTGATGAGACCTCTATATCTTTATCAACAATGAAAACAACGTTGCAGGGTTTAATTCCTTTCTCTGATAGGAATGTTGGCTCTATGCATCCTCCATACCACAGGTTATTATCAATAGGTTTTCCGTGTAAGCCTTGAGAGCACCATATGTATGCTACGTCTTCGCTTCAACAAGTACCTTACAATATTCAGCGATGTCCCCCTAAACA
>CAYPZO010000059.1:4491-9360 GCA_964415135.1 uncultured Desulfurococcales archaeon | reverse complement strand
ATGATAGAAAAGCTTTACCAATACCGAACCCGTGAACCTCAGATAGTGCTTGAACACTTATTATTAATCCCCATATAAGCGATACGAAGAGTAACAGCAGGAATAATCCTATACTACTAATGTAATCTAATGCTAGTATTGCTGGGGATAGTAATCCTATAATGAATGCTGGAATCCATAGAAATGCAAATGCTGTAAGCGTATGCTCAAAGTCTCCACGACCTCTAAACAACCTACAAAATAAATGTACTATTAATCCTCCTAAAACCCAATAACATATACATAAGATTACATAAAATGCCGTACCAAAGAATAATGCTACTCTCCCTAGAAATCCACCAACAAAAGGTGCGGGTACAAAGGAGCCTAACTTCCCAACAAACGTCAACGTAGCTACCATACCCTCGACAATGGAAAATACAAGTACTACGAAGAAACTAAAAGTTAAACCTCTCCTCTCAGTGATCAATATCTTCACTACCTGTCTTGGAGCTATTAGAGATTCTCCTAAATCCTTAATTGCTCCCGGAAGCTCCATCGAACTTAGCACCTACATTAAAGTAGAACCTAACTATATATAAACTTTTCTATTAGAATCAACTTCTTCATAAAAGTAACTCTTAAATAACGCAGATAGTAAGTGAGGTTTCTGAAGTTTAGGGGTATGGAATAATGAGTGCTAAGAATAAGGAAGACCGTGAAGAATTTATTGGAGGATTATTATTTATAGCGTGTATGTTCATTGGTGCTGGTATTGGTATGCTTTTTGGCCATACTGCACCCGGTGGAGCTATAGGTATGGGGATTGGCTTCCTATTAATGGCGTTAATTAAGCAGAGGAAAACTCCTGTAGAGTTTTCTCTACCAAAAACAATTCCATCAATTATATTATTCGCAATAGGCGCCATAATTATTGCAGTAGGAATATGCCTACTCATTTCTCCTGAATTACTATACCCATACTTAGCTTCATTTGCATTAATAGTTATTGGAGCCTTAATTATAAGTATAGGAGTTCTTTCATACAGAAAAGGCTAGCTATCCACTATAATTAAAAGACTATGCTAAAAAATATGTTTATATTACTGCTACTTCTGTTTTCTTATCAAAGATATGTATTTTATCATAATCTATGACAAGCCATACTTTTTGACCAGGAGTTAGTGTTAATCCTGGATTAGCTATTGCTTTAATTATATGCTCTCCAATCTTTACGTTTACTATTAGGTCTCTTCCTAGAGGTTCAAGTACGTAGACAAATCCCTCTATTGATCTATCGGGTTCAGCAGGTGTTGTTGATATTATTAGATGTTCAGGTCTTACACCAAAGATTATTTCTGTTGACGTAAGGTTCTTCTTTGCCATTTTTCCAAGGTCTTCTCTTAGCTTTAATTGAAACGAACCAGCATCTACATAGTATCCATCACTTTTCTCTACAAATGTTGCATCTATGAGGTTCATTGGTGGAGCTCCAATGAATCCTGCTACGAATACATTAATTGGCTTATTATATAGTTCATCTGGTGTTGAGAATTGCTGTAATTTTCCTTCATTCATTACTGCTATTCTATCAGCCATAGACATTGCTTCTACTTGATCGTGAGTTACATATATTGTTGTTATCTTTAACTCCTTCTGTAACCTCTTTATCTCAGCTCTCATCATAACTCTTAGCTTAGCATCAAGATTTGATAGAGGCTCATCCATTAGGAGTACGTATGCATCTTTAACTAATGCTCTCGCTAATGCTACTCTCTGTTGCTGACCACCAGAAAGTTGCCTGGGATATCGGTCAAGTAGGTGGTCTATTTGAAGCATTTTTGCTACGCTTTTTACCCTCTTATCTATTTCTTGCTTAGGCACTTTCTTTAACTTTAATGGGAAGGCTATGTTATCGTAAACTTTCATGTGAGGATATAGTGCGTAGCTTTGGAATACCATTCCCACATTCCTATCTTTAGGAGGCCACTCAGTTACATCTACATCATCAAAGAATATTCTTCCTTTTGTTGGCTTATAGATTCCTGCAATCATTAATAGTGTAGTTGTTTTACCGCATCCACTTGGACCTAATAGTGCTATGAATTCTCCATCCTTTATTTTTAGGTTTAAGTTATCAACTGCTTTTACGGATCCAAAGTATTTTGATAAGTGGTCTAACTTTACACTTACCATTAGATATCCACCTTACATGAAATAAATTGTTTTAGGGAAATAAATATGCTTAGCCTAGGCACCTCTAACACCTACTACTGGGACTTTCATGAACGCTTTCTGTGTTATTACGAAGAATACTAGTGGTGGTATACAGTAGAATAGTGCTGTTGCAGCTAGCAGTGTATAGTCTATGTACCTGAATTCACCGATTAACTGGTATACGTGTATTGATAACGGGTATAGTCGTGGATCTAATAGGAATGTTAAGGAGAATATGAACTCGTTCCAACCTGCTAGGAAAGCAAATATCGCAATCGCTGCTATTCCAGGTTTAACTATTGGTAGGACAACCTTATACCATGCCTTTAGCCTACTACAACCATCGACGAGTGCTGCTGCTTCAATATCCCATGGAACTGCATCAAAGAATCCCTTTATAAGCCACGTACCCATGGGTATTTCGAGAGCCGCCTTTGCTATTATAACTCCTAGTAACGTGTTTATGAGCCCCATGGAGTTTAGTAGGTAGAATATTGCAATTAATAGTGTTATCCCTGGAAATGCATGTAGTGCTATGATTAGTAGGAGTAATGGTTCTCTGTATGGCACGTTGAGCCTTGATAGAGCATATCCTGCTAGTAGTGCAATGCTTACTTCAATTACTGTAACTCCTCCTGCTATTATGAGTGAATTCATTACTACTGGCCATATTGGTGGTAAAATTACTTCACCAAACTTAATTGATTGCCAGAGGAATCTCCATCCTTTAAGCGTGAAGTTTGATGGTATGAAACCGAATAGTACTGTTTCACTAATTGATTGCATGAAGAGCCATGCATACATTATGATTATTGGTAGTGTAAGAGCTATTAGAACGCTATATAGTACTGCTTTTACCAGGATTCTTCTAACTCTATAATAGGCTAATGACCTCTTAACTTTAATTTTTCTCCCTCCTTGACTTGTACTCATACATATCACCCCTTTAGGTATGTTCTATCTTTACGGGTGTTATCATCCTCCTGAACTTGAATACCTTCATTTGTATAAGTACTATTACAAGAGCGGCAATTACTAAGACCATGGCTAAAGCTGCTCCAAAGCCTAGCTCAAGGTGCTGGAAGGCTTGATGATATGCAAATAGTGACCATACCTCAGTATCATAGAATGGCCCTCCACCAGTTACTATTAATATGTACTCATATGATGCCAATAGGCTTAGCGTCTGCCATGCTGTAACGAATAGTATAGGCCACTTCATTAATGGTAGAATGATATCCTTTATTATTCTAAGTTCTGATGCACCATCAACTCTAGCAGCCATAATGTAGTCTGGTGGTATTGATTTTAGAGCTGACGAAAATACTATTAGGCTAAATGATGCACCGACAAATCCGTTTATAATGATTATTGCTGGCATAGCGTAGTCTACAAGCCATGGTATAGGTTTTCCCGTTATTGGCTTAACTAGCTGGTTTAGTAAGCCGTATTCTGATGAATCGAGAACCCATAGCCATAGTAGACCGTATACTACTGGTGGTGATGCTCTTGGTAATAGCCATAGTGCTCTAAATAGTAATGAGCTCTTCTCATCAACATAAAATGTTAATAATGCTAAGAGTAATCCCACCAATACGTTCCATGCTAGAGTTGCTGATACATACACTGCCGTATTTATAACTACTTTAAGTGTAAATGGGTGTGCGCCTATGTATTCGTAGTTCCTTAATCCAACGAAGCTCCATTCAGCTTTTCTTAATCCCATATCGGTAAATGATAGGAATATTGTAGAGAATACTGGTAGAATCCAGAAAATCGCTATCATTGCTATACATGGTCCAAGGAATATTAATGTTATTAAGAATATCCTTGCTCTGGGGCTACCGATTCGCATTACTAGTACCCCCTCAAGGGGAAGAAGGGATTGAGGATTAAAAAAGTCTTATTTTCTTTTAGGTGATTTAGTTGCTATTTATGTTGATTTTACTCTATGATTTCTATTGCTTCTTTTAGTTCTGGATCAGCGTTAATTGAGTCTATGATGAACTTTAAGGCCTCTTCTGGGGTCATTTTACCTAGTTCTACTGCTTGTATTGCCTTGTATAGTAGTTCCTTGTACTTGCCCCATAGTGGATGCATTGGCTCGAATGATGTGTAGTCTAGCATGTAGGCTACTGAGCTTAAGAACTTGGCTTGTTTCATTGCTGGATGTTCTAGGCTTGACTTCTTTACTGGTATGTGTGCGCTTCCAACAGCGTGTGCTACGTCGAATTCTGGCTGTGTTGCCATGGCTAGTACTAGTGCTGCTAGGTCTGGGTCTTCTGCTTGACTAGTTATGACGTATACGAATGGGTGGCTTATTGTTACTGGTTTACCTCCTTTCTCACCTGGAGGTACTAGTGTGAATATGAAGTGCTCCCATAGGTATTCTTCAGGTACTGCTCCTAGTTCTGGGTGATACTTAACTCTCTGCCATTCAGCCCAGTGCCATGTACCTCCGAACCAGAACATTGCTTCTCCAGAGACTACAGCTCTGTGTATGGCTCTCCACTGCCATGTTGTCATGTCTGCTGGTAGTACTCCCATGTCTACAGCTTTCTTGAACCATTGTAGTGCTTTTAGTGTAGCAGACTTAACTAGTACCATCTTGTTCTTATCTGGATCCCATAGCTTACCTCCATAAGCTAGGATTATCTGCCATAGCTCTGCTCC
>CAYPZO010000059.1:0-4391 GCA_964415135.1 uncultured Desulfurococcales archaeon | reverse complement strand
ATAATATTATCCTTTCTCGTTACAGATGCGGGGTCTCCTGCGGCTAGTACTGAAATTACGGCCTTCTTAGCTGGCATTGCAGGAACTGTTGTCGTGACGGTTGTTGTAACTGTTTCTGCAGCGGCTGTTACCGTTGTTGTAGCTGTTGTTGTAGCTGTTGTGGTTACAGTCTTTGCTGGCGCGGTCCCCCAGACTCCATAGCCTATTCCGATCCCTATAATAAGTCCAACAATTAAGAGGACGATGCCTATTATCGTGGCTTTTTCGGTTGCAGCCATAAGTCAACCCTCAGTGGAATCAACTTACTTAAGTGATATTTAAGGTTTACCAAAATACTATAAAGAAATTTACTTTATTACCTTCAGGGTTCATTGAAACCTACTTGAGTTTATTTAGCGCCTTATATGCGCTTCCTATGTAGGTGTTTATAAATTGTTTATTGTGGTATTACTGTATATGATATAATGTTCTCATTATTAGATTACGTCGATTAGCGGCTTCTTACCCAGGTATTCTGCCGCCGTGATTAATGGTATGTTGGCTTTAGAAGCTACCTTAAATACCTTATTTACTCTTTTCCTCCACTTCCTCTCTCTTAGTAAATGATGATCATATATGATGAGTTTTGGCTGAGCATTCTCAATAATGTAGACCATGTTCTCTACGGCTCTATTGAGGTTTATTTTATTGAGCATGTACGGGTAAAGATAGGTTGGAGGACCATCAGCTACAATAATATCAGGTTTTAGCCTAGCTATTACGTAGGCGTAGTCTTCTATTTGAGGCCCCATTAAGTCACTTGTGTAGAATAACCTGTAGTTGTTTTTAATTATTAGTACTGGAATAACCCATCCTGTTCTATCATATTCTATGCCGTGAAACCATGGGGGGAATATGTAAAATAACGTATCACCTAGCTCAAAGCACTTCCCATCACCCCATACTAGTAGCGTTCCATCACTAAACGTTATCTTATCCTTAATCCAGGGTTTGGCGCTCCAAAGCTTTTCAACTAAATTTCTAAACCATTTACGACCTTTTTCTAATAACTCTCTACGTCTATTGGAATAAGATCCGAAATCCTTAGACATAGCATGTTCAAGTAGTTCAACAAGGTCTTGAAATTCAGTGAGCTCTGGTTCAATTAAGTATTCCTTAATGTCCTTATTATCTAGGCTAAGTAATTGCTCTATGAATGTTCTAGCTCTATTCCATTGGCTCTCATTAATGTACATGTTAGGATTCTTTACTATAATCATCTTCTTTCCAAGATACATTGACTTCGGGTCTCTCAAATCACCACTAAATGGTAATACGTGGTGGTCGTAGTGATAGTGAGTTATTACTATGAATTTTGCCTTCCAACAAAACTTCTCTATTTCCTCAATAGCCTTGCTACGTAGCCTACGCTTTTCCTCAGATGGTAATGGATAACTAGGTTGCATAGCGGCGGCGCCAGGATCAATAACAATACCACCAACACTACTATCAACATATATTGAAGCTGATTTAGCGCCTAAGCTATCAAACCATATAAGCCTTACACCAATTCTTTCAAGTAACTTCAATTAATACACCACACACGCTCTATGCACGCTTCAAGAAAACCTATATCTAGATGAAAGTTAAATATATAATAGCATCTCCTCGCCGAGGTGACAACGCCGCGTTACGGCGCATGGATGATCCTTGGCTGCGCGCCGGAACATCTCTCTTCTTAACCTATAGTATAGTTGAGAGTAACTATAATGTTTAAGACGAGCTTAGAGATTATATGTTGCCTTACTGTAAGGGCGAAGTGAAGGTTCGTGGGAGAAGAGAAGGATAATGAAATAGTTAAGGGTGTTCTAGAGTGCTTAAAGTGTAGAAGACGTTATCTCATTAGAGATAAGTACCTGATTTCAGGATTAGGGAATGTTATGGTATGAGGAATATTACTCAAAAAGCATTATATGATATTTATGCTCCATATTATGACTTAGTTGAAGAGCATTTTGCTAGGCGTATGGATTTTTCTGAAGAAAAGCTTAGAAGTAAAAAAGTCTCAGCAATGAGAATCAGGGAAGGCGCCAATGTCCTAGAGGTATGTATTGGTACTGGTGGGAATATCCCATACTATAGGAAGTATACTAGTGGGTTAATAGTTGGTATGGATATTTCAGATAAGATGTTGAAAATGTGTAGGGAGAAGGTAAGAAAGCATAGTTGGGGTAGTGTAGAGTTAATGCTTGGTTGTGCAGAATATCTCTTCCATTTAAGGATAAGGATAACATTTTTGATCGGATATTAATTGGTGGTGCTATTTCATGGTTTACTAATCCAAGAAAAGCTGTTGTAGAAGCTGCAAGGGCGGTAAAGAGGAATTCAATAGTAGTTATCTATGATCAAGCATCGCGTATTGATCCTATACTTCAAAGAGATAAAATGGTATTAAACAGCATTCCACGTAGTGCAGTTATACTTAACTTTAGGTACTTATTTGATAAGCACTTCTACGTTATAGAGTTGAAGAAGTAGATTATATAAATATGTAGTAGGTTTGATGTTTTTCTGTAAACTCAAGTTTTTTAGTTTAGATATCCGCTGTGAAGAACATATAGTGGTGTAAACGATATTGAGTTACCAGGTACGGGATGTAAATAATAGGATAATAACATTTAAGGAAAGGTCAAGCATTCTACTAACACTAGCTATGGCATTATCGATACTAGGTGCACTATTATTCTTTGCAGGAGCGGCCTATGTATACGATACTAGCTCGATGATGTCAATAGCATTTATTGTTGTAGCAATCTTATCGCTAGTCTATGCCTTCGTATATAATCATTTAAGGAAGAGGGCTGACATGGATGTTAAGGAAGCAGTATTTATGACACCATATGGAGGAACTACAACGGTTAAGAAGAAGTCTAGTATATGGATTACGCTTGCACTAGCCTTCACTGTACTTGGAATAGTATTCGCACTAGGAGCATCTGGCTATGCAGCACTAATGTTTATGGACTATTCAACAGAAGCTACAACCATGGTTATTGGTATAGGTATAGGAATTGTCATAGCACTTACAATTTATGCTGCTATATTAAACTTCCTTAGAACAAAACTAGACTTTGAAGGGGATAACCTAATATTACAAACAATTAGAGGAGCGTACATAGAGCTCTACAAGAAAAAATCGATAATATTAACCATAGCACTTGTACTTACAATACTATTAGCAATAATGCTCCTAGCAATAGGAGCATTCATTATGGCTGAAGGAGGAGATGTAGAGGGAATAGTACCTAGCATAATTGAGGAATACTATGGAGGAACTATAGAGTTTGGTCCTGAAGCTTCAATGATTGCAGGAGCTGTATTCATTGGAGCTGCGATATTGTTATTCATTAATACAGCTGTACTAAACTTCCTAAGAGTAAGAACACGTATAAAACCAGCATCAGTTACACCAGCGCCCACAACACCTCCACCAACAGCCCCAATGGCACCTCCACCGCCAAGAAGATAAGAAACATAGAGATAAGCGATAGGGTAAGTATAACTCCATAATCTTTTTTCAAGCACTACGAGCCACTAGTCCTTAACCTAATTTCAAGCGCGGCATTAGTTGCAGGATCAGGTCCATAGACTTCATTGATTATTTCAACGGCTTTCTCAGGCTTATCGAAGTACTTTAAGAGAAGAGCTACGAGATCATCTAGTATTTCATCCATATATGTCCAAGTAATGTTACCTCTCCATGAAATAAATGCTCTAGCGCCTTTCTTCAAAAATACTTCAGCAAGTCTATTATCATCAAGTCCGTAGCATCCAAAGAACACTATTATTGAACCTCTCTTTATTGGTATCTTATCTCGGAAAAACCATGGACTAAGAACAACATAGCGGGGAAGCTTCTTCAAAACCTCAGGAGTTAACTTAATGTTAGGTGGAGGTATTACCCCTTTTACAATGTATTTCTCGTCATGGTACTTGAAGATAATGTCACCATAAGTTCTAACAGCTTCATCAAAATGAATACCAGTGAAAATATATGCTCCAAGAGGCATACCATTATTGGGATCACCATTATATCCTCCATGAGCTCTAAAAATAACTAAATCATACTCACTCAAAGAGTATAAAGGAATTAAACCAGCATCCTTCCCCAAATACACCTTAACGGTAACATTATGTTCTCTTAGAATCCTAGTAACGTTTTCTATAACCTCAGGATTAGGGTACTCTGTATAGAGTGAATCATATATAATAGCACTCCTAGGAACACTAACCTCTATAGCAGTAGAAGTGTTAGTCCTCCTATACCAAGTAGAATAAATAAAATACGACGCTAATATAATGACTATAACTATTGTAGCGGTTATTATTAGTAATTGTCTTCTTGACATAGC
>CAYPZO010000058.1:0-9373 GCA_964415135.1 uncultured Desulfurococcales archaeon | reverse complement strand
CAGCAGCATTTATTTTCCCAAGCTCATCAATAACTCTAAGTGCTACCTTATCACCCATCTTAGCGAGATTAAATACATCCTTTGCTTCTAAGCTTTGCTTCTCTATAAGTTCAAACAGCTTGGTTTCATGATTCTTTATCCCCCATTTCCCTAATAGGTACTTAACTAGTTTTGGAATATTTGCTCCTGATGCGTATGCTTCCCAATGGCCTATACCCCCACAACCACATTTCAATCCATACTTATAATCTACTACAATATGTCCTACTTCATGAGCATTACCATCCTTTCCCAACAACAAATTACCATCAACGATTACGCCCGCTCCAATACCAGTACTAAAGGTTATGTACACTAGATTATCATAGTCTCTTCCAGAACCATAATGTTTTTCACCCCACACAGCAGCAACACAATCATTAACCATAACTACTTTCTTATTAAATGTTTCCTCAAGAACTCTTCTTACGGGTACATTTTTAACTCCAGGAATATTACACGGATTTACTATAACCCCGCTCTTTACATCTAAAGGACCGATACTACCAATACCAATACCAAGTACGCTACCTAAATCTACTTTACATTCCTTTAGTACTTCTCTTATCATTCCAGAAATTTTATTTGGTATAGCATAGGGATTTGGCTCTCTAGGAGTTAAATTCTTAATAAGGTATAGTATTTTCCCACGTTCATTAACTAAAGCTACCCTTAAATACGTAGCACCAATATCTACTGCAACCACATACCTCATAATATACACCTAATTACTTTAATTCAAGAAACTAATTTTTAAACCAAACCTCATGTACTTGTTTAACCTTATCCATTATATCCTCTACTTCATTAGCTACTTGTATAGGTGTTGTAGTTTCCATAGGGTCATTAATGTATTGTGGAGGCTCATATCCTATAAGTTCTTTAAATTTCTTCCTCCAAGTATCTGGTATTTTCCCTTCCGGTTTTATCCCAAGAAGAGATAAAAGCATTACTACATGACATCTAATTGCACAGTCAACGCAATAGCCTCCTCCTCCCAAAATTATTAATTTGAACCCTACATTATCCATTATATCCCTAAGTGTATGGAATATCCCAGCAAAGGCATTAGTTGTAAGGTTTAACGTAGCTAATGGATCATTGATATGAGTATCTGCTCCTGCCTGAGTAATCATTATATTTGGTTTACACTTAATCACAATGGGGACAACAGCATCATTAAATACTTTAATGTAATAATCGTCTCCTACTCCAGGAGGTAAGGGTATATTAACCATGTAATATTTGCCTTCACCTTCACCTACTTCATCAATCCATCCAGTTCCAGGATAAATCCCCCACTCATGCACATCTACTTTAAGTATAGGCTTATCATATAGTAATTCTTGAACGCCATCAGCGTGATGAACATCAATATCAAGAACCATTACCTTACCATAACTCTTTAAAAACGCATATAATGAAATAAGCGCCTCATCATTAAATAAGCAAAAACCTCCCGCTTTACTCCTTTTAGCGTGATGAAAACCTCCTAGAGGGTTATATGCTACGTCAAATTCCTCATCAACTACGAGCTCTAATGCCCTTAGAGAACCTCCTACAGCTAAGCTTGAAGCATAGAAAGCTTCAGGAAAAACGGGAGTATCACCATAGTCAAAGTATCCTATACCTTCCTTTTCCTTCCTCTTAATGTACTCTATATATTCTTTACTATGTATTAGTAGGAGAAGGTCTTCAGACACGGGTTCTGGTTCTATTAGCTTAATGTTAGAGTTATCTAGTATCCCTATAGACTTAAGCAGTTCAACTTCAAGTAGGGGCTTAAAGGGATTTAAAGGATGAGTAGATCCAAGATTGTACTTACTATAATGTTCATGATAGACTATTGCTAGCTTCAAGGCCTTTACATCCCTAGATAGTATATGTTGCTGGTGAAGGAGGCTTTCTAGGGGGATGAGGGAACTTCATCCATAAATTAGCATTAATAGCTATAAAGACGTTCACTAATCTAACAACTTCATCTATAAGCTTAGACTTAGTTAGGTCATTACAGAATAATGTTCTACTAATTATAATAGCCTTAGGACTTAACATATTTGGCTGTATAACGAATTTACATTCAGGGCACAAATGAATTATGTCTAAAAGCATCTTACTCATGAATTTATATCTCTCATTATCATCTAATTTACTTAACTCTCTTTGATGGTTAGGAGAGATGTTAACACCCAATAATAGTATTACCTTATCCTCCTGTCCTTGTGGTTGAAATACTTTTACATTAACTACAAGAGGTGGAGGTGTATAGACGTTGAATCCCCATGAAATCTTAAGTCCCGGTAAAGGTTCTAATTTCTCAATTCTAAAACCCTCTGACAATAACCAAGATGATATTTGTTGATTGCATTTCCTCATGTGTTCTCCTACCTACCTCGAGTATCTTTATCGTACTAGATAAAAGTTTATGAATAAAACTAATGATTATTTTTACATTTTTCCTTCATTCTCTTAACGCCTTCCATGTAGATACAGAGAACATCATTCTTAGTAATTGAGCGCTTTAAGTTAAGTAGAGCATATAAATCTTCTTCAAGGTTTAGCTCTGTATAAATACATGCATTATTTAACCTCTCATTTGCTTCAAGTATACTCTTGGTACCCGACAGCATTTGAGCCATAGGCGATAATCCATATAGAACGCTTGCATCAACTAGGAATGTAACTAAGGAGTAGGGGGAAATATGTACTCTACGTGTTCCAAGTCTTATGCATTTATCCCCCTTAAATCCTTGAAGGGCTAAATAGGCTATACGGCTAGCTTCAGTTTCAACTTCTCTTAGTATCATTTCAAGCACTTTCATATCCTCTCTGCATAATCCATAAACACATATTAATCCATTGTTTTTAGCTATCTCAGCTATCCTACTCAATACAACATCAATATCAAGTTCCCCATCAGCGCCTATAGAGTGTATACCAATTAATCCATATAATCTCGAATTGGCTATAGCAGATAAAGCCAAGGAATCCATTAATGGACTCCATAAGTTATCCTCTGATCCCTGTGCAGTAACGTCACCACCAACATCAACTCCCACTACAAGATCCACTCCAAAATGATTTGCTAATTCTTCAATACCTCTCCTAATACCATGTTCACCATAAGTAGCATCGATTAAAGCTACATTAACTTTAAGTAACCTAGCAATACGTACCCCTTGAGGAATTATTCTTCTTCCACCTCTAACAACATACTCGTTGCCCTCAACTAGAACAGCGTAATTACCCACTATCCTTCCTCCATTGATTTCACTAATACTTATTGGTCCTGGAGTAGGGTCGACTGTAAATCTCTCCCAAGGAATTGAAGCCAATAAACACTCAGCACCTAATCTCCTCAACCACATGTATATATGAACAGCACCAACAACATCACCGCCTCCACCAATACCAATAACTAAAGGCTTCTTAATCAAATGCTTTAATAAGGGCTCCTCAATATTATTGAACGGGTAACCAGCCATACATAACTAGCCTCCTAAGTAAACGTACTTATAGTAGAGAAGTAATGCAATAGTCTTAGCATCCCTAATAACATTGGACTTAACCATACTAATAGCCTCGTCGAGATCAACAATCATTTCTTCAATAATCTCATATTTTTCTCTCTTAACCTTAGTCTTAATTAGATCCATAGCTATAAATGCATGTAATTTCTCAGTACTATAGCCAGGGGACATAAATATCTCAAAAAGCTTAACTAACCTACTGGCCCTATAACCTATCTCTTCCTCAAGTTCTCTTAATGCACAGGAAACGGGATCCTCCCCTTCCTCAAGTGTCCCTGCAGGAACCTCAATAATCCACTCATTAATTACCGGCCTATACTGTCTTATTAATACGATCTTATCTTTACTAAGTATTGGTAGTATAGCCACAGCTCCTCTAAATTCAACAATCTCCCTTACCACTTTAATGCCTGTAGGTAAAGTTACTTCAGATATCTTCACATTAAACTTACGTCCCCTATATACGTAGTCACCTCTAGGATTAGAATGCGCGTTTAAAACAATACTATTACCTAGTGTTCTCCCTTGCAATGCATTATTATTAAGATCAACAACAGGAACTTGGGAATTCCATCTTCCTTCCAGCACCGATCTATTATTTATGAGTTCCATCACTCCTTTACCTCACTTTTAGATAGTATTGAATCATCTCAATATAAAGGTATAAATAGTACTCGATCATATTCTACTGCTAAAACAAATATAAGGAAATTGATATGTAGTATTATTCCACATAAACCTCCCAAGAGGAGCGTCTCAATTCCTTTTTCCATATGAGTTTATCCTCCTGACATAGAATAGTCCTAGCGATGCAATCCCAAGAATATAAGTATAAGGGTTGGGAGATCAATCTCAAATATCCTCCACTCCTATTCTTGAGTAGTTATAGGGTTTTTATTTGTTCCATCTATAAGTCGTCTAAGTGCTGGTTTTATGGAATGGTAGCTACTAACGCGTCGTTCTTCCATCTTCTTTGAATACCCTCTTAACTCTTTCAACAATTAGTACATATACATCGTTGTTCACGTTAATATCCCTAAATAAATTAAGAAGGCTGTAGACATAGGTAAAGATAGGATGCTGGACATGACGGTAATGTTGTTTATTTTAAGGATATTATCTAAGAAGGAGCTCTTTGCAAGAGTAGAAGAGCTGAAGAAGCGAATAGAGCAAGGAGATCAATCAGTAATAGAAAAGTATAAGGATTTGCTAAGAGAAATAGAGTTAAGTGAAGAAGAAGGAGAACTCGAGTATATTGAGGAAATAGAGATCAAATACAATCCCAATAAGCACTCTAAACTATTCTCAAGGGAAATAACCAGGTTATTAGAATATTTGTCACGAAAGGAATATGAAAGCATTTCTGAACTATCGCGAGATCTAGGTAGAGATGTAGCAAATGTGTATAGGGATCTAAAATGGCTTGAGAACCTAGGGCTAGTTACATTGATAAAGGAGGGTAGAAACGTTAAACCTAGACTCTTAGTACTAGAATACGGGATTAGGTTTCTATAACCCTACGAACATAATTAACGATTCTCTTTAATACGTTGTATGCCTTAGGAGATACCTTAAAATGTAGTAAACCACTATTAGTTTTCAATACCAGTTCCATGAACTCCACAGTTTTCGCATCTCTAGCTCGTCTTACTACTGGTTTTCGTATCTCAATAGATGATATATCATTATAGGATATGATAATATTGTTTTTATCCTTACACAACTCCTCAATATCATCATCCTTATACTCTTTTCGCTTCTTACTCTTCAATATCCTATATACCTGTAAATCACTCCTTATAGATAGCCCTGTCCTACTATGAACCCTAGAATACTCGCCTAGATAAACAGCTATAATCCTGTCATCAGTAAATACTAGGTCGTAGTGCTTTTCATCAAGTCCAGGTACTATAGCACTATAAATTACGCCAATTACTCTCTCTGCGGTTTTCTTTACCATGTATGTCACCTTTATTAGGTACAAATATATATCATAGCTAATAGGAGGTATAAAGGATAAAGAAGTAAATGAGATGTAAATAGTAATGAGCAAGGATAAAGTCAAGGAGTTAGAGGAATTAGTTGAAAGAACCCTAGAATTTACGGTAAGTGAAAGAGAAGCGCGTAAAGTAGCTGAAAGTATTGAGGAGAAAATAAGGAAAACTTATGAGCCCATACTTGAGCCATCAAAGCCCGTAAGAAGTCCAGAGCTAATGGTTAAAATACTTAAAGAGAAATACAAGTTAATTACAGACTATAGAGTTGTAGCATTAACTGTAGCTGCGTTCATTAATGGAAGACCAGTACTCTATGAAGGACCACCAGGGACAGGTAAAACAGAAATAGGAGAAGCGATATTAACATTATGGGCAGGTAAAAGAGCATTCGTCCTTCCATGTAGTGAAAACTATGATGAGTATAGAGTTATAGGCGATTTCCATCCATTAATGGCGCTCAAATACGGTTTTAGCGAGGACAGTTACATTCCAAGACCATTACTAGCAGCACTAGTACTTGATGTAGGAGTATTAGTTGACGAAATAAGGAGGAGCAGTGAAGAATTCCAAAACATGTTACTTGACATAGTTGATAAGCGTAGAATTATAGTACCAGAACTTAGAAGAGTATTTAAGTCAAAGGGAATAGGATTTCAAGTAATAATGACCAGCAACCCTGAGGATATAGCGCAGGGGGAACTTAGCGATGCATTTCTTAGAAGAGTTGTTAGAATAAAATTCACTTATCCTCCACGCGAAGTAGAAGCTGAGATAATAAGGCTAAGAACGGAAAACATAGACGTAGAAATACCACCAGAATACCTATCAAAAATGCTAGATGTAGTTGAAAGGCTCAGAGAACAAGCGATCCATAAACCAGGACCTGCAGACACCGTATTGTGGGCTCAATTAGCTAAAAGCATAGCGAAATTAAAGAATAAAAAGAGAGTTGGAATACAGGAATTAAAGGAAACAGCCCTAGTTTCACTCGTAAAGAGAATTGAGGATGAAGAATTAGTTGAAAAGATAACTAATGAGATTCTAGGATAGGGGATAATGGTAAAAGATGTAAGAACACTACTACTAGATCTAGTAATTGAGTTAAGAAAGGAAGGACTTAAGGTAGGTACTTCTGAAGCTATTGAAGCATATAACATACTCAAATCATACGCCAGTATAGTAGGTTATGAAGATGTAAATGAAATGAATATAGAGGAAATAAAGTGGGTTATAAAGTCGGTATTAGTTAAAAGAAGCAGGGATGAACGATTATTCGAAAATGCATGGAATAGATTGACCATTAGTAAAGTTAAAGTTGCTGAATCGATGATGAAGGATATTGAAAAAGAACTCAAAATATTAGGACTAACATTTAATGAGAAAATACATTCAACAAGAAAGCTCTTGGAAAGAGGAACAAGAATGCAGAGAGAAAGGAGAAGGAAAGCATACTCATTATTAAAGAGACTAGGAATTATAAGAAGAACAAAAGGAGGAACTTCAAGGGTCATAAGTAGGGATGAAGCATACAGGCTATTGGAAAGGCTAATAAATAGAGGATACCAGAGCATAGTGGATGCTGCAAGTAGTGAGTGGATTAACAAATTACAGAAGATGTCGATACATAAAGTCAGTGATGAAGGAACAGCTATGTACATAGATGTCGACTTCAAGTATCTAGAAAGGCTTGATACAAGCAAGCTGGCTAAGCTAGGTGTAGAAGCAATAAAGAATAGAAACTACAGACTTGCAAGAAAAGCTGCGGAATTAATAGCATCTAGACTAAACATGGGAATCAGTGTATCTAATATAAATGATGTACTCGACCTACTAAATCACTTCAATTTACTAAGCAAGCAAAATATAGAAACTGTACTTAGGTCAAATCCTAGAGCAATATACTCACCAATAATTAGCAAATCTAAATACCTAAAAGACGTAATACTACGACTACCACCAGATTGCCAGAGAATAGTACTGCCCTACTTGCTAAGAAATATGGAGTTAAGCCAAGTAATAGAATTATTAGATAAACTTCCATACAAAGCACTTACCAGTATTTCTAAGTCATCAACTACACATCTAGGTAAATCAAGTAGCTTCATCCACATTATAACTCAAGTGGCACAAGCATATGATAAGGCACTACAAGCACTTACTGAAGGAGCAGGAGAAGCCTATCTAGACTATTCAGAATATTTGCTAAACTCTAGCATGAGAAAATTCAAGGATTTAATAACATCAGAATATCCAAAGGAGCTTGAACCACTAATATATAAGACCATAGAATTAGCAAGACTAACTACGACTATCTTAAACTCCATAAAGAGCAAAACGCCATTTATCGCGTTAGAAGCATTAACTAGGAGATTAAGCTTCAATGAAGCACTACAAATACTTCAAAAAATGTACATAACATCAGATAATCCTAGTCTTAGAAGAATAATACTACATCAAGCATTAAGGTTATGGTTTAAGGCCAAGAGGAGGATAAGATCAAATATAGTAATAGGATCTAAGAAAACACAACACAGAGCTCACAGATTAGATCTCAAGAAAACAATTGAAAAACTCCTACACTGGTCGTCACAACCACTGATATACAGAGACAAGATAAGAAAACGCAAAATAGTACTCGTTGTTGACATAAGCGGTAGCATGAGAGAGTACGCAACATGGACCCTACTAGCAGCATCAACCTTCGTAGACTCCCTAAGTAGGCTCGTACTATTCTCCAAGGACGTAAATGTAATAGAAATTCATGGAAGAACGCCAATCAATAAAATAATAGACATACTATTATCAGCAAGCTTTAGCGGACTAACAAATATATCAAAAGCAATAATAGAAGCCTCAAAATCCATTAGGCCTCAAACACTAATACTAATCTCAGACCTAAAACAAACAGTAAAGAACATTCCACCACATAAGGTAATCGAACATATAACAAAGAATGGATGGCAAGTAATATGTATTGCTCCTCCCGAACACGATGAAAGCGAAACAAAAAGAATAACAGATATAGGCGGTAAAGTACACATCATAGAGGATCCAGCTAAAATACCAAGAATATTATCAAGATATTGGAGCTAAAACTAATGAAATAATACGTAAAATAATGGAGTTATGAAAGTCTCTATAAAGGCGGCCAACACCAATATAAGGGTAGCAAGAACCAATAATTTCAAGCTTGTAGTAATATCGCTAACTATTTCTCCGAACTTAATCCTCTTTAACGTCACTCTCCAAAGATTTAGCCAAAGAACTGTAGAACAAGTAACACCCATAATTATGGCAGTTAGCTCAAAAACTCCATGAGGAACAATTAACATGGCTATCAATTGAGGACTAATACCGTATTCAAAATGTATCAAACCAGCAAATGACCCTAAAATAATAGCATTC
This sequence comes from uncultured Desulfurococcales archaeon, assembly GCA_964415135.1. GTDB lineage: Archaea > Thermoproteota > Thermoprotei_A > Sulfolobales > WANQ01 > CAYXRT01. The sequence continues at coordinate 402 of CAYPZO010000058.1, read as the reverse complement.
ACTAATAAAACTACGTAGGGTAAAACTAGCGTAATACCACCAACGGTAATCCAAAGGTAGAGTATGGTTAAATTATTGATTAGAATAGAAGAAAACATTTCAAGGGTAAAGGGCTTTAATCCACTAAACTTCTTAACAAGATCCTCCTCAAACCCCTTAAACATGGGCCAAAACATCAAACCAACAACAATCCCAAATACTAGGATTAAGAGGGATATTGTTATTGTTATTCTACATTTACGAAACCACCAAGAAATTAACCCATATACATTCATCCCCATTCACATTTTGAGAGGTAGTCTTAACAACTTATTAAGGTAACTATAACATTAAAGACGGGCTAAACGTATTTAGGAGAGTACGGATAAGGTTTAAAGCCTGAAACTATACGATATAGAAATC
>CAYPZO010000057.1:2426-9723 GCA_964415135.1 uncultured Desulfurococcales archaeon | reverse complement strand
TTTTCTTCAGCTAGTTTGGGGAAGGTTGTTCTCTCTATATCTCCTTTCTCAACGAGGTATTGTATTATCTCTGGCTTCATTACGTATACTCCAGCATTTATCCAGTATTCTTCTAGGTAGGGTTTCTCAATGAATTTCTTAATGAATCCTCTTTCATCTATTTCGAGGATACCATATGGGCTTCTTAGGGGTACTGCAGCTATTACTGCTATAATGTCTGGATTTTGTTCTATAACTTCAATCATTTTCAATGGGTTTAGGTTTGTTATTATATCCCCGTTAATTACAAAGAATAGATCTTCTCTCTTAAGAACACTTTCAGCGTTCTTTATAGCACCTGCAGTACCTAGTGGTTCATCTTCTACAACATATGTTATCTTTACTCCAAGCCTAGAACCGCTACCAAGATAATCTATTAATTTCTCCTTCATGTACCCCACGAGTAATACTATTTCATCTACACCATATTTCTTAAGCCAAGTTATCTGCCATTCAATAATAGGTTTACCTGCTACCTCTACTAATGGCTTGGGTTTTTCAAGAGTAAGTGGTCTAAGTCTCTTACCCATACCACCTGCAAGTATAGCTGCCTTCAAGACCTCAACACCCATGAACTATAAATAAACAGGCATAGAAAAATATTCTCCTTAAGCATCCAGCTGGTCATGTAGAAGTGGTGCCGCCGCGGGGATTTGAACCCCGGACAACCCGGTCTTCAGCTTCGCCGGAGGACTTCTATTCCTCCTCGGGCGCTCTCCCGGGCTGAGCTACGGCGGCGCACTGTGTCCAGATATTTGGTAGAGGTGGGAGAAGCTATAAGTATATCGCAATATGAGCTATACTTTGTTTATTATGGATTCTTCACGATTTCGTCATGATAATATATGTATTCTGGAGTAGGAGTTTTGTATTGAGGATTAATGGGTGTAGGTTCATGGTTTACTTGAGGATACTGATTCAACCATTGACGTATCTTGACCCGGTGGTAATTGATAATGTTATTTCCGTGCTTAAGGATACTTTTGCTGATGTAATTGTTGAAGTTAATGGTAATGTTCTTAGTCCACCTATTAGTGCTTATAATTGGAGTAGAGCTCAATACAACAGTGATAAGGTTCTTGAATGGCTTTATGGAAGTATGGGTGGTTTAGGTTATGATGTAGTTGTAGGTATTGGCGATCTAGATGCTTATGTAGGGGGATTAAACTTCGTTTTTGGTGAAGCTTCGAGTAATTTAAGGGTATGTGTAGTTTATCTACGGAGGCTTAAGAGCGAATTTTATGGATTTAGACAAGATTACAATAAGTTTATTGAACGTATAAGAAAGGAGGTTATACATGAAATTGGTCATGTACTTGGCTTAGGCCATTGCCTTTACCCAGGATGCGTAATGAACTTTAGTAATAGTATATTTGAGGTTGATAGAAAGTCAAGATACTTCTGTAGACAATGTGCAGGACTTTTATTAAAAAGAGGAATAAAAATTAAGGTAATATTATCCTAAGATAACGAAGTACTTTGTTTAGTCTTTATATACGTATACGTATACATATAAACTGGATACCTCATGAGCAGTCAAGTGGTACCCGTCCGATTAGACAGAAAGTTACTTGAGAGCATAGATCTCCTCGTAAGGTTTGGTATTTTTAATTCTAGAAGTGAGGCTTTAAGAGAACTAATAAAGCTTGGACTTAATAGACTTGAAGAATACATCGAGGTAATTAAAGCTGTTGAAGAATTATTCAGAATCGAAGAAGAGGAGGGCGATATACCCATAAAACTTCCCGGAGCTCTAAAGCAATTTCTCAAAGAAAGAGGTAGATTTAATTGAAGTACATTGATACAAGTGTGATCATAGCAGCTTTAGATCCCTCTGATCCTCGAAGAGAAAAATTAGTGAAATTTTTAGAGCAAGAAAAGGACAAAGTAATATCTGAATTAGTTTTACTTGAACTAGCAAGTGTTATATGTCGTAGACAAGATGTGTTAGCTTCAATAACTAAGAAATTGCGTTTAAGGAACGAGCAAATGGTCTTAGCCATAATATTATATATTATTAAGAGATTTAAATTAAGATATGTAAGAACGGATAACCAGACCATAATGCCCATCATTGGATCCATTTACTCTCCCATAGCTATTGCTATAACCATATCTAAAAACGTAAGGTTGAGAGCTTTAGATTTATTACATGTTGCCTACGTAAAGCTCCTTAAAAGTAAAGGAGTTACGATAAACGAGCTAGTTACCGCTGATGAGGATTTTGAAAAGGCGAGAGAATATCTAAAGAAGGAGCTGAACGTAGATGTCTTAATACTAGGTTAAGTTTTTAATTGCAATATAAGTGTCGAGTAGCAAGATGTGTTCTAGATATCTACTACAAATGTAGCTGTCCATAATCCATTCTTCTTTTCAATTTTCATTTCAGCGTACGTTATAGCTTTTACTATAGTTCTCTTCTCATGTTTATTTTCATCAAATTCTTCTCCCCATCCCTTACCCTTGATATAGCATTCTTCGTTTCTACACCATATTTTATCTACCTTAAATTTACCGAAAACTACGTTATCAGCATCATAGTATACGAGGAATGATTCAAGCCATCTCAATAGTAGGCTCTCGTAATCAATACCTTCCTCCTCAACAGAGTATTCAAGTTTAGGTTCTATCCTTGAAGTATCAGTCATAACCTCGAATACAGCAACTGCTGCGTTTTCAAATAGTTCCTCTAAACTCCTACCATATGCTACTATAAGTACATCAGCTGTATGCTCCTTAAACTCAAACCTCTTAAAGTTCATACTATAACACCACTATATCTTAACACTATACTATTAGTTCTAGGTTAGAGTGCAGACTATATAATTTTATTCAGAAGGAATGAAAACTGATAAATAATATGTTGGCGCCGGGGGCGGGATTTGAACCCGCGCGGGGCGTTCGCCCCACCGGCTTACAGGGATTTCTCTCCAGGCCGGCCCCTTAGTCCGCTCGGGCACCCCGGCTCTGTACTACTATTTTGTTATTTCTGTAGGGGTTTTAAGTAGTTATGTATGAGTTTTTGAGGTAAGGTTTTATGATTTTATGCTTTTGAATACCTTGTAGCCTTTCTTGCTTGCTAGTAGATTTACATTGCCATAGGTTTCTAGTAGGAGTTTCTTTACTTTTTCTACACCTTTTCTTATTACTAATTGTATGGAGCCTTGTTCTTTAAGACAGTTTATTGAGTCTTTGATGAGTTTTTCCACTACATTAAACCCTGCAGTGAATGGTGGGTTTGAGATAATTACGTTAAACTCCATGTCTTTTACTGGTTCGTAGAGGTCTCCATGTAATACTATGACTCTATCTTGTACTCCATTTAGCTTAGCGTTAATTTTTGATAGCTCTACGGCTTTCTTATTTATATCAACCATGTATACCCTTATGTTCGGGATCGCTTTTGCCAGAGTTATGCCTATTACTCCATAACCACAACCTATGTCTAGTACGAGGGAGTTTGGTTCTACTTCAGCTACCTCTAATAATAGTTTTGTTCCAGGATCAACTCTATCTACAGAGAATACTGGTGGTTCAACAATGAACTCTACTGGTACTCCTCTAATGAAATCTGATATTATTCTCCTAGCATATGGTTTCGATGGTGGTTTTTCAGCGTAATAATGGATCATTTATTTTTTCCTCCTTTCTCTTCCATAGCTTCGGGTACATTCCTGTAGGCATTATAACCCTGATAGTCTTTACGGCTATACCCTTCTTTGCCTGTATTATTTCTTCTGTTGACATTTGGGCTCTACCTAATGCTACAAGTTCGCCCTTAAGTGTCATTACTGCTACAAGGTCGTTTCTCCTAATATTCTCATGGAGTAAAAGTATGCCTGGGACGGCTAAATCTGCTCCATGAGCTATAGCATCTACAGCTGAATCTCTAATAACTATTTTGGGTAAATGGGAAATAGCGTATTCGCCAGGTAATATAACTTTTCTTAATAGATCCTCTCTCTTCTCTTCTTTATAGACATAGACTGCTTCTGATAATTCCTGCATAGTTACTAGGGTTTCATCCTCTTTAAAGGGACCTGTACGCGTTCTCCTAAGTTCCTTCATGTGTGCTCCTACTCCTAGTACTTCGCCTATGTCATGGCAATACTTTCTGATATAAGTGCCTGCTTCGCATCCTATCCTTAAGAGAGCATACTTACCATTATACTCTAATAGCTCAACATAATGTATAGTTCTAATCCTTAATGTTCGTTTAACTGAGGACCTTAATGGCGGTCTTTGATATATTTGACCAGTAAACTCCTTCAACACCTTCCTTAATTTTTCCTCAGGTACCGATGAGTGTAATTGCATAACACAGATATACTCTTTACCTGAATGGATCACGTTACCTATAACTTTCGTTACATTCTCAAGTGCAACAGGCAACACTCCTGTTACTTTAGGATCAAGTGTACCTCCATGACCCGCTTTTCTTAAACCTAATAGTTTCTTAACCCATGCTACAACTTCATGACTAGTTGGTCCTGGCGGCTTATCTAGGTTAATTACGCCATACTTTATATACATGTCTATTGGTCTCTTATACGGTATGTAGCCATACTTAGGATCAGTTTCATCTTCAGCTTTAACTATCATTCTTCCTTTAACTTCTCCATACTCGTCTAGCTTCTTAATGAACTCTAAGCCTTCTTTCGCCGACACTAATATGGCACCAAGAGTGAAGTATGTTTAGAGGATTAAAAATAGCTTGCCTATAGAACTAGTAAACGGTGTTAATTGTTTTTATTGAATCGTTATACTATTGATAACTTGGGCTTTATCCTCTCCTTCATAAACTCTAGTAGACCAGCACTCTCTAGTGCCTTCTTTACTTCTTCATCGCTTGCTCCTTTTGGTATATCTATCTTCTTATCTAGTGGTTCTAGATGCTTAATATTGCATCTTCTCCTCTTAACACCACTAATGTCTTTTGGCCCCGTCACTAATACGAAGTTTTCGTCGATTATATCTACTATGACACATTTTCTTCCCGCTTCTCTTCCTGCTATTTTAACGCATATTCTTCCTACTTCTATTGCGGGCATTTCCGTATACCTCGTGAGCGACTATGTTTTGGTTACCGCTCTTAACCATATAGGGTGTGAATAGATAAGCTTTATGTTTAATAGCTACATGTAATGTTTTAAATATTTAACCTTGCTTTAATGTACTGTCTTATTATCTGGTATGTTTGTTCTATATTTAACTTGGAAGTGTCTAATACTAAATCAAATATAGATAAATCTCTTATATCTAGTCCATAGAATTTCATGAATCTCCTTAATTGGCTATATTCTCTTAGCAGGGTTTCTCTTGCAACTTCCTCTATTGGTCTTTGCTCTCTAGAGGCTATTCTTAGTATCCTGAGCTTAAGGGGGGCGTTAAGGTATATTTTTACATCTGCTATATCCTTTACTATCCATGCAGTTAAATGTCCTTCAAGAACGACTTTACCTTTACGTGCTTCCTCAAAAGTTCTTCTATCTATCTCCAAGTCTATCGTTGGGTCTTTTTCGGCTATTTTACTTAGTTCCTCTAAACTTACCCCTCTTTCTACCGCCATTTGTCTAAATATTTGACCTGCAGAAAAGTACCTTAATCCAAGATCCTTTGCTAGCCTTTTAGCATGAGTTGTCTTACCGCTACCTGCAGGACCACTAATAGCGATGATGAGTTTAGGCAAATTTAGGCACCAGTAATTTGAGCCCTTATAGCCTCCTTCAATAGCTCACTAAGACACTTAGGGCAGAGCACTCCTCCATAAGGTCTCTCAGGTCTTCTCAACGTCTTTGGAAGCTTTCTTAGCTGAGAAGGCCTTAGCCTAGGAACACCATTTAACGGCTTACCGCATCTAGCACATCTAGCTGGATTAGGCTTTCTCCTCTCGTAATGTACTACCGTTCTACCTCCAGGAGTTCTCCTATATACTCTTCTCAGCGACCTAGACCTTAATGCTGGTCTGACCATGGAGGTCTTCACCTCTTTTCTTAATGCATTAATTTCATAGGGGGAAATAAGCTATTATGCTTTATTTACTTACACCTGTTAATCTATTAGCTAGTGGTATTAGTAGTAGGAATATCGTGAACATATACCATACAGTTTGTATGTAATGAACATTACCTACTTTAACTGAAATCAGGGATAAGGGATAGAGCCCCGGAGCAGCTACAACGGGGGCTCTTGATAGTACTAGGATTGATGCTAATACGAATGATAGGAAGAATACTATGGTTCTAATTATTGCTGCTCTACTAATAATTCTCTTATAGTATTTTGCCTCAATAGCTAGTTTCCTTAACTTCTTACTTGCCTTGCTTTCCTCAAGTGTTTGTTTTATTTTCTCAGCTTGCTCATTTATCTCCTTTAACTTTGTATATGCGTACCTTACAACCTCTGGCCTAACTATGCTCCTAGTAATTGTTATACCAAAGAAAACAGCTAGTATACATGTAATTAGTGTGTAAATTGCTAGCATTATTGCACCATTTATCTAAGCTTCTTTATTGTATCTAGGATTTCTCTAGCAGCTTCTTCAGGTTTACCTTCAAGGTTTAATACTATTTTAACACTTGATGCTGTAAAGGTTGCACTAGACATTGCAGCTACTCTAGTAAATGTAAGTAGCTCTTCAACGACTTCCTTTTTAGCTAAGTCACTTCTATACCTGGTTTTATCCCTTAATTGTCTAGCAACAATATCTTCAACAGGAGCTTCAACAATAACAATTGAATCTGGTTTAAGCTCCTCAATAACATGTTTTGGTAATCCGGGCCAATACCCTGTAGTCGTCCTTATAACTGCATGTGTATCAACTATTAGCACGGATTTTTCATCAAGTCTGTTTATAGCATCTTTTACTATGAGTTTAGCTGCATGTCCCTGTAATTCAAGTTGTTTTCTTAGTTCAAGTCTTCTTAGCTCATCTCTATGAGTAACTAACCCCTTCTCTTTAGCTGCTTTAAACATGTAGTCTCCCATGTTCACTATTTCAATTCTTATTCCTTCCTTTTCTGCTAGCTTTATTAAATGGTTAAGAACTGTTGTTTTACCTACACCAGGTACTCCTACGACAATTAATGTAATAAATGGATTTCTATTCATTTTACTCCTCACCTATGATTCTCTTAAGTACTGGGTACATTTCAAGTGTTCTCTCATAGGCTATCATCATGTAGTACTGATACACTATACCTACTGCAAGTAATAGTCCAGTACCACTACCATAAGCTCCGAGTATGCTTGCAAATAC
>CAYPZO010000057.1:0-2326 GCA_964415135.1 uncultured Desulfurococcales archaeon | reverse complement strand
CTGCAAGTAATAGTCCAGTACCACTACCATAAGCTCCGAGTATGCTTGCAAATACCGCTATTAATGCTACTATTATTGAGCTTAGAACTGTAAGTGGGTGGATATATTTTGCGAGCAGTCTTTCAAGTATCTTGGGATTCCTCCTCATGCCTGGGATTTCTAGGCCTGATTTAATTAGGTTTTCAGCTTGTTGTGCAGGACTTAATCCTGCTATTTCAACCCACATAAAGCCGAGTAGTATTGCTAATCCTATCCATGCAAGACAGCTTATCAAGACCCTCATTGGGTCATAGAATGCTACTATTATGGATCTTGGAGGACTTAAGTAGATTATTACTAGTCTAAATGCATCAGCTATTGGTCCCGGCCCTAGTCTTTCAGCTAGTCTTAGGAATAATTGTAGGTCTGATATGAGTATTCCTACGAGGAGTACTGGTATGTTGGTTACATACATGAATTTTAATGGAACCCTAGTCCTAATACCTCTAAGTCTTTGAGTTGTTACAGGTATTTCCACTTTCATTCCTTCGAGGTAAACTAGTATGGCTATAAGCGTAAACGTAGTAATGAATCCTATTAAGTCGGGTAATCCGGACCTAATGTCAATTCTATAGCGTAGTATAATTGATGAAGGATCTTTACCGTTCATGAACACCCATATAGTGTATGGTATGAAACCATAGGGTTCTTCTCCTCGGACCATGAGTGGTCCTAGTAGTGACCAGAATACGTTGTAGACTACACCTGCAAGAATGAATAAGCTAACACCGCTGCCAAGACCCCATCCCTTTTGAATCATTTCGTCAAGTAATATTACAACAAATGTTGCAATAAATAATTGTATTATGACTATAAGTTTAATGTGGAGTGGGATCATGTACATTAGCTTAGGATCCCATCTCCATACGAAGGCGTAGATCGAGGCTTCAATTAATGCTATTATGAGTGCAAGTGCTTTATCTGCTTCAGTAAACTTCCTTCGATCCTCAGGGTTAGTTAAGTCTAATTTAATGATCTTGGCTCCTACAAGTATTTGGAGTATAAGTCCTGCAGTAACTATGGGTCCTATTCCAAGCTCCATTAATGTACCTAGGTTACTTGCAAAGACAACCTGTAATAAGTATAATCCTCTAAAAGGGTCTGCTTCAGAAGTCTTTACACCATAAATAGGGGTGTTTGCCATTATGAAGTAAATTAATAATGCGATGCCGGTCCATACGAGCCTTCTGCCAAGGGGTAACCTGATTTTGGGTCTTTCAACTGTAGGTAATCTCCTTCCTATGGCTGCTAAAAATTCTATGAAAACCATTACTAGACACCTTACTTTTCTACGACTACTACTTCCCCTCCCGCTTCCTCTATCTTAGCTTTAGCTGCTTCTGATACATAAGGAGTTATAATCTTTAACGGTCTAGTTACCTTACCTCTACCAAGTACTTTGTTAAATCCAAGCTCTCTTACATCAATAACTACCTTATTATCTTCAAGTACTGCTTTGCCTTCAGCAAGTAGTTTCTCTGCAAGTTCATCAAGTTCACCTACATTAATGGCTTGAACTGTTGGCGTTATCTCTGGTGGTCTAGTGAATCCACGTTTACCGAACCACGATGGTGCATACTTTACTACCCATGTCCACATGTGCTTGTGCATACCTGCTGCTCCCTTACCACCACGACTACCAGATTTTCTATGCTGACCTATTCTACCATAACCATGTGTTCTAGTTCTTCCACGCAGCTTTCTACTCTTTTTCCTCCTTCTGACGACCACTACGTTGCACCTCTATATCATTCTCTTTATTAGCTCGTTTATTGCAGGTCCTCTATACCCTAATTCACCGCCATCACTATAAGGTTTCTTGGTACTTCCCTTAAATCCTCCTCTTGGTGGATGAAGTCTAAATACAGGTTTTATCTTATCTTCTATTTTATGTAACATTATTTCTCCACTTAGTATTTTATCAGCTAATTCCTCAATACCACCAGATAGTTTGAGAACAGACTTCACGTAATCATCTGTTAAGGGCTTATTACCGGGTATCCTACCCCTCTTCTTTAATAATTCGATTAGTGTTTTTCTATCTATTTCTCCCCAAGTAACCCAATCCTTAACCTTATGCAACATTCCATTGATTCCCGGTAAAGTTGAAGGATATAGTGTACAGTGGAACTTCTTATGTAGTCTAAGTAAGCTTAAGGTATATTTGATATCTGGGGGTACATCTACTCTTCCTCTAATCCTTATAATTGCGTATACTGGTGGCAAGTTTGATCACCTCATGTTTATCTTCTATACCAGTCTTGTGGTGTTACGAAGTAGTATGTTC
>CAYPZO010000056.1:0-9737 GCA_964415135.1 uncultured Desulfurococcales archaeon | reverse complement strand
TTCTTGCTGCATGTATTAAGTGGTTTCCTCCAATACCAGCAATATCGCCATCACCACCAATAACTATAACCTCTAAGTCAGGTCTAATAAGTTTAATACCTTCAGCAACGGGTATAGCCCTACCATGGAGAGTATGGACGGTATCAGCCTTAAAGTATGGACTAGGAATCCAAGCAGCACAACCGATACCCGATACGAATACAAACTTCCTCAAATCACTATAACCTAGCTCCTCAATAGCTCTAAGCAATGCACCTGCAACGATACCATTACCACAACCAGGACAGAACGCCGTAGGCAATAATTCCGTTCTCAGAAACTTATGTAGAGGATGAGGTTCAAGACTCATTTACCTAACACCTCCTTAACCTTCTTAACAACTTCATGAGGATAAACTGGAATACCTCCACCAACCTTATTTAACCTAGCAATTTTCTGATCCTTAATATATCTCTCAACGTCATAAATTAATTGACCTAAATTCATTTCAACAACCACGACATAATTAACCCTACTAATCACCTTTCTAAGATACTGGTCGTTTAAAGGCCAAAGAGTCTTAAGCCTCAACAATCCAGCATTAACTTCCTCGCCTCTTAGCCTCCTTACCGCCTCAAGACAGCTTCGAGAAGCCGAGCCAAAGGATATTACCAACACATCAGCATCATCTACAAAATACTCATCACATAAGAACAATTTATCGACATTAAGGAATACTTTATCAACAATCCTCTTAACAAGCCTATAATGTACTTCAGGATCAATGGTTTTCCTAACACCCCATTCATTATGAGTAGAACCCGTGTATAGCAAATTGTATCCCTCTCCAAGAGGAGGCATTGGAGGAGCAATTCGAGGATCCTTAGATCCAAATGGAGGTTCATGGAAACTCCTAGGCCTCCTCCTCTCAACAACCTCTATTTCATCTGGAACTACAACTGTCTCCCAAGAATGAGCTATAAGCTCATCAGTTAACACTATAACAGGAACTCTAAGCTCCTCAGCAGTATTAAATGCTCTAATAGTTATATCAAAAGCCTCCTGAGGACTCCAAGGAGCATAAACAACGACGGCCTGATCACCATGCCTACCCCATCGCGCTTGCATAACATCTCCTTGAGCAGCTTTAGTAGCTTGACCGGTCCCCGGACCAACCCTCATAACATCAATGATAACAACTGGAACTTCAACCATAACAGCATAACCAATAGCCTCTTGCATTAAGCTAAATCCAGGACCACTAGTAGCAGTCATAGACTTAGCACCAGCAATACTAGCACCAATAGCAGCATTAATTGCGGCAAGCTCATCTTCAGCTTGAAAGAAAACTCCACCACGCTTAGGGAGTTCTCTAGCCATATACTCCATAAGGTCACTACTAGGAGTTATGGGGTAACCAGCATAGAACCTACAACCAGCCCTTAACGCAGCTTCAGCACAAGCAATATTACCAGACCAAAAGAATCTCTCAGGCAACCTAGAAACCTCCCCAACACACTAGAATTGAGAGAGATACTTAAAGATAACCCGTCGAAACACGAAATAGAGCTATAAGCTTTGATACTAGGTAGAATACAGGGAAGCAAGAATTGACTAAAGTTAACCAGGAAGTATTAACATATATGTTGAATATTCTAAGAAAACAAAAATACCACGTAATAGGAATGCATAGTGCAGTAAAGAAGTGCCATTGGACGCATGCAGCATTAACTGAGGGAAGATTCTGCTATAAATGCAAGTTCTATGGAATAGAAAGCCATAGATGCGTACAAATGAGCCCAGCAGTACTATGGTGCTGGAACCACTGCATACACTGCTGGAGAATAAGACCACAAGACCTAGGATTCAAATGGGATGAAACAAAACTACCAGTAGTCGATGACCCAGAATTCATAGCAGACATGGCAATAAAGGAGTTCAAGAGGATAGTATCAGGATACAAGGGTCATCCAACACTAAGAGAAGAACTATTAAAAGAAGCACTAGAACCAAAACACGTAGCAATAAGCTTAACAGGAGAACCAACACTATACCCAAGACTAAGCGAACTAATAGAAATATTCCATAAGAAAGGACTAACAACATTCCTGGTAACAAGAGGAATAAGACCAGACGTACTAAAAACACTAGACGAAGAACCAAGCCAACTCTACATATCAGTAGAAGCACACAACGAGGAAATGTATAAGAAACTAAACGCACCACTCTTCCCAAAAACATGGAGACTAATACTACAATCACTTGAACTAATGAAGAGCTTCAAATCACCAACAGTACTAAGAATAACAGTTATGAAAGGAATAAACATGAGCGACAAAGACGTTAAAGGATTTGCAAAAATAATAGAACTAGCACAACCAACGTACATTGAAGTAAAAGCATACATGTACGTAGGAGCATCAAGAGAAAGACTATTACCAGAAAACATGCCAACACATAAAGAAGTAAGAGAATTTGCGTACAAAATATCAAAAGAAACAAGCTACCCAATAGTATCAGAAAGCAAGCCAAGTAGGGTAGTACTTCTAAGCAGGCTAAAGAAACCAATAAGACATGGTAAGGGATGCCCAGAAGGATGGAAAACACCAGACATAGGAGATGAATATAGCGGAGAATACGGAAAATACATGAGCGAAGCAGTCTAAACCAAGATACTGTTATAAACCCCAACACTATAGTAAATTAAACTGAAGCCGGGGTCGCCTAGCCTGGTAGGGCGCCGGCCTGCTAAGCCGGTGGGGCGAACGCCCCGCGCGGGTTCAAATCCCGCCCCCGGCGCCAACTCTAACTCTCCGCTCCCTTAAACAATTGATAATTTTATCTAGCCTGATGATACGTTGCGTGTCTAATTAAACTATGTGCGACATTTAAATACGATTATCTCCAGCATGTACTGCAAGCGCGCATTCCTTGACTGACGCATGTTATACCTATCTTGCTATTTGATTACTAGAGTATGTATCATTAAAATTAACTTACAAGGCATTACTGGAAACTTATAGAGTTCCAATCCTCGGAATAGCATTACCGCTGCTAAAGAATATGCCTGGCAAAAATGGTATGGATAAGGGGTTTAACTACGTTTATGAGTATGATATGTTAAAGCTAAGAGGCATTTTTTATATAGGATAAGGTATAGAGAAGGTCTTAAAGAGATTAGCAAGATATTTAAGGTTATTGAGTTAGATGAAGATAAAGATTACTACTACATTCTACATTATGGTTACGAAGAGTGAGTAATGTTGAAGTTAGCTTTAAGCTTACCTTATTTAGTGTTTTCTTCTCCTACCCTTGATAGACTTTAGTCTCTAGCCTTTGGTATGATAGATTACTAACTTAAGTAGTGTTAAAGTTGATAGTAGTGATATAGGTTCTGTGAATTTACAATATACTTGGGTATAAATGATGAATGTCGCTATAGAGGTAGCTTCTCTCAATGATGTTAAAGGTATTGTTGAGGTTCATTGCTCTAGTATCGATAAATGGGTTAAACGTGTTAATGGTAAGGAAGTTGAAGCTAAATATGAGGAACTTGGTATTGAAGAGAAATTTAGGCATGGAGGTCCGTGGATGAGTGTTGAGACTTGTGCTATTCATATTAATTATCTCCTAGTATATAAACAGTATCCTCTTATTGCTAAGCTTAATGGTAGGGTTGTTGGTGAACTTGAACTCTATATTGGTGAGGAAAGAGGTATTCTAGGAAGGTGTGCATATATAGATGTCTTGGAGGTTCATAGAAATTATAGACGTAGAGGTATTGGTAGAGCGTTAGTTAATAAAGCTATTGAGATAGCCCAAGAACATAACTGTGACACTATCGCAGTTTGGCCAATGAGAGAGGCTATAGAATTTTACAAGAATTATCTTTATGGGGATAGACCTTAGGAGGGTTGAGTCTAGGGAAAAGGATACTTATGAAATTAAAACATTTCCTAATGAATACAGTATTCTTAAAAATATGGAACTTATATCCCCTAGAATATTCTCATCTTTTACCATATGGCTTAAGAGTAAATGGAGATATGCTATAAAAGAAGCGAGGACCGTAAATAATGAAGGATACATCCCTGAACTTCAAGCAGCTTATATAATTGAAAGTCGGGGGTTGAGTACAGATATAGCTCGGTTAACATTGTGGATAAGTGATAAGGAGAATATGCAGTCCATAATGGACGTCATATACAGGATAGCTAAAAGCATAGGATTTAATAAATTACAGTTACTTATAAACGAAAACATATATCAAGACTTTATGAAGAATTACCCTCATAAAATCATAGACCACGAGTTACTCTTAATGTCAAAGTTAAAGTAATCGTGATTATACTTATATTTTGATTTACATTATATTTTCTATGGTGTTGTGTTTTGCTTCGACTTGTTGAAGGATATTGTGGTGGCGACGACGAGGTTGATAATGGTATTGCTCTACTCTATAATAGGTGTAGGTCTGCTAGTATTGCGTGGGCTATGAGTATCAAGAGTGTTGATGATGTAAGAGATATGTTTAGGTCAGCGTGGTTTAATCCCAAAGAGTTTGCTTTAGCTACACTTAATGATAGGATTGTGGGATGTGCATGGGCTTTTATTGAGAGAAATTGTCGTATAAGTTTATGTATTGATCCTTACCAGCCCCCGTGGGTTACTGAGGAAGCTACTAGGATGTTGTTAGCTTGGGCTCGCCACAGCTTTGAGAAACGTGGTGCTAGAGGAATCGTTACTATTAGTAGCTGGAATCAGTTTGGCTATATGTATAGGTTACTTCGAAGAATACTTAGCGGTATTCTCATAGAAGACTATGTTGCTACACTAATGGTTTACGTAGGCTTACAGTCTAAACCTACCATACCAGAGGGCTACACAATTAAGTGTGGATCAATAAATGATCTACCCCGTATTGTTGAGATATTTAACAAGGCTTTCTCTATATACGATTGGTTCCATCCATGGGAGCTAGAGGATGCACGTAGATACTTTGAAAGATATAAACCAATACTCTACATCGCATTAAGTAGGGACGGAGAAATTGTTGGATATGCTGACGCTATGATATTTAAGGCCATTGATGGTCAGGATACAGGTGTTGTAGCTACAGTAGCTGTAGATCCAAGCCACCAGCGTAGAGGACTTGGAAATGCATTAGTGGCAACAATCGTTAAGGAACTAGAGAATAAGGGCATTAAGAGAATATATCTTGATGGAGTCAAGGGGCTAGAAACACTTTACGCTAAACTGGGTTTCAAAGAATACCGTAAATGGATAAGATTCACTACAACACTACCCTCACTACCACAATCCTTACCAACATACGCCATCTACACCAAAGATTAATAGTCCATAAACCATTACCTCTGTCCCAGCATGTAATAGATTACGAGCGTCGTTTATCACTCCCATGTTAGGCTACGTGAACTAAATATGTTGACTCCTTGGAAATTCATAGTTCTTGGAATAGTTGTAGCAGGGTTATTTACATATGCATTATCAAGACTCGTAAAAGGCGGTGAACAACGAGTTTAAACACTAATGTAAAGGAGTTAAAGGATAAGGTTTAGAGAGGCATTAGAATTCATTAAAAAAGAAAGATGCCGTATAAGCTACCGAAAAACTGTATAAGGTTGCTGAGAATTTGATGATGAACTTGAAGCTTTTATAAGGACTTTAAAGTATTTAGATGACCGAGGATGGTTAGATCAAACACTTTTATCGAAGCTATTAGATTAACTAAAATCTACGATGGCTATGTTATAGCACTCAATAATCTCAGCTTTAATACCCAAGCACGAATCGTGGGCTTAATTAGACCTAATGGTACTGGTAAAACAACGTTCGTAAAGATAGCTACCTCACTATTAAAACCTACTAAAGGAACTGTTAAGGCTCTTAATGTAGATATTGTTGAGAAGTCTAAGGAGATTAAAAGACGTATATCCCTAGTACCTCGAGATGTTATACCTGATAGTCGAGCTACGGTATATGACCACATAGTGTACTACCTCATTGCCCGAGGCTATAGCTTTAGTGATGCTAAGAGAAGGACTAGAGAAATCCTAGAACTCTTTAGTTTATGGCAGCTAAGAAATTTTCCTGTACACGTCTTTCGGGGGTCAAAAGAAGAAGCTTATAATTGTTGCAGCTGCTTTAACACCATATGAGGCTGAAGTAGTATTTCTTGATGAACCTACAACAGGTTTAGATCCAGCTAATAGAGCTAAGCTATGGGGTATGATAATGAGAATGGTAAAGGAAGGCGTTAAAGTTCTAGTTACATCACATCACTAGGCATTCATAAACTAGCACTACCAGTATTAATGGCACATAAACTATCACACATGTTGGCGAGGGGTTTAAGCATAAGAGCCTAATGATATAGATTATTACCTAAAACAGTAAAAATCCATTTGCATTCAAAAGAAGTCGATGAACAAACTACACAGATTTTTATCAGATTTTAAATACTTCTTTGTTTAAGGTCTTAAGCGATAAGTAATGAGCAGTAAAGAGCTATTAGTTGCTGTTGATAGGAGTCCTAGCAAAAAGCTAAGAATTACAATATACTCTATAGTAGCTTCGCCTATAACTTGTCAGGGGGTATTAGCTGAACTCAGGGATAAGTTTAAGGAAACACGATTAATACCTAGAAGCGAGAGAAGGACGTATTTTACCTCTAGGGTAAAAACCATTAACAACCTAGTTAATGAAAACCACATCACTCTCCTAGAAGTATCTAAACACTTACACAATATTACTAAAATTGCTGAGAAGGTTAGTAGTAAAGTCATAATAGCAGTAGTAGATGACCCAATATATAGTGTATTTACAGGAACATTCAGTAACACCATACCTGAGGGCAAACTCAAGCATACTAAAATCAAAGGAGTATCGACTAGGACACTAGATACCTTAAGGCTAATAGCAGATAACACCGCAAATTACGTGAGAATAAAATTGGAAGAAGGGAAGAAGATGATAGAAGCTAAACAACTATTACCAATAACACGTAAAGCACTAGGAGGATAGTAGAAGGGCGGAGCCAAAGGAGGCTCCGCCAACTCAGCCCCACATCCCTCATCTCGGATCGGTCAGGGGCGTCATCCACTTATAGTTTTATGCTAACAAGGTTATATAAAGTTATAGAGAATTAGGTAAATACAAGGGTATTTACAGAGGTATATATGGGGGTATTTACGGGGGTATTAATGAACGCTAGTTATGGAGGTTAGGGGTTATATTTGGTTTCCATAACTCCCTATGACTTATAGGGACCCTTCTTATTATTTTTATCCTATTCATGTCACCACCCCCATAACTTCAAAGTATCAGATTTCTGAAACTTATAAATCCCAAATATTCTCCCTGTGGAGACAGAAATAAAACAAACAATAGAAAAAAGGACTTAATTTTGTGAAGGATGGAACAACTGTATACAGGAATATATTATACTTTATTGTATTTTTATGTATATACATAAAAAAGGTGCATGTATTTTTAACAGAGAATTGCTGTTTTATTATCAATATGTCGTGGCAAGTTGCGTGGCTTATGTGGTTTCATGCAACTTAACTGATTACTCTGCTAGCCTGCTAAGCCGGTGGGGCGAACGCCCCGCGCGGGTTCAAATCCCGCCCCCGGCGCCACCTTCTACTCAACTCTATCAAAATGATGATTTAATGGATGATTGTTCCTCTTCCACTATGTAAAGCATGTAATTCAATATTTCTCTAGGTGGATCACAACATTCATCGCAAAGCCTCAATTGTATTGCAAGATGAGCGAACAAGGATGAAGTTTTAAGGAAACTTCAGTAGCTAGCACGGGTTAGAATAATTATCATATAACCTTAATTTCTTTAGCCTATGTAATTTCATATTGAATCAGGATTTTATGTTAAGGATTAAAGTTAGTAATTATAAAAACATTGCTCTCGACACTAGTAGCCCTATTAATTCTAATGAGCATAACATACACATCAACACCAAGTACATCATGGACGCCAATGACATCTTACAATGAGGAAAGCAAGTATTGGAATCATATCTAGAATTATGTAATAAAGCTTGTTAAGGCTCGTGAGAAGGAAATCGAAAAACATCCTGAATGGTTTGGGAAGATACTTAGTACTTCAAATGTCAAGAACTTCAAAGAGTTCGTTGATCTTGTAAATAAAACTATACTAAAGGTAGTTAAGAAAAAACTTGAAAATGGTGAAATAAGTAAGGAGGATTATAAGAGAGTAGTAGAGAACTTAAGACACTTCCTCGAAAGCCTTCCTGTAGGGATTTGTCCCTAGGTTCGTGTTGTATCCTATAATTTTACAGCTTGGAATGACAATGGTATGTTTTTGGTAGAGGACTGTAATAAAAACCTACTACCATTACTTCCATTAATAATAACTATTTATTCTTATATTCCATGATATATTTACAGATGAAGAAGATGAACAGGGTTAGTGGAGTTCAAGATGAACTCTTCTTCATATTTTATACATCATAAATTCAAGAAGCTGGATTAAGCCTTTACCATGCATTTGAGAGAATAATGGATAAGAAAGTATTCAAAGCATTAGAAAAAGAAGCAAAGTACTTGATTAAGATTATTCACGTTCTCTGTACATAGCCCTACAGGAGCATTAGATGAATACGCTAACCTAAATCTCAATGACACATTAAGGAATGTGATAAAGGGATATACGAGCATATTAAGGAGTGGTGTAGAAGTTAGAAAGTACTTAGAAAACGTTAGTGAAAAATTATTAAATGACCTATGTAAATAAGTGGAAAGGCTATGTTAGAAATGTTATGTTCTTCGGGGAAATACTTATATTCGTATTTATGTTATTTCCTTTACTCTTTATTCTTGGAGCTATAGCATTTAGCCAGTCGACGAGCAAATACTTTATGATACTCTACATAACGATAGGAGTTCCAATAATAACAATTATAGTATATGCTTTTATAGGTCAATTCCAGCCAAAGAGCGTAAATATAACAAAGATTCCTATAAGAATACTTGCATTAAGTATGTTAGTATTCATTATAGTGCTATATGCTTTCGTAAAGATTGAAAACTTGAAGATATGTTAATGACTATAGGTATTGCATTAATTACCTCACTAATACTCTTAACCATAGCATCTAGAGCAATATTCTATGAAATTAAATCCATTGATAAAGCATTACCATGGTTTCTACGCGATATTACTGAGTACATTGAGATAGGTTATGATATAATTCAAGCTATAGGGAAAATAGCTGAAACGAGAAAATACGATAGATTCTTTGACAATATTGTGAGGGGTATTAATAGGCTGTTAAAAATGAATATTCCACTTACAATAATAGCTGAATTTATTGAAACGAAATGCTGGATGTTTAAGTACTCATTATTCATTATATCAGAGCTAGCTAGTGTAGGAACATTAGCTCCAGGTTCCCCGAGAGATTATGTAATGCAATTGAAACGGCTATAAGTGCTAAGTATGAGGCGAGAGCATCACTTACAACTTATGCGTTCCTGATGTACATTACACCATTATTCTTAGCGATTTTGGCGTACTTCACCTCTAGTATGGTGTTAGGTGCTACGGGAATGGCTATGGGAATCCCTCTAGTTAATGTGAAGTTGGTTAAAGAGCTTATATATTTAACAAACGTATTAGCACTAGTTGTAGTTATATCATTAGGAATACTTTTATCCAAGCTTAGAGATCAAACAATATTAAATACATTTCACAT
>CAYPZO010000055.1:8037-9750 GCA_964415135.1 uncultured Desulfurococcales archaeon | reverse complement strand
CATGAAGCGGAAAAGATAATTAAGTTAGCTGTAGAGCATGGTGCTAAAGGCATTGTGCCCGGAACATTAAGGGTAACGTATTCTATCTTAGATAGGTTAAGAAAAGCTGGAATAAATACGTCGAAGATAGTGAGCCTCATGCCATATAAGCCTAGAAGACCTAATGAGCAAGTACCCTTAAGGGGAGGTAAGTTAAAGGACATGGTTATTAGGATAGCAAGAGATTATTCGCTTAAAGTCTATCCTTCAGCTTGTTCCGCAAATATCGATGCACATAGACAGGCATGTTATGCCTGTAATAAGGGTCCATGTGGAGACATAAAATATCATGTAAGTTTAGATGAAGATAAGGTACGTGAATTTCTTGAATACCTTAGAATCAGAGGACGAGTACTAAATGTAACTGCTAGTAGGGTTGAATTAAGAATCCTAAGTAGAATAGATAATAGCATAGTTAATTTGATAAAAGACATTATCTTTTGGTGTACTAGGAGGAGACCAATTATACATGTGAAGTAACTTTCCTTATACTCTACGTATCCTACATGTACGACCTCTGAATTTTACTTCAGGTATTGTTATTTCCTTTAAGTTAATAACTTTCGCGTTCTCCACTAAGGCTTCTAGGATGTTAAGGTTTAACTTCTCCTCTTCTCTCCTTACGATTTCTGGGTCAGCTTTTGTTGTTGGTTTTGTCGATACAATTGCACAGTATTCTTGTAGTTTTGCTGATTCCTCGTATGTACCTATAATTCTAGCCATTTTCACTATCTCATCTTTATCCATTCCTATAAGTGGTCGAAATATCGGCATTTTTACTGGTTCTTCAGCAACAGCTATATTTCTTAGAGTTTGAGACGAGACTTGTCCCAACGACTCACCTGTTACTAGTGCTTCAGCACCAATCTTTAATGCTATCTTCTCTGCTGCTCTAAACATTAATCTCCTTAACATTACATTCCATATTTCCTCACCTACGTTACCCATTATATCAGCTACAACGGGTCTAAAGTCAATTACGTAAAGTATTGGCTTATATCCATAGCTCCAATAATCAGCTAGTATCTTTGCAACTCTTATTACTCCTACTTCATGCTCTTTACTCCCTAGGTTAAAGAACACATAGTGTACAATAGCTCCACGTTTAAGCATATACCATGAAGCTACTGCCGAATCAAATCCACCAGAAATTAGCGAGAGTACTACTCCCTCACTACCTATGGGTAATCCCCCTGGACCCTTAATTACCTCATCATAGAAGTAAGCTCTATTATATCTAACTTCAACGTAAACCACAACTTCAGGATTTTCTAAGTTAACCCTCTTTGCACCTGATTCTAATAGTGCTTTACCTAGAGCTTTCTCTACATCCTTACTTGTAAAATCGTGCTCTCCAGCTCTTCTCGCTCTAACCATGAATACCTTATCTTTAACTTTATCTTTGAATATCTCTAAACCATACTTAACAATGTCGTCTAGGTTCTTGAATTTCCTCTCAATTACAGGTGAAAGGGATACTACTCCAAATACCCTACTCAATACCTCAATACTATCATCGAGGCTTTCATCAGGGACTTTAACGAACACTCTTGCGTCAGTAACCCAAATCTTACATTTATCTACTCCGATACTTTTCAACGCATCAACAATGTTATTTACAAGTAGTCTTTCCATACGAGGCCTAGTCCTATGACTCTTTAATGCTATTTCTCC
>CAYPZO010000055.1:0-7937 GCA_964415135.1 uncultured Desulfurococcales archaeon | reverse complement strand
GTATTTAGCAAGGCTATTACATTTAGGCATTTGTCTTCCTTACATATCTTAATTGGTATTCTTAAACCCATGTTAAGTTATCCTCAGTTTCATTCTTTTCCATCTTATTATGATCTTACCTTCCTTAGCTCTCCTTTGCTTCTCCTTTATAGTTGCTTCATGTATTTGCTTAATTATCCTCCATGACGTCTTGTTCACTGTTTTCCCAATATTATTATTCATATTATTTGAGTTCTTAAGTCTTGTTATTGGCCTTAAAATATATAAGAGTCTAAAACTGTGTGGTGTATCGTAAGTGGTGGTTCCTATTGTGTTGCGAGTATATAATACTCTAACTAGAAGGCTTGAAATCTTTGAGCCTTTTGAGCCTAATGTAGTTAAGATGTATGTATGTGGTCCAACAGTTTATGACTATAGTCACCTTGGACACGCAAGGACTTATGTGGCTTTTGATGTAATTAAGCGATACCTAATGTTGAAGGGGTATGATGTAATTCATGTACAGAATATAACCGATATCGATGATAAGATCATTAATAGAGCAAGAAGTGAAGGAGTTTCTTGGAAGGATATAGCTGATAGATACATTAAGGATTACCTTGAAGCCCTTGAGAAACTTAATATACACATACATATACATCCAAGGGTTTCAAAGCACATTAATGAAATCATTGAATTTATTCAAGACCTAATAGACAAGGGATACGCCTATGTAGCTCCTAGTGGTAGCGTTTACTTTGATGTCGATAAATACGATGACTATGGTAGATTAAGTAACAGACTTAACAAGGAGCTTTGGGGACAAGAAGAAGAGTTCATAAGGGAAAAGAAGAACCCATACGACTTTGCCTTATGGAAGGCAGCCAAGCCCGGAGAACCGTGGTGGGAGTCACCTTGGAGTAAAGGTAGACCTGGATGGCATATAGAGTGCTCTGTTATGAGCTCTAAGTATCTAGGAGAACAATTTGACATTCATGGTGGAGGTCAAGACCTAATATTTCCTCACCATGAAAATGAAAGAGCACAAAGTGAGGCAAGATTTAGTAAAAGACCATGGGTTAAATACTGGCTTCATGCAGGGTTATTTAGATTTGCAGGAGAGAAGATGAGTAAAAGCCTAGGAAACATCATTACGCTTAGAGAGGCTTTTAAGAAATGGAAGCCTGAAGTAATAAGATTATGGCTAGCTACCGTTCACTATAGGAAGCCTGTTGATTTTTCTGAAGAAGCTCTTATTCAGGCCGAAAAGAACTATAATAGGCTAGTAAATACCGTTGAAACTCTTAAGAAGTTAATGAGGGAAGTTGATGTAGACTTTAAGTTAGGAGACGAAGATGTAAGGATACTTAGAGAATTAATTGAGATAAGAGAAGGTTTCTATAGCTCAATGGATGACGACTTTAATACTAGTGAAGCATTCAGCTACGTCTATAAGCTAACAACACTAGTATTCAAGGAATTAAGTAACAAGCCTAAGTATGCACTACTATTAAAAGCATACAACATGTTATATGAATTTAACCAAGTACTAGGGGTACTAGATAAGTATTTCATTGAAGCATCCATGGAAGCTGATATAGTAAATAAGTTAATTGAACTAATCGTTAACATAAGGCAAATACATAGAAAGAGAAAGGAATACGAAATAGCTGACTGGATTAGAGCTGAATTAGCTAAACTAAACATAAAGCTATTCGACTACAAGGATAAAACTACGTGGATTATTGAAAGGTAAGTTATTTAACACAAATATTTTTCAAAGGACATTCCCTACATCTATTCCTACTACAATACAACTTATCATGAACATATCCTACGGTTTGCAACCAGCCACTAAGTACATCGTAGATTCTTACGCTTAAACCTGTTAAACATTCATTGGATAAACTACAGTTTAAACAATATGCATTATTTAGGATGCAATGCTGTTTACTTGGTATAACGTATTTGTCCTTGTCTATTAATCCTAGATACCGAGTAAATCTTTGATAATGAACATCCGATGGAGTATATATTGAACCTTTACCTGTGAATAGTAAGTATGCATCAGTAACCTTAGGACCTACATATTTTAACTTCATTAGGTTGAGTCTCTCAGCCCATGGATCCTCGTACGTTATTTTTCTTAGTTTAAGATAATCGGGTATAATCTCCATTAATTGTTTTAACTGATAGCTTCTCCCTACACTTTCAGTTAAGTCATATAATGGTATTAATTCAATGTCTTCATTCACTAAGTCTAATATCTTGTGCATCCATTTTATTACGCTAACGTGGTAATTTGCCCTACGTGATAGGAACGTTGCTATGAATATGAAATCCCTATCCCATGGGCTTACCATTAATTTTAGCCCAACGTATACTTCAAGTATTCTTTCAACTATGTGTCTTTTACTTCTCTTAACCTTTGCTAGAAAGTCATATGGATTGAACCATAATCCAAGCCATTCATTAACATAATTCTCGCATTCTTCAGAGTACACTATTGTATTTTCGTCTTCTACTATTATTTTGCAGTTCTTTCCTACTCCATATATTTTTAAAAGCCTATTTCCATAAACCTTGAATAGGAATGAAATAAAGCTGGGATAAATTGATATTTCTAAATTTATTGGTGTTTCCAGTTTAATTCTCTTCAATTCATTGTAACCTACTCTTTAGGATGCGTTATGGTTCGAGTATGTCGGGGGTTCGTGGATATAGTATTGCTTCATGTATTTTATCGAGTTTTAGCATGGTTTGTAGGAGTCTTTCAACACCTAGTCCAAATCCTCCATGTGGTGGGAATCCGTACTTGAACATTTCGAGATACCATCCAAAGCTCTTGGGGTTAAGTCCCTTAGCTTTCATTCTTTCTTCAAGTTTCTTGGGGTCATGTTCTCTTAGTCCTCCCGAAGACCATTCTACTCCATAGGTTCCTGGGCCGAAGAAGTCTATTCTATGAGCTATCTTGGGGTTATTTTCATCTACCTTGTAGTAGAAGGCTACTACTCCTTCAGGGAATTCTGTTACGAAGAAGGGTACTGTAAATGATTCGCAGAGAGCTCTTTCCTCTTCTGCTCCAAAGTCTTCCCCCCATGGTAGTTCTATTCCTTTTCTCTTTAGTATTTCGAGTGCTTCATCATATCCTATTTTCTCGTAGTGGTCGGGTACTTCAAGGTCTAATCCTAGTACCTTTAGGTCATTTTCGTTTCTTTCTAGTACTTTCTCATAGATGTATTTTACTAGATTGAATTGTAGGTCCATTAACCCATCCTTGGTGACCATTGCTGCTTCTACGTCTATTTGCCAGAATTCTGTTAGGTGTTTTCTTGTTCTTGATTTCTCGGCTCTAAATGATGGTCCTATGGTGAATACCTTTCCGAATGCTGGTATTGCTGACTGCTTGTATAATTGAGCGCTTTGAACTAGATAGGCGGTTCTATCGAAGTATCTTACTGGGAAGAGGTTTGCTCCTCCTTCAGTAGCTGTCGCTATTATTATTGGAAATTGTAGCTCGACGAATCCTTTCTTAGTTAGGAATTCTCTTGCTGCTTGTACAACTGTTGCTCTAATCCTGAATATGGCCCTTATTCTCGGCTTACGTATGTCTAAGTACCTATACTTGATCCTCGTAGGGAATTCTGCTGGAACCTTTTCACTTAAGTCTATTGGTGGTGGTGATGATGGTGAGATTATCTTTATTTCCTTAGCTATTATTTCTCTTCCAAGTTTGGCTATGGTGCTTTTAATCATAGTTCCTTTAACTTCGATAAAGTATTCACTACCGAGTTCGCTAACTATCTTCCATGTTTCAGGGCTTACTTCTTTTTTCTTAATGGTTACCTGTTCTATCCCATCAAATGTCCTTAAAACTATAAATACTATACTACCTAGTCTTCTAATCCCCATTACGTGTCCATAAACTTTTACTTCTTCTTGCAACTAATTCAACCTCCTATCTAAATCAAAATTGCTTAGAGGTTTAAATATGGATATTAGGACGATAATAGGTTATCTTAGTCCTAGAAGGTAGGTTGCAATAAGGAAGTATGTGGATAGTCCTAGTACATCTGTTAGAGTGGTGAGTAGTGGTGCTGATACTACTGCGGGATCAGCCTTGATTTTTAGTGCTATAAATGGTAATGTTACCCCTATGAGACTAGCTATTAATATAACTAGGATTAATGTTAATGACACAGTTAATGCGACGAGTAAGTCTCGTGAGGTAACATAAGCTAGCGTGAAGCCTGCTGGTGCAAGTATAAGTCCAAGTAATAATGCAGACATTGATTCCTTCAATAATATCCTGAAGAAATCTGTTGTTCTAGCTTCTCCTATTGCTAAAGACCTTATAACTAATGTAGCTGACTGTGAGCCTGCATTACCTGCAGTATCTGTCAATAACGGTATAAAGAATGATAAAGCTACAACAGCTGATATGACATCTCTAAAACTACTAATAACAGTTACTGTTATTGATTCCATTAGATATAATACTATTAACCATATAGCTCTCTTCTTTACTAGATCAGTTATTTTAGCTGTAAGATACGCTCCCTTAATTATTTGGAGTAATCCTCCGAACTTAAGTAAATCTTCTGATGACTCTGCAACAATTACGTCAATAATATCATCGACGGTTATTGCTCCAAGGAGTCTTCCTTCAGAGTCAACAACAGGGATTTCAGTTAAATCGTATTTTACTACAAGCTTTGCGGCTTCTTCTCTATCGGCAAGCGCGTTGACTGTAACTCTGCACGGTAGTATTACTTCTCCTATCTTCTTATCCCTAGGTATCGTGAATAGCGATTTAACATCTATCCAGCCCTTTAATTTACCCTCATCATCAATAACGTATATGTAGTTTGTTTTATCGTAGAAGCCGAACTCGTTCTTAATGCTAAATTCCTTAATAACCTCAGCAACACGTTGCTTTTCATTGAATATTGGTATACGGGTGGTCATTACACCTCCTGCTGTTTCAGGAGGATAACCTAGTAGTGGTTTAACTTCCTCTAATTTCCAGTATGGTAATTCTCTTAGTATTTGCCTTCTATAGTATGGTGGTAGCTTCTCAATTACATCTGCAAGTTCGTCTGGAGGTATTTCGGGTGCTATTCTAGCTAACCTTGTAATTCCAATAACTTTAACAACATCTAGTAAGACTTCCTCAGGTAATTTCGCAAGTATCTTTACATATACGTCATTGCTTATTAATGCTGCAATAGTCCTTCTCTTCTCTTCATCAAGTCTTAGGAGTACATCAATTATATCTTGAGGAGTTAACTTTCTAAGAATATTGCTAACTCTATCTACCTTTCCATGCTCTATTAAATCGCTAATCTCATCGACTATCGCTTCTATATCAATTCTCGTAGTTCCCCGGATAGCATTAGTACTCATTTATAATGCACCTCTCGGTGTTTAGCTAAGTACCTATGCTACTTTATAAAAGTTCTTGTATAATATCGTAACAATGATATAGAGGAGTTGAGAATATTGAACAAGCGCAATGATGGTATTTGGAAAATACACTTAACACTATATGAAGAGAAGGAATACTATAACGTAAATGCGATACTAATTTCTCCTAGGAACATTAATGAGGTTTTATTGAAGTTAACTCCAGATGTACGTGAACTTAAAGTTAAGCATCCATGGAGCGTAAAGCGTATAGATAATGAGAAAGTAGTATTAAAATCGCCTGTTAGGGCTAATAGAGTAGAGCTTTCATATTACTTGAAGCTTAAGGATAAACTATTACCCCAAGACCACTGGTATCCAAGACCTATTAATACCAAGTATATTTATTTTGAGGTAGAAGCTACATGTAATGCTCCAAGTACTGTAATAGTAAATGGATTAGACTTCAATATTCGTGCATGGGGAAAGGAGATTTCAAGTTATTGGAAGGGTTATGGAAAAGACATAGTATTAATTAAGGTTGAGAAACCCCTTATATTCAAGTCAGATAATATTATATTCATCTCTAAGGAAGTTGATAAGTATATACCTTGTAGTATTATATCGGAGTTAAGCGTTATTCTTGGTAAATTAAGTAAGATGATGCCAGTAACGTATAGTAGGGTATTGTTACTTCAAGGGGAGGATTCTTTGATAGATAATCCTCCATTAATAAGCTTTAAATATAGTTTAGGTTCAATACATAATCTATATTTAAAGCTTATAGCTGCTGCGTTAGGGTTGGATGTCAATACATTAAATATACATATAGTGAATGATATTTGCGATTACATATTGTATAAGCTTAGGATATATGGCTATGTAGCAGGTAATGTATTTAAGACATTAGAGTGCTTTGTAGGTGAAGAGAAGGTAAAGGAGATTATCTTTAAGAATCTTAATGACATTAATGGTTTAGTTAATGAGGTTAACTCCCTTCTAGGAACGTCAAGGATTGATACATATCCTATAACTAAGATTACTCTCTATAAAGACTCTGTAGAGATAATTGGTAATGGAGTTTATGAAGTTAGGTTAATAGACGATAGCGGAAATATTAGGTTAAAACATGTTTTGTTACTAAGGGCTGGAACCATCACTAGAATAGGTAAAGAGGGTAACATTAAGTTAATTATACTTAGACCCGTTTAAGCTAAGTTTATGCTAATACCAATACACTTTAGCATACCTTTAACGTTGTTATTCACCATTTTTCTAGTTTCCTCAACATCCATGACCTTTATTTTAGCAATGTATTCTATTAATTTAGGTATCATACCTGAGTGTAGTAATTGACCTCTATACTTGTAGGGTCCATCGCTTTCAGTTAATATTATGTTTAGTGGTGCTGATAATAATACTTCTTTATGTCTTTTTTGAAAGATTATTGATGGATTTATAGTTATGTAGTATCCTTGCGATTCAATTTCCTTTAGAAGGTTTATGGGGCCCGTATACCAGTGGAATATAGCTACTCTAATATTATAGTTAGTTAGTTCTTGGAAAACTTCGCTCCATGTTCCTAGGGCATGAACGTTTACTATCACGTTTTTTAGCGATGAAGCTAGTTCAAGGAATTTAATAAATGCTTTTCTTTGTAATTCGATTGTCTTCAGCCTAAATCTGTTATCCAAACCTATTTCACCAATCATCTTCGGCTTCATGTTCAGAGCTAATTCTATGGTTTTATCTACCTCTTCTATTGATACTTCATATCCTATGCTCCAAGGGTGAACTCCTATACCTCCTATTATGTTAGAATACTTTTCCTCTAATTCCATATTCCTTACTGATGAAGTATAGTCATCTCCTACACTAAGTAGAAGAATATGGTTATACTTTGCTAGACGCCCCTCATCATATTCGTGGGCGTGACAGTGTGCGTCTACATATTTTATATGCAAGAAGAAGGGTACACCTCATTAAAAGGAGGAGTTTTTATGTGATTACTTGAGTGCTACGTGTAAGCTGCTTCTGGTTGCTTTCAGTCCTGGTTCACCGTGTTGTACTCTCTTACATGTCATGCTGAATTCTCCTAAGTAATGTCCTATCATCTCTGGTACTATTTTTACTGGTATGAATTCTTTACCATTGTATACCGCTATTGTTAATCCTATCATTTCTGGTAGTATTATCATGTCTCTTACATGAGTCTTTATTACAACTTTCTTTCCTTGAGCTAGTAGTTTTCTAGCTTTCCTTATCTTCTCTAGCAATTTTCTCTGTTGAGGCGAAAAGCCTCTCTTTAAGCTTCTTCTCTGTCTTGCTGGTAGTAGTTTTATGAATTCATCCATAGGCATGGTTAGTAGTTCTTCTAGAGTCTTACCTCTATATCTGAACTTCTTCCATTCATGTGGTATTTCGTATCCCAATATCTTAGTTATGTCAGTTATCCTACTACTCATGCTTCTTGTTGACACTTTATCACCTTACCACTGATTTCTATATCGTATAGTTTCAGGCTTTAAACCTTATCCGTACTCTCCTAAATA
>CAYPZO010000054.1:0-10144 GCA_964415135.1 uncultured Desulfurococcales archaeon | reverse complement strand
CCCAATAACGTGGAGTATACCCCCATTCTTAATGGATTGAGCAACTATCTTTGCAACCTCCATTATGTTATTGGCTTCTTCAATAACTATTCGGTCAAGTAATGATGTTACTATTGATTTAAACAACTCCATAAGACTTATACCCAATCACCAATACTCCTAAAAACAGTGCCTTAAAGATTTATAGTTATCTTGTGTTAATGTTAGTAACATGGAAGAACACTTACTTATAGCTAGTCAATGAACATGGAATAGCGTTAACGTCGTAACAGTTATTGTAGGTAAACATAGTTGTTACTAATGTTACTAACATTCCAAGCAGTTTAGTTGAGAATTGCTTAAAGCCCTTATGCACACTCATAAATTTGGAGAGATAATATGAAGGAAAAACAATAAACTAATGACATAATGCGGTGGGACGTGGAATGGGCGGTATCTTTGGCATATTCTGTACAAAGGATAAAGATGTAGTAGAAGATATAGTACGTGGATTAAAGTACCTAAAACATAGAGGTAATGATTGTACAGGAATTGTAACTTTATATAAAGATGCATTATGGGTAAGAAAAGATAAAGGAAGCATAGATGAAGTTTACTCCAATCTTAAACTTTACGAGCTAAAAGGCTCTATAGGTCTTGGCCATACAAGATTCTCTACTCATGGAAGACCTCATTACGATAATGCCCATCCACATCTTGATTGTAGGAATAGGATAGCTGTAGTAGGGGATGGAGTTATAGAGAATTATGAGGATTTAAGAGATGAATTAATAGTAAATGGTCATTACTTTAAGTCTCGATGTGATTTCGAAGTTGTTCCTCACCTAATAGAAGATGGAGTAAATAAAGGCTTAGGATTACTTGATTCATTTATTAATGCTGTAAGGAAACTGGAAGGAATATTCAGTATTGCAGTCTTAACTTCACTCGAAAAATCTATACTGGCTTATACCCTACTTCAACCACTCTACATAGGAGTATCAGAGGAAGCATACTACGTATCCTCAACTAAATCAGCATTAAAACCATTCGCTAAGAAATACATTGAATTAAATAGTGGTGAAATAGCCTACATAAGTAAGGATGGAATTAAAGTAATTAATTCAAGCACCTTAAAGGAGGTAAGTAAAGAATATGAGCCCATAGATATACCAAGTGAATTAATAGAAAAAGATGGTTATCCCCATTACATGTTAAAGGAAATATACGAAAACCCTTATGCCATACTAAGAGCTTTAATGGTAGTTCAGAAAAGATATCATGCATTTGCAGCTCGACTAATAAGCGGTGCCAATCAAGTATACATAATAGCTAATGGGTCAAGTCTTCATGCAGGAATGGTTGCAAGTTATTATTTAACGGAACTTGTAGGTATAAGCCCCATAGTTTTAAGTGCAGCAGAATTCCCATTATATCATGTAGAGAATGTGGCTCCAGGAACATTAGTGATAGCCATCTCTCAATCCGGCGAAACAGGTGATGTAATAAAAGCGATCTACGAAGCAAAGCTTAGAGGGGCAACAATACTTGCCATAACAAACAACATAGACTCAAGGCTCGTTAAACTATCAAGTCTATACTTACCTGTAGGAGCAGGACCTGAACTAAGTATTCCAGCAACAAAGACCTTCACATCAACACTGACAGTACTATATACAACAGCTCTACGAACTAGTGAATACATAGGAGAACTAACATCAAGTGAGGTAAAAGAACGCATAGAAAAAATAAAAGAAGCAGCATTAAAGCTAAAAGACCATGTACAATTAATGGACAAAAACGCCGATACCATAACAACAAAGATAGCAAATAAGGTAAAGAGCGGATACGTGATTTCACGTGGGATAAACTACCCAATAGCACTTGAAGGAGCATTAAAGCTTAAAGAAGCAGCATACTTCCATGCTGAAGGAGTAGAAGCTGGAGAATTTAGACACGGACCTATAACTCTCGTAGACTCCGGGTTCCTAACAATATTCATTGTACCAGCTGAATCAGGTGCCATAAAAGCTACTTATCCATTAATAAAGGACGCTTACGACAGGAATGCTTCAGTTATAGTAATAGCTAGTGAAGAAGCTCAAACCCTAATAGACATGCCGGTAGACATGATAACAGTTCCATCAGCTGATAGACATCTAACACCAGTAGTAAATGCTATACCACTACAATTACTATCTTATAGACTTGGTGTAAAACTAGGATGCCCAATAGATAAACCCAAAAAACTAGTCAAAGCAGTTACAACGGTAATGGAGTAGGATAAAGCTATGTACATAGAATTCTCAAAAACCGATATCACTCCAGAACCTGGTTTCCCAATGGCAGGCTACGTAAATCGTAAAGATAAAAGTATTGATGTGCATGATCCTCTAAACGCTGGAATAGTCCAGTGGTGATGACGATTTAGTACTCATATCATTAGATTTAATAAGAGTAGACGATAACTTAAGAGAAAAAACTAGAAGCCATAGTTATGAAAAATTATGGTATAAAAAATGTAGTAATAACAGCAACAACATATACATAGCGAACCTGGAGCAAGTTTAGATCTATGGGGTACACGAGAACTAAATGAATCCGATAAGAAGCTAATAGTTAACTACTAGATGAACTAACATGGAAAATAAACAACACTATAGCTATTGAAGAGAAAAAGGAGGTTTTATTTAATTTAAATAATGATAAGGTTAGTAGTAATACCATATGCTCTTATAGTCTTCAGGGTCTTCTCCAAATACTTCCTGTAACTTATCTAGATACATCTTAATCGACACTATGTCAGTGTATATGTACGGATCAACTAATTGTATGTTCTTCTCCCATGGATGCCATAGATATACTCTCCTACCATCAGGCCTTATCATTATTAGCTCACGGTCTTGCCATGCTCTTAAGTGGTTCTTACCAAGTCTAGGTACATTAAATACTGGTTCTTCAGTTCTAAATACTCCAGGAAGTAGCCTTGCCTCCTCCTTTCTCTCTTGTAGTATTCTTGCTACTGGTATTATGTAATCCTTGTGCTCCCACTTACCCTTGGGGTAGAACGTATAGTATGGATCTATACCAACTTTCTTTAACGCTATTCTAAGTGCAACCGTCTCAAATCTCCTACTCGTCCAGAACGTGTATACTTGCTGGTTGTATACGTATAGTCCTTGTTTTCTAAGCTTATAGACTGCTTCAGCCATTTCAGGTGTAACTTCATAGGCTGTCTCTACATGAGTTACTACGCCTACCCATCTCTTTCCAGGCTCTATGTAGCTACCAAGCATTTCTGCAAGTTTATCGGTAATCCTGAATGGAACTGTTACTAGGATTCTCGTACCAATTCTAATATTCATGATGTGATCCATTTCGGCAAATCTCTTAACAATGTACTCGATCATGTTGTCGTCAAGTACCATTGGGTCGCCTCCAGTTATTAGTATGTCCTTTATTTGGGGATGCTCAGCAAACCAGTCTATTGCAGCATCAATAGCTTTCTTAGTAGGTATACCTCTAGGATCTAAAGCTTCCTCAATCTCCCAGTTTCTCTGACAATACACACATACCTGGGGGCAAGTATTTGATGCCTTAATTATCGCTACCATTGGATACCTTCTAGTTATTAAGTCATGAGGTGAGGTATCGTGTTCGCCCATGAAGTCAAAGTAATAGCTTCTATCAGCTCTATGAGCTGCCATCTCAACTACTGTATGGAGTGGCGGTAGTACTTGCGCTCTAACTTGATAGTCTTCCTTCCATGGAGTTTCAAGATCCCATAAGTGTAGGTAATATGGAGTAATCCCGAAGGGTATTCTATTCTCAACAGCTATCATCAGGCTCCTTATTTCATCTCTACTTAACTTTGTTAGTTTCTCTAAATGCTCTATACCCTTTCTCCCCTTAATTACATGCCTAAAATGCCACATATAGTCCTTCCAATTATCTTCACTGGCACCGAAGTGCTCAAGTATCTTCTTCTTATTCTTCTTTCTCTTTTCAATAACCTCAGGGTCTAATCCTGAACGATACCTACGTATATAGTTCCATATCCTCTCCGCTAACTTATCAAGGTAATTGGATCTAGCAATACCTGCTTTTCTACCCTTAATCTTACTAAAATCTATTTGTTCTAATCCTTCAGCATACTTAGCTGGATATATATCAGGTCTTCCATTAATAGCCTTGAATAAGTGAAGGAACTCCAACATAAATCCCTCATCAACTTCACTTAAAGCCTTAATATCACCCTTAGCTATTCTCCATAGACACGATAGAGCACTAAAACCGCTAAGCATCTCGTTCCTTGGAGAAATAATGTTCCTAAATACCCTAATAGCGTCGTGAGCGACAGCTTCAACAAGCGGATGAAGCTTAACCTTAGCACACCTATACTTCCACTCAAGTTCATTTAAATACATGTAGAGTTTATATCTAGCCTCCTCAAGATCCTTACTCTCCTTAAGTATTTTATAGATATTTGGATCTTCTTGCCAAAGTATGTTGGGATCAAAATTTGTTGCAGGTTTTAGTATTTGTACTGGAACAGTTGTTCTATGTATTTTCTTATAAATTATGGGTATTTCCTTATAATATGTTACCTCAACTTGAGTCATACTTATTACCTATCCCAAATACTAGAGACAATGTAAAATCTATCTTAAAGTTAAATTTAAACTTTGCCTCAAATGTCATTCTACATGTAAAGTAAATAGATTAAAGCTTTCAAGTTTAAAATACCTACTTTAATATTGTAAACTATTGTTAGTAAATCACCCGACCATGGGTGTGATCATGAAAACTACGATATTAAAGTATATTGCCTTGTTGATAGCAATGCTAATATTAGCGACAGTAACCCTCATTACTATAACTCATGGACAGTATGTCTCAATTATTGTAGAGTGTTCAGTTAATAATTGTAAGTGTTGGAGTGAAGTAGTTAAAGTGCCAATAAATACACTAATTAACGTATCATTTATTCATAGCGTGCACTTAACTCCTGAATACGATATACTAATAGTCAAGAAGGATGGTTTTTACCTATATGAGGTATGGACTCAATCATTTGGAGCAGGAGTGCCAGTAACACCCGAAGATGCAGGCGGAGGAAAGATAGAGTACGTAGGAGATTACGTAGTTATAAAGTCAATCAATAAGTTCCTAGGTAAGCAAATATCAATCGATATAAAGAATGCCTACAACATGACAATAATCATAGAAAACCATATCTACAACTTAAATAAATGTAGAGGAGTATTAACTTTAAAAGTACCTTAAACCATGCTCGCAGCTATAATTGATGACTACTTTGGCTGAGTAAATAAACTTAAGTATTAGGTTATAGAGTATATGAGAGTGCGGAGGGATTTTATTTGACCTCTACCAGTGAGGTCAAAAACTCAGTTACCGAGGAAGTTCCTAAGGAAGCTGAAAAAGAAATAGAAAAACTCATTATCCAACGTGGTAAAACAGGAAAAGCTAAATGGGTTATCTTCGCGCTCGCAGTATTCCTCGCCATCCTCGAACTATATTACCAGTTAGGATTCAATATGGCTATATTCGATATACTAAGTAGATATGGCATATATTGTCCGTGGCTCCTAGAACCATCAATATTCTTCCAAACATATCCAGCTAAAGCAATCATATTGTCGATAACGGTATTTGCAGCTTTTTTGCTATACCCTGTAACTAGGAAAAGATTATCAGATAAAATACCTTGGTATGATTGGATACTTGCAGCTATAGTAATGATAGGCCCTCTATACATTGTATACCTATACACGATATATCACAGCGTTGAGACATGTCTTGAACAGGTAACACCACTAACTGTGGTAATGATCTTCTTAATAATATTTGGTATAGCTGAAGCCACTAGAAGAGCAATAGGACCCGTACTACCAATAGTAATGCTAGCCTTCATAGCCTACGGATTCTACTACGCATATGTTAACAAACCTATGGGGGTTACTGGTATACAGTGGATGAGAGGACTATTCAACCTATTCATAGGACAAAATACGGGATTCCTAGGAATACCATTACACGTAATGATAACCTACGTCTTCGCCTTCCTATTCTTTAGCTCCATTCTAAGAAATCTAGGAGTAGGAGAATACATAACAAGCCTAATACTATCACTAATAGGTAAAAAGCCAGGAGGACCAGCTAAAGTAGCTGTAGTTTCAAGCGGTTTAATGGGAATGATATCTGGAAGCAGCGTTGCAAACGTACTAACTACAGGAACCTTTTCTATACCAGCAATGAAGAAAGCAGGATTCCCACCAGAAATAGCTGGAGCCGTAGAACCAGTAGCATCAACAGGAGGACAGCTAATGCCACCAATTATGGGAGCAGCAGCATTCATTATGGCAGAATTCCTTGGAAGGCCATATAGAGATATAATGATAGCAGCAGCACTACCAGCAATACTATACTACTATGGAGTATACGTGTTCATTGACAAGGAGTGTAAAAGGCTTGGACTAAGGGGATTAGAGAAGGTACCGCCATTAAAACCGCTATTAAAGAAGATATACTTCATAGCGCCCATACCCATAATCATATTCGCACTATTAAAAATAGAACCTCAGCATGCGGTAATGACCGCGCTAAGCTCAGCTATTATCGTGGCATGGGTTGCAGATGATAACATCAAGCCATTACATAAGGCATTGTTTAGTGGAATATTAATAGCAATGGCCCTCTTCGTAAACCTAGTATGCGGACTTAAACTAGCAACAGCACTATTCTTCGTAGGAATATCATCGATACTAATAGCAATAGTAATAGGATTCATTTATAGGGAGGCAAGAGAAGTAGCAAGAGCAATAGTAGTCTCAATAGACTCTGCATTAAGAGATAGTGTTCCCGTATTCCTAGCAGCGGCAAGTGCAAGCGTAGTACAAGCAATGATAAGCTTCACGGGACTACACAAGACATTAGGGGATCTACTACTAACAGCTAGTATGGGACAATTATACCTACTACTATTAATGACATCAATATTCTCACTCATATTAGGAATGGGAGTACCAACAACGGCAAACTACATTATCACAGCAACAATACTAGCACCAACACTAGTAAAATTCATCCACACAACCCTAGGATATGCAATAGAAACAGCAAAACTAGCATCACACATGTTCGTATTCTACTACGGAATACTAGCAGACCTAACACCACCAGTAGCACTAGCAGCATATGCAGGAGCTATACTGGCTAGAGCACACTTCTGGAAAACAGCAATAAATGCATCAAAATATGGGCTAGCAATGTACATGCTACCATACATATTCGTAGTATCACCATGTCTACTAATAACAGCAATACCAGAATGGACAACAACAACACTACTAACATTAGTAAAGACAATAGCAATAACAGTAGTAGTCATACACGCAGTAGCTAGCGGTATTACAGGATGGCTCATGGGACCAATAAGAGAGAAATGGATTAGGGTATTACTAACAATATTCGGTGTGTGTTCAGTTTCATTAAACGAAATAATAGTATTAATAACAGCAATACTATTAGTCATTGTAACAGTTAAACAATACATGTACTACAAGAAAATAGGAATCTCAATAACTAGAAAATAACAAAGTCATTATATTACCACATAGTATAACAATAGATAAATTTTAAACCCTAGAAGGTAAACTTATACTATTGTCACACGGGTGCCCTTCATGTCCGTACATAAAGGTGTAAGCAAATCTGTTCTAATAGGAGTAGTTGTTGTAATAATAATAATCATAGCCGCCCTCGCAATATACATGGCTACAACAGCACCTCCACAAACCACTACAACACCAACTAAAACCACACCTACAACTACACCAGCAGCTGCATATAGCTTGGTAATATATACTGGTAGCCCCGGAGGCATCTATAATCCACTAGGATTCAAAATAGCAGAAGTAGTTGACAAGTATAGTGAGAAGCTAAAGGTTACAGCTAGAGAAAGCGGTGCAAGCGTAGCAAACTGTAAGGCAATAAACATAGGAGATGCACAAATAGCACTAGCTCAAAGCGACGTAGCATACTTCGCCTACAATGGAAAACTAATTGAGGAATTCAAAGGAAAACCAGTAAAAGTACTAAGAGCGCTAGCAGCACTATACCCAGAACCAATACAAATAGTAGCAAGAGCTGACGCAAACATTAAAACAATATGGGACCTAGAAGGAAAGAAAGTAGCAGTAGGTAACCCAGGAAGCGGACTATACGCTACAGCCTACACAATACTATCAACACTAGGACTATGGGATAAAATAGTAAAGATAGAAATAGGATACAAAGAAGCCGTACAACAAATGAAGCAAGGACTAGTTGATGCGTTCTTCAACGTAGCAGGAGTACCAACACCAATAGTAGTAGAATTAGCGGCGCACGTACCAATAAACTTAGTAGAGGTACCAAATGATGCAATACAGAAGCTAAAGGATGCAGGACTAGGAAACCTATACCTACCACTAATAATACCTAAGGGATCCTACGATTTCATGAAGAAGGACATACAAACAGTAACGGTCATGGCACTCCTAGTATGCCGTGCCGACATACCAGATGATGTAGTATACGAGTTCCTAAAGACCATGTTCGGCCACCTAGATGAAATCAAGGCAGTGCACAAGAGAGCGGAAGACATTAAGCTAGAAACAGCTCCAAAAGTACCAATACCACTACACCCAGGTGCAGAAAAGTTCTACAAAGACAAAGGAGTTTTAGGATAACTGACAACACCTACGCCCACAATATCACTAAACATATTTTTTCCTCCTTTTAACAAACCAGCCTCTTATCATGTAAACAACTTATAAAACAATACCGGGAAAAGAAGTTAGGAAGATTACCATAATCCTCAAGTACTGTCCAAGGATAAGCGAATTACTCACCCAAAAAGTAATTAAAAATATCCTTACTACGGAGAAGACGTGGAGTTCTTCGACTATGAATTAGAAGTAGAATGTCCAAA
This sequence comes from uncultured Desulfurococcales archaeon, assembly GCA_964415135.1. Lineage (GTDB taxonomy): Archaea > Thermoproteota > Thermoprotei_A > Sulfolobales > WANQ01 > CAYXRT01. The sequence continues at coordinate 1,170 of CAYPZO010000054.1, read as the reverse complement.
ATGTAAGAGAATTGTATGTAGAGATCCTTCAGAAGTCCCACTACCTTCATGTTCTAGACTACTACAATATATAACCATGCTTGAACAAATGGGCTATATCCTCCATGAGAGAGCAAGAGAACTCAAAGAAAGTATAAAAAGTTCCTAGAAGAAGTCAAAAGAGAAAATAAGAAAACATCAATATAGAGTAGCTCGGCAGCGTTAACGATGTTCTTTGATGGCTCTTATTGAATCCCTATATAAGCTTTATGGACTTGGAGTACATAATTGCTTTAAGTAGATAAAGCCTAGATGTAGTTGGTGCTAGTAATAGTTGAGGAAGCACTATCTACTATCAAGAAGGTTGTTGCCGAGTTATCTACTTGGTTTATCCTATCAGCAATTTCATACGGGATTTCAGCTTCAATAATTAAGTACTTTATCGAAAGAGCTCTAGCACAACTCCACACCTATGAGATTCTAATTAATATCCTTATGATTTCCTTCGGTGTTATTTGGCTTATGATTTCAACTACTCTTCTACATAATATCTGGAATATTATGAGAAAGCATGCTTGCTTACCTTTCATTAAAGCGAAAATACGTGGGCTAAAAGTAGATGAAGTAACCTGTGCTGAAGGCATAGCACTAGCTAGTCTAGTTTCACTATTAACTTGCTTCCTAGGAGCTAAAATTACTAATAAATGTAAGCCACCAATGGAATTGAGGAATGTCTAGGAGTTTATGGTTCTAGCATTCATAGTTGCTCCTACTGGAGAAGAGCTATTCTTCAGAGGTCTAGTAGAGGAATATCTATTGTCTAGTGAAGTGGGATTAGCTACTCAGTAATAGTATCAGCAATAATGTTCTCACTAATACATATACTATCATACAAGAACCCGCTAAGACAACGCCTCATATTAGTACATACTTCATCTTTTACAATAAAATTAATTGCTGGTTTCTTCAGAGCAAATACAGGCTCCATAATTTTACCGATTATTATACACTCAATGGAAAACCTATCTGGGTTTAAATATTATTTGTCAAGAAGATAACGAAATAAATAACTTCACTTTAACTATAACCTCTTTATTAAGGTTACCTTATTAGCTATTAGTGCTAGCATTATAAAGGTTATTGTTAGTATTAGGAGCATCGTAAAGTCTACTAATGGGTTTAATAGCGAAT